>NZ_JBVKBA010000048.1:0-39813 GCF_055639175.1 Streptomyces sp. NPDC107546 | reverse complement strand
GGCGGAGCGCACTCCGGCGCTGCGCGCCTCCGGGCCGAGGATGCGTTTCCCTCCCCGGCTGAAGCCGAGGATACCCACGCAAGATCAACGGATGGACAGGGTTTTGGTCCTGTCCGTTGTCCGATTTCGGGGGCTCTCACCCGTGGAAGGCGCCGCCCTCCTTCTGAGGTCAGTTCCGTTTGCCCTGGGGCGCACCGCACGCTGTTGACAGCACGACCACGTCAACAGTCAATGGCAGGGCACGGGGTTCACTGCGGTGGTCGAGTCGTTATGCGCCTGTCGTCGAGTCGGGTCGGACGATCATCAGGACCACGACGATCAGCCAGGTGAGGGCGAACAGGCCAGTGATCATCGACAGGCGGGGCAACCGGGCGATCAGGGAATCCGCGGCGGTCGACGTCTGGTCGGGCTTGTCGAGCTGGGTGACCACGTTGTCCTGGGTACCGAGCACCGCGATGCCCAGCAGGACGGCGGCCACCGCGGTCAGCGCCATGGAGGCGATGAGCCAGGCGCTGCCCATGACGCCCATCACCTGGGCGGTGCCGATACCGAAGACCGGGACGGAGACGCCGACCACTGCGTAGACCCGGCAGATGCGGTGCAGCAGTCGGACCGAGCCCTTGGCCGACTGCTGCTCGGGTCCGTCGGTCAGTGCCTGGCGCGCGAAACGCGGGAACAAGCTCGCCGCAATGGTGACCGGTCCGATGAGCAGGATCGCCGCCAGCACGTGGATGCTGAGCAGGAATTTAGCCATGTCGGTGTCTCCCTTTCGCGCGCACCCTGACGCGGGGCGTCAGGCGCACGGTTTGAATCTGGATTGAGCTGGGCCGGCGGTTGATCGCGGCGTCGCCCGGAGGTTCGGCCCTGCGTTTGACCGGTGCCCGGTTTGCGGGCGGTGCCGGTGTTGATGGTTGTACTCAGCCATCAACACCGGCTGCCTCGGGGGACGTTGTTCGGCCGGAAGGCCTGTGGGCGCCTCGCACCGTCCCGTTGACGTACCGCTTACGCTTCGGCGGATGTCCGGGAACTGTGAACCTTGTGGCGGACGAACAGCGCCGCAGGCACGGCCATGACGATCAGTACGACTCCGCCTATGGCGTTGCCCAGGTGCACGGCGTCGGTGAACGCCCTCGGTACCGCGGTTCCCACCACGCGAGCGAGGGACGCGGGGAGGCCTGTCGCGCCGCCGCCGTGTGACGTGCCATCCACGATCCTGTCCGCCTGCGGCGATGGGATGCCTGCATCGACGAGACGGTCATGCAGCTTCCGGGGGAAGTGACTGGTGACGACGGTTCCGAGGACACTGGGGCCGAGCACCGTTCCCAGCTGACGAGCCATGTTCACCGCCGCTGCCGCCATCCCCTCCTGCTGTGGCGGGACACTATTGACTGCGGCAGCCGTTGAAGGCGCTGTCAGCAGGCCCGCTCCGATGCCCGCCACGAGCAGTCCCGGCCACATCGCCCCGTACCGTCCCGAGGCGTCGGTCGCGAGCAGCGCGAGGGACCCGGCTCCGATGAGGACGAGGCCCGCGGTGATCAAGGGGGTGAGGCCGACCCGGTGTACCAGCACCCGGGCGGCCACTACCGTGACCAGGAGGAACGTCCCGAACAGCGGCAGCAGGCGCACGCCGACGTCGAGGGGGCTGGTCTGTCCCACGCGTTCCATGTAGAGCACGCTGAGCAGGGCGACACCGACCAGTCCGAAGACGCTGACAGCGGCCACGCCCATGACAGCCGAGAAGGAAGCGCTCCGAAAGAGCCTCAGGTCCAGCATGGGGTCGGGGTGACGGAGTTCCACGCGTACGAACAGGAACAGGGACACGGCGAAGACCGCATACATGCTGACGATCGGTGCCTCGGTGTATCCCGTGGCGCCGCCCTGAATGATCGCGTAGGTGGCCGAGGCCGTCATCACCGTGCCCAGAACAAGGCCCGCGAGATCGAGCCTGCGCGTGGGGTGTCTGGACTCGGTCACGAAGACCGGGGCCAGGAGGAGAGCGGTGCCGGCGATGACGAGGTTGGCGATGTAGACGGCGTGCCAGGAGAAGTGTTCGAGCAGGGCTCCGGCGAGGATCGGCCCGATGGCCAGGCCCACTCCGGAGCACGCGGCCCAGATGCCGATCGCGGCCGTGCGCTCGTGCGGGTCGGTGAAGGTGGCACTGACGATCGCCAGGCTCGTCGGCAGTACGGCCGAGCCGCCGAGGCCCGCGATCGCCTGGGCGGTGATGAGCATGCCGGCGCTGTCGGCGACGACGGCGAGCACGCTGCCGGCCAGGAAGACGGCGGCACCGAGGCTGAATACGCGGCGACGCCCCACGAGGTCGCCGAAGGTTCCGGCGGACATCACGAAGCTGACGACGGCGAGGCTGTACGCACTGGTGATCCATACCAGCGTGCTGGCGGTGACGTGGAGGTCGCTCTGAATGTCGCCCAGAGCCGAGATGGTGGAGGTGACGTCGACGAAGGCCATCATGACGCCGAGGCAGACCACCAGCAGGCCGAGCCAGCGGGACCGCCCGCCGCTGGCGGCCGCGGTGCGGGAAGCCTGAACAGGAACGGAGGCCGTCATCGGACCGTCACCGCCCCATTCAGCGACACGCCCAGCGACACCACGGCCGCGGCAGCCATGAGAGCCATTGTGGCCAGCCAGGCCGGTCGGTACGTCTCCAGAGAGGCTCCGCCGGAGGCGGTGGCGAGCATGGTGACCAGGATGCCGATGCCGACGACCGAACCGATCCGCGTCGGCATGGTCACGATGGAGCCGCCCGTACCGGCGCGTTCACGGCGCGGACCGACTGTGGCGGAGGAGGCGGCGGTCGGGAGCGCCAGGCCGGCGCTGAACCCGAAGAGGAGCCGGCACGGGAGGATTCCGGAGGCGTGGTTCGGGTCGTTGTCCCGGCCTCCTCTCTGGGTTCGTGGAGGGGTCATCTGATCTTGCGAGGACATGCGTCTCTTCCGTTCTGCGAGATGCGCAGGATGCCGTGAGCAACGGTCACCAGGATTCTGGACTGATCTGTCAGGAACCGTATGGAGTTGTGGAACGGAATGTCAAGAACGCACGGGAAGGGCGAGGCAGGTGCCGACTATGCCTTGTGGCGGAACTGGGTTCGGTACTCCTGGGGTGAGGTGCCGAGATGCCGGTGGAAGACGGCCCGCAGGGAGGCGGGGGCACCGAGGCCGGCGAGGCGGCCCACTTGTTCCACCGGCACGGAACTTGCCTCCAGCAGTTCGCGCGCCCGGTCGATGCGTGCGTCGGTCAGCCACGCCATCGGCGTGGTGCCGGTCTCCTCGCGGAAGCGGCGAATGAAGGTCCGCCGGGACATATGGGCCTGTTCTGCGAGATCGTCGACGGTGAGCGGGTCTGCGAGGTTGTCGAGCATCCACTCCCGCAGCGGAGCGAGTTCGTCGCCGTCGGCTTGGGGACGGAACTGTTCGATGAATTGGGCCTGGCTTCCCTGCCGCCGTGGCGGCGCGACGAGATCCCGTGCCCGGGTGTTCGCCGCCGCCGCGCCCAGGTCGGTGCGGATCAGATGCAGGCACAGGTCGATTCCTGCCGTGACGCCGGCGGACGTGAGGATGTCACCATCGTCCACGTAGAGCTGGTTCGGCAGGACGTTGACGTGCGGGTAGCGCATTCGCAACTGCTCGGCGTGCCGCCAGTGCGTGGTGGCCGGGCGTCCGTCGAGCAGTCCGGCCGCGGCGAGGACGAAGGCTCCGGTGCAGACGGAGACGAGCCGGGCGCCTCGGGCGTGAGCCGCCCGCAGCGTCCTCAGGATGCCGGCCGCCGGCGTCGCGTCGATGTCGTCGTAACCCGGGATGATCACGGTGTCGTCATAGGGTGCGGCTCACGACACGTCCGCTGCCCTCCACCCCCAAAGTGAGTCCGGACACCAGACCAGGGGTGACGACGTCGGTCGCTGTCCGGCCGCTTCGTGCTGCGACAGCGTTGCGGTGCGAGGACATGCGTCTCATCCGTATGCGGAATTCGCGGGATGCCCTGAACAACGGACGCCAGGTTCCGGACCGAGCTGTCATGAACCGTAGAAACTTGTGGAACGGAATGTCAAGAACGCTTGTGCGGCCTGTAGGCTGGCCGTCATGGGGCGCCCACCAGGATTCGACAGGGACAAGGTCGTACAGGCCGTCGAGCGACAGTTCCGCCGTACCGGATACGCCGGCACCAGCGTCGACGACATCGCCAAGGTCGCCGGGTTGGGCCGTGGCAGCCTCTACGCCGCCTTCGGCGACAAGAGCTCGCTGTACCTGCGGACGCTGGAGACGTACTGCGGCCGCACCGAGGCGACGTGGGCGGCCGTACTCGAAGGTCCCGATGACACCGCGCTGGAGCGGCTGCACGAGTATCTCGTGAAGTCGGCGCGGTTCGTGCACGAGGATCCGGACGGGCTCGGCTGCATGGTGACCGGCTTCGTCGTCGAGGGAGTCGACCATGATCCGCAGGCTGGTGCGCGGGTGAGGCAGGCCCTCGGGAGCATCGAGAGTTCAGTGATCGGGTGCGTTCGGGCTGCGCAGCGCCATGGCGACCTCGATCCCGAGGCGGACGCCCAGGGGGTCAGCCACCTGCTCATGGCGGTCAACCGGGGCATGGAAGTACTGGCCAGGGCCGGGTCCGGCACGGCCGCGCTGGAACGCGTCGCCGATCAAGCGTTCGCCGGACTCCCGCTCACCGCACAGGCGCGGTCCCGGTGGGCGCCCAGCCCGGGTCCGGTCGTCTCCGGCGCTTCCTGAGCGTCACCGGGGGCCCGTACTCGGTGCGGTCAGCGTTCCGCGGCGAATGACTCGACGTAGGCCAGGGCCCCCGTACAGCGCGTCGCGCAGAGGTGTGGAGTCGCCGGCCGCTTGGTCCAGCAGTGCTCCGCCCTGGAACGCGGCGGTGAGCAGGTGGGCGAGCGCGGCCGGGTCGGCCTCCGGCCGCAGCTCACCGCGCTCGCGCATCATGCTCAGGCCGCACTTGAACAGCCGCTGCCACCGCTCGAAGCCGACGGCCACCGCGTCCCGGTGCGCGGGCTCGGTCTTTACGACCTCGGCGGCCCGAGAGCCGAACGTGCAGCCGCCGCGCAGCATGTCCTGCGAGACGATGTAGGAGTCGACCCACCGGGGGGTTCGCCGACGCCGCAAACGCCCTCGCTTCCGCCTGGCTGTGGAGCAGACCGAAATTTTTCTGCCATACCGGGAAGACTCTGGAAGCCCTGACAGTTCTAAAACAAGTAGCAACAACAACATGTTCTCGAAGTAGTGCACCGCTGCCAGGCGTGTGAGCGCGACCAGGAAGGAGAAGGTCCATGAGTGACAATAAGTGGATGGTCGGATTCCGCCGCCGCTCTGGGGTGGGAGTGATCATTGAGCACTTCTATCTGGTGGACGGCGTAGCAGACAGCACCGAAGCACTCCGCACTGCCACCCGGATGACCGAGTCCGAGCCCGCGGGCCGGCGCGACGGCGAACCCGACATCCAGCGGGTGCAAGTACAGCGGGTCATCCCTGGCTTGCTGGGCCAAATGAGCCTGTCCGCACCGGTAGCCGACCAGGTGGCAATGCCCTCCGCATGCCCGGTGACGTCGCCGGCCGGGGTGGCACGATGAGCCGCTCCTATGAACAGACCTGTTTCATCGCCCGCTCGCTTGACGTGCTGGGTGAGAGATGGACGCTGCTGATCGTGCGGGAGCTTGCCCTGGGCCCCCGCCGCTACGGGGACCTTCTATCGGCCCTGCCGGGCATGGGAACCAGCCTCTTGGCCGCACGTCTCAAACACCTCGAACAGCATGACGTGCTGCGTCGCACCACGCTGCCGGGTCCGGGCCGCGTAGCCGCCTATGAACTGACCGGCCGGGGCCAAGCGTTGATGCCGGTCCTCGCCGGCCTCGCCGAGTGGGGCGCAGGTCTGGGAGACCCGCCGCCCAGCTACACCGATCGCGCCGCCTGGTCCGTGGTGGCGATGCGCCTCACGGCTACGGCAGAGGCGGCGCGCTTCGACACGCTCACCGAGTTGGTGGTCGGCGAGGAGACGCTGTGGCTGCAGGGCGACGGCGAGCGGGTACGGGTGGAGACCGGCCCGGCGCCGCTGAAGCCCGGTCTGCGCCTGATCTGCGACAAGGAAACGTTCTACGCCCTCGCGAAGGGGCAGGCCGCCGTCGACGACGCGGTGGCCTCAGGGCGACTCGTCGTGCACGGCGAGCCTGACGCCGCCCGGCTGTTCTTCGAACTGTTCCGCCTGCCCGACGGACATCGCACAACCTCCCACTGAGCCCGTGCGGCGCCCACTCAAAGGACTCACCCCCTACACCGGTACTTCTCCAGAAACGGAAACATCATCATGGATCGCAATCTGCTCGTGATCGGGGCCACCGGCAAGACCGGTGGCCACACCGCCGAACTGCTGCTTCAGCGCGGCCACCGGGTCCGCGCGCTCGTCCGCCGCGTCGACGCGCGCTCCGACAGGCTTGCCGGCCTCGGGGCGCAGATCGTGGAGGGCGACGTTTTCGACCTCAACTCCCTGGCGGAGGCGACGAAGGGGATCGACGCGCTGTACTTCACCTACCCCATCCTTCCCGGCCTGATGGACGCCACGGCGAACGTGGCCCTGGCGGCGGAGGAGAACGGGGTGCAGGCGATCGTGAACATGTCGCAGATCTCCGCCCGCCGTGAATCCGCCAGCAACGCAGCACGCCAGCACTGGGTCGCCGAGCGTGTGCTGGACCGCTTCCCGGTGGCCGTCACCCACATCCGTCCGACCTTCTTCGCCCAATGGCTGATCGATACCTGGGCCGACGGGACCGGCGAACTGCGGCTGCCCTTCGCCGACGGACGCCATGCGCCGATCGCCGAAAGCGACCAGGCAAGGGTGATCGCGGCCATCCTGGAGGACCCCGCCCCCCACGCCGGCAAGATCTACCCCCTCTACGGGCCGGTGGAGCTCAACCACTACGAGATCGCCGAGAAGATGTCGCAGGCGCTCGGCCGTCAGGTCACCTACGTACCCATCAGTCTCGACGAGTTCAGGACCATCCTCGAAAACCGCGGAGCGCCGGAGCACCTGATCCAGCACCTTCTCGCCGTCGCGGTCGACTACCGCAACGGCATCTTCGCCGGCACGAACGACCTCGTGAAGACGATCGGCGGCACCGACCCCCTCGATGTCGAAAGCTTCGTCGCCCGGAACCGGGCGTTCTACGACTCACACACCGCCTAAAACCCTGGAGAAGACAGTGAGGTTTTTCAGCGTGGCCCTGAACGGGTGACAGTGTCGATGCCCGCGACGCACGAGGCTCCCGTGCCGTTGGGGGAGGTGTTCGAAGCCTCAACCCGCAGGCACAGGAGCCGCGTTGGTTCCATATTCTGCCGCACTCGACCTGCCTCACGGCCTGGTCGAGTGGGTAACCATGCTCATCGTCACCCGCGAGGGTGACCGCCGCTGCAGGCTCCCGCCGCACCAGCGTGCCCTGGTCGGCCTGGTGTACCTGCGCCGGCACGACACCCTCGCCCAGCTTGCTGCCGGCTTCGGCATTTCCGTCGGCACCGCCCACGCCTACACCACGGCCGTCGTCGACCTGCTCGCCGACCGCGCACCCGGCCTGCTGCGCGCCCTGCGCGAGGCGGAACCGGACTACGTCCTGCTCGACGGCACCCTCGCGGAGTGCGACCGGGTCGGCGACAGCCGGGCCGACTACTCCCACAAGCACCGCTGGCACGGGGTGAACGTGCAGGTGGTGACCGACCCGGTCGGGCGGCAGCTATGGATCTCGCCTGCTCTGCCCGGCCGCGCCCACGATCTGACTGCGGCCCGCAGCCACCGGATCATCCGGATCTGCGAGCGCCAGGGCGTTCCCATCCTCGCCGACCGCGCCTACATGGGAGCTGGCCCGTGGGTGACGACACCCCTCAGACGCCCGCCGGACCGTGACCTCACGCCGACCCAGCAGACCCTCAACCGCGCGCTGTCGGCGGCGCGTGCACCGGTCGAGCGCGGCGTCGCCCGCTTGAAGTCCTGGCGCATCTTCCGCCGATCCCGGTGCAGCCCCAATCGAATGTCGTCAATCTCCGCGGCCGTCCTCACCCTGGAGCGGCAGCGCTGAAAGACCTCACTGATTGGATTCGTCGACCACGGCCGCGGCAGGTCCGGCGAGCCGGTCGTGGGCCTGTTGCGGCCCGGCAAGGCGGGCTCCAACACCGCCGCAGACCACATTGAGGCCACCAGACTGGCCTTGGCCCAGCTGCCGAAACGGCTCCGGCGCGGCCGACAGAGGCTGATCCGTACCGACTCCGGTGGCGACACCCACGAGTTCGTCGCCTGGCTCGCCCAGCGCGGCAGGTGGCTGTCGTACTCGGTCGGGATGACCATCACCGACGCCATCCACCAGACCGTCCTGAAGGCCACGGCCTCGGCCTGGACACCGGCCGTTGAACCCGACGGCGACATACGCGACGGCGCCTGGGGTGCCGAACTCGCCGGCGACTGCCTGATCCGGCTGGCCCAACCGGCTCCGGCTGATCGTGCGCAAGAACAGCGGCACCCCGGTGCCCAGTTACGCTTCACCGACGCCGACGCCGACGCCGACGCCGACGGCATGCGGCTGACCGGCTGACCTGCTTCGCCACTAACACAGCGGGTGAGGCGATCGCCGCCCTCGAACTGCGCCACCGCCAGCGGGGGCGCCGAGGGCTGCATCCGCGCCGCCCGCGCCACCGGCCTACGCAACCATCCCCTCCACGGCGCCGCGTAGAACCAGATCTGGCTGGAGATCACCCAGATCGCCCTGAACCTCTGTCCTGGGTGCCCCCAGCTCGCTCTCACCGGCAAGGCCCTCTGGGAGCCCCGCCGCCTTCGGCTTCGGCTGTTCTCCGCCGTCGCGCAGCTCGTCACCACCGGCCGCCGCCACTACCTCCCCCTGGCCAGGCACTGGCCCTGGGCCGACGTGATCACCGATGGACTGGACCGGATCCGCGTCCTCCCGAACTCCGGCTGACCGGGACGTTCGCGTCCCTGCGAGCAGCACCACTCCGACCGGAGCCGTGTTATGCGGCGCACACCCGACGCGACAATCGGGCCGTCAGCCTGCCCAGTCGCCGAACCCCCACCACAAAGAGTCCGCCAGCAAGCGCACGGACCTCTTATGAACGTCGAGGCTAAGCGTCAGACGCGTATTCCTACGTTGATGGCCTTGATTCGCCTACTTCCGGTGTTTTGGAGGCTGACATGAGTTTGCGCGTGCTAGAAATCCCCCCAGAGCGTCGCTGCGACTCTCGTCAGCGAGGTCAGATCGTGACCCCCAGTAAACGCTGGTCACCAGGGTCAGTGTTATGCCTGAGAGGGTGTGACATCGTACTGATCCTCGAACTTGTGTAGTGGAACGCGCAGAGGAGACAGTGATGGGAACCATGAAGGCTGCTGTCGTCAACGAAGTGAATGCGCCGTGGGTGCTGCAGGATGTCGCCAAGCCGGAAGCCGGTCCACATCAGGTACTCGTCAAGATCCATGCTTGCGGCGTGTGCTATACGGACGCGTTGCTAACTCAGGGTGTTCTGAAAATGCGCGAGTTTCCCATGGTGCTGGGACACGAAGGCGTCGGCGAGGTCGTCGCTGTTGGCGGGGGTGTGACCTCTCGTAAGGTTGGTGACCGGGTGGGACTCCCGATCACTCAAAAAGCTTGCGGCCGGTGTGACTTCTGCCGGGAGCGCCACGAAAACAGTTTCGTCACCGCCAACAACTGTGCCGCACCTGTCCTTACGGGTGTGAATGTCGATGGTGGCCAGGCGGAGTACGTTGCGGCGGACGAAGAGGGAACGTTCCTCTTGCCAGCCGGGCTATCGTACGAGATGGCGGCGCCCACTGTTTGCGCAGGCTACACAGTGTGGGCAGCACTCAGGCGGGCTAACGCGAAGCCAGGAGCTCGAGTGGCGGTCGTAGGCATTGGAGGAGTCGGACATCTCGGAGTTCAGTTCGCCAAGGCCGCAGGTTGTCACGTTATCGCCGTGACTCACTCGCCGGGTAAGCATGCCCTCGCGCGGGAGTTGGGCGCGGACGATGTGGTAGCGAACGGTGCTGAACTCCGTGCTGTCGGTGGAGCGGATGTCTTGCTGCACACTGCTCCGAATCATGGTCCTGCTATTGATGCCATGCAGGGACTGAGGCCTTGGGCCAAGATTATTCTCATGGGCATCTCAGCCGAGGATACCTTTCCCGTGCCAGCCCTCTCTGTAACAGGACAAAGTTTCGAGATCATTGGCTCCGCTCACAACGGGCCCGAGTATTTGGCGGAGGCGTTGGAGATCGTCGCACGTGGAGATGTCAAGCCCATGATCGAAGTTTTTCCCAAGGAGGAAGTCGGGGAGGCGTACAACCGGCTTCTGAACGGTCAGTTGCGGTTCCGTGCCGTCATTAAGTACGCCTAAACTTCCCTGTCATGTCAGGGGGCGGCTTCGCTGGGGAGCCTGAGTGACCCTAAGGGCGGGCAGATCTTTAACTCGTGGCTTTCCGTTCGGTGGCTCGTTGGTCTGGCATGGGTGGGTTGGACGGACAACGGCTGTGCTGGCGGCCAAGTTCGAGGCGATTCTGCCGCACCTCGACGAGCGGCAGCGTCGCTTGTTGATAGGAGCGGAGACTCAGTCCCTCGGGGCGGGATCAGAGCAGTCGCTCGTGCCGCTGGTGTCCGTGATGCCACTGTGTCTGTCGGAGTGCGGGAACTCGGCTCCAGAGAGGCGCCGTTGGGCCGGGTCCGTCGGCCCGGCGCCAGCCGCAAACACGTCGTCGACCGGACCCGGCCGTTCGGTAGGCACTCCTGACACTGGTCGAGCCCGAGGTCCGCGGAGATCTCATGTCGCCGCTGCGCTGGACCACCAAGTCCCCCGCAGGCTCGCCGAGCAGCTAACCAGGCAGGGCCACAGGACCTCTGCGGACACGGTGGTGGCCTGCTGCGCGAGGAGGGCTTCAGGCCTGCAGAGCAATGCCAAGACGCTGGAAGGCAAGCAGCATCCCGACCGGGACGTGCAGATCCACTACCTCAACGAGCAGGCCCGTGACCACCAGGACGGCGGTGCTCCGGTGATCAGTGTGGACACGAAGAAGAGGGAACTGGTCGGCCCGTTCAAGAATAACGGCCGTGAATGGGAGCCGAGAGGAGAGCCGGTGCAGGTCGACACCCACGACTTCGACGACCGCGTGCCGGGCAGGGCAGTGCCCTACGGCATCTACGACGTCGCCGCGAACACCGGCTGGGTCCGTCGGCACCCGACCACGACATCGCCGCATTCGCCGTCGAGTCGATCTGCCGTTGGTAGAACGGAGCCGGGCGGGCCGCCTAACCGACGGCCGGCCGGCTGCTGATCACCGCCGATGCCGGCGGCTCCAACGGGTCTCGCACCCGCACGTGGAAGACCGAACTCGCCCGGTTCGCCGCTGAGGCCGGCCTCACGGTCACCGTCTGCCACCTGCTTACCGGGACTTCGAAGTGGAACCGGATCGAGCACCGGCTGCTCTCCCACATCACCATGAACTGGCGCGGCAGGCCCCTGACCAGCCACGAAGTCATCGTCGAGAGTATCGCAGCGACCACCACCAAGACTGGTCTGACCGTGCACGCGGAACTGGACACAACCCCTACCCCACCGGTACCCAGGTCAGCGACGACAAGATCGCCTCCTTGCCGATCACCCGGCACCGCTTCCATAGCAATTGGGACTACGTCCTCCACACCCAGTACCCGATGGACGAGGCCACGACCGACAGCACGTCCGACCAGGCCCCAGGGGGCGCCCCTCTGTCCTTCGCCAAGGTGTCGTGATGATGGCTGGCATGACGGATGAGGTTCAGGGCTCGGGCCGTGGGAGCCGTCGGGGGGACGCCGCTGCACTTCGCGGTGGATGAGCAGGATGCCGCGGCTGTCGGCTCTCTCCTGGCGGGGGTGCGGAAGTGGATGCCCCCGACGAGCAGGGCAATACGCCTTTGTGACAGGCGGTGTTACGTATCGAAGTGATGGTGCGGTGCTGTCGCTGCTGGTCAAAGCCGGTGCCGATCCGGACATGGACAACCTTCACGGTGTGAGTCCGCGGCGCCTTGCCAGCTGGCGTATTGGTTCAGGCGCCGCGGTGCATCTCGGGGATCGTCCTGTCTCGTAGTGCAGTTTCTGCAGTTCAGACGGCTTTTTGTGGTCATGGTCGTCGCAACACTGAGCCCGCACGCGGCCGGGAAACAGCCCTTGCTACGTTTGGCGGACACGGACATTGGCGTAGCCGCAGGAGTTATCAGACTGATCATAGTGAATCAGATCGGAACAGGTAGGGGCCGCATCGCTCAACGGGATCGATCAGCCCCGACCCACGCAGACTGACCCCTCAGGGCCGTTTCAAACTCCTGACGATGAGGATCCGTGCTGGTCACGGCAGTGTGACGATGTTCCCACCAACAGCCACCCACGCAACGAAGCTCCGGTTGATGCCGGCGACCTACCAAGTCTGCGGGTGCTGTGGCTCGTCGGGACGATTGGAGTTGTTGGTCAGCCGGGGTTCGACAGGGCTGCGAGTCGCTGAATCGCGTGGGTGATCACATCCGTCCAGGGCCATCGGGCGGTGAAGCGAAGCCAGCGGCGGCGGTCGGTGTGCAAGAGATGGACGGCGGCGAAGAACAGCCGCAGGTGAAGCCGTTTGGGTTCCCAGCGGCGGGTCTCGCCGGTCAGGGCGAGCATCGGCGTCCAGGCGAGGAGGTCGAGTGTGTGATCTGGACGATCTCCAGCGAGATCTGGTTCTGCGTGGTGTCGCGGAGGCGGGCGCTTCGGATGCAGTTCTCGCAGCGGGCCCGCCGCGGCGGTGACGCAGTTCAAGGTCGGCGTGCTGGCCGCCAGATTACCCGCTGTGCTCAGCCAGAGACCGTCCAGCGCACGACATCGAGCATCGCATGACCGTCCGAGCCCTGAGGTCCGCTGCCCGACGAGTCCAAGCACTTCAGGCCGGGGCCAAGGCCCTCGAGACTGAGATCCTCACCCTCGTGCGCCAAATAGCTCCGCAGCTGCTAGAGCTGCAAGGAGTCGAACCGATCACCTCGCCCAGGTTGTCATCAGCTGGTCACACCCGGGCCGTTTTCGCTTCCTTCGCCAGCTTTTCTCCAATTCCAGCCTCTTCCGGGCTCACGAGCCGCCACCATCAATATCTGGCTCGCACGACGCAAAAGCCGTGAAGAGGAAGTCAGCCGACTACGAACCGCTTTCGCCGAGGCATTCGCAGCTCATAACGCCTACGAGGAAATGCCGTACGCCATCCGCCGTCGACGCTCTGATGCCCCTACCGAAGAAAGGGTCCGACTGTCGGAAGCGCTGCGGGAAATCCAGGCCAACCTCTCCTATCACCTCGCCTGGACAAAAATCGAGTCAGAATCCGTGGGCGCCGCCTATGCGGAGCTCATACAGGAACTACGCAGGACGGCAGGGGCAGCAATGCACGCCGCCTGGGAAGCACCACCCATCGAGACCGACACCGCCGTGAACATCCCGCCGACCGTGATCGATCTCAGTGCACTGCAGCCCCTCGAAACTGCGTACATTGATGCCGTTCGGACACATCTGCGCGCCCTTACACCGTGGTGGTATCGCTAAAGCCCGATCAGGCCGAACCACGTTGAGGGTGATACCGCTCAGGAGGCGTCCGATCATGCGACATGGAATGTCGCGGCTCCTGCCGGCCGCACCGCCTCCGCGCCGGACCGGTCTCGGGCGCGATCGGTGGCGGCCTCGAGACGGCGGGCTTTCTCGTCGGTCGGCTCGAAGAGCAGTTGACGGGAGGCCCGTTCAGCAGCAATCAGGTTCTCCGCCCGCAGAGAGATGGTACGGACGCGGGCGCGCTGAAGAGCGAGTCGGTCGTGGAGGTCATAGGCGAGTGCTGTCAGAGAGCGCGTGTGGGCGGTGGGTTCCTGCAGCTTGCGGGTGCGAGTCGTCGTTGAGCGGTCTGCGTAGCGGATGGTGAGAGTGAGGGCGCAGGCCGCCTGGGACTCACCGCGCAGCTGTAGGCCGAGGCGGTCGGTGAGCGCGAGCAGGGCGGCACGCTGCCGGTCCCGGTCCAGCTCGTCCTGAGCAAAGCGGTGTTCGACGCTCATCGAGCGGGGTGGGGCCGAGGGGATCACTGGCGTTGGGTCGAGACCGCGGGCGGCGTCGTGGATGTGGCGTCCGGCAGTGGCGCCCAAAATGCGCTGCAGCGTGCCGAGTGGTGCGGCGGCGATCTTGCCGACGCTGTCCAGGCCGTACGAGGACAGGGTGCGGGCGGTCGCCGGCCCCACTCCTTGCAGGGCGGCGGCGGGTTTCTCCGTGAGGAAGGCGGTGACTGTACCGATGTCGTCGGGCAGGGTGCGGACTGCCGAGGGAGGGCCATCGGCCGCGGCCATGCGGGCAAGCAGCGGGTTCGAGGCGACGCCGACCGTCGAGCGAAGCCCGTACAGCCCACCGATGCGGGCCCGGATGCGCTCGGCCAGGGACGTGGCGTCCGTGCCGAAGTAGCGCAGGCTGCCGGAGACATCGGCCAGTGCGGCATCCGGCGGCAGTGCCTGCACCAGAGGGGTGTACTCGGCCAGCAGGGCGAGAAGACGGCTGTAGAGCTGCTCGTCCGGCAGGTCGTGGAAGTGGATGTAAAGGATGTTCATCCTGCGCTCCCAGGACTCTGGTGCCACAGCTTGCGGCTCTGTTTGACCGACTCGCCGGGCGGCTGCAGATCCGCCCAGGGATGCAATGCGTAACCGGTTTCCAGGTGGAGGCTGCGGCTTCCTGCGGCTCTGCCCGGTGGTGAATCGGCCTGGGTGAGTCGTTCCGTCACCGCCGACAGACCACCTTCGCGACGCAGCTCGGCCAGCTCAGTGAGGTCCCAGGCGGCGGAGCCGGTCACCGACAGCGCCTTGCCGCCGCCTCCGCCACGGCGCTGCACCACTCCGCGTACGAGCAGCAGCCAGGAATGGAAGACGGTGTGGGCGCAGGTCTCGTGGCTGTCCTCGAAGAACGCACAGTCCACCAGGCCCGTTGTGTCGTCGAGCGTGGTGAAGATGACGCGCTTGCCGGAGCGGACCGGCGGGGTCTGAACGGCTCCTTTCGCGCCGGCGACCAGCACTATCTGGCCGTGCGGCAGGTCTTTCAGCCGTTTCGCGGAGATGACGCCGAGTTCTTCCAGCAACTCCCGGTGATCGCCCATGAGGTGGCGGGAGGCATCCATGCCGAGCACCCCGAGCTCGGCTCCGAGCCGCTCGGCATCGTCCAGGTCGGGCAGACCGGCGGGAGCGACCGTACGGTGGGCCGCACCGACCTCCTCAAGCGTCAACTGGCCCTGCGCAGAGCTCCGCTGGCTGCGATGCAGCTCAGCGAGGTGCAAAAGCAAGTCGCGACGGTTGCGGCCGAAGGTGTCCAACGCACCGACCTGGGCGAGACGTTCGGCGACGGGCCGGGATGGCCGGGCCCGAGAAACGAAGTCCTGGAGCGAGCTGTAGGGGTGCCCTGCGACGATTCGCGCCGCCTCACGCTCACTCATCCCACGCACGTCACAAAGAGCGAGCCGGATCCCGGGGATGGGCCGACCATTCTCCACATCAGACACCAGTTCGATTCGATAGGCGACGTCCGACGTATTTACATCCAGCGGCAGGATCGGCACGCCCCGCCGCCGGGCATCCGCGAGCAGCAGCCGCTTCGGATACATCCCCGGGTCGTGCGTGAGAAGCCCTGCGTAGAAGGCGGCCGGATGATGAGCCTTCAGCCACGCCGACTGATACGAGGGCACCGCAAAAGCCACCGCGTGCGCCTTGCAGAAGCCGTACGAACCGAACGCTTCGACGATCTCCCAGGTCCGCTCGACGACCTCCTCCTCGTACCCCCGCCTGCGAGCCTCCTCCGCGAACCACACCCGTACTCATCCCACCTGGTCGGCGTTCGACAGCGCCCGCCGCGTGTAGTCACCGAAAGCCAGGGTGCAGCCGGTCATGACCGACAGGATCCGGATGATCTGTTCATGGAAGACCACCACGCCGTACGTCTCCCGCAGCGCGGGTTCCAGGTCGGGGTGCGGACAACGGGGTGCCTGGCGCCCGTGCCTGGCCTTGATGAACGGATCGACCATGTTGGCCGCGACAGGTCCTGGCCTGAACAGCGAGATGTCGACGACGAGATCATGGAAGGTTTCGGGCTGCAACCGGGCGATGGGGTCGCGCTGGCCGGGTGACTCGGTCTGGAAGCACCCCAGGGTCTGCGAGGACTTGATCAGTTGGAACGTCTTCGGGTCATCCGGCGGTACCTGGGCGGCGTCGTCCAGGTCGATGCGGTGCCCGGTGGCCCGCTCGATCTCGGCGACGGCGTGCGCCATGGCGGACTGCATGCGCACGCCGAGCACGTCGAGCTTGAGCAGCCCGAGATCCTCCACGTCGTCCTTGTCGAACTGGGACATGGGGAAGCCCTCACCGCTGGTCGGCATGACCGGGGTGCGGTGCAGCAGCGTCGCGTCGGAGAGCAGGACACCGCACGGGTGCATCGCGATGCCACGCGGAAGCGCGTCCAAAGCCTCGACCAGGTCCCACATGTGCGGGCCGTACGACTCCGGGTCGATGCCGCGCAGTTCCGGAAGTTCCTGCAGGGCGGCGCGGGCGTCCCGGGCCAGCACCCGCTCGGGAGTGCGTCGCTGGGCACCGACGAGCTTCGCCTCGGGGAAGTGCACACGGCCGAGCCCCAGATCGTCCTCGGGATCGACACGGCACGCGACGGCGGTCGCCTCCGTGACCTCGAGCAGTCGGCAGGCAGTGTTCGCGCGGTATCCGGCGGCCTCAGCGACCTGCTCGGCGATGCGCGCCATGTCCGTCGCCGGCTTGAGCCACCGCTCGCCACAGTCGCGCTCGCCGCGTGGGTCGATTGGAGGAGAGCTTCACCGTCGACTACAAGCGCGGCTTCGACGCCGCGTCCGAGACGGTCGCCGCAATGGCCAACACTTACGGCGGCCTTGTCGTCATCGGCGTCGACGCTCACCCCAAGGACAAGAACCTGCCCGGGGAGCTGGTGGGGGTTAAGGCGATCGACAAGGACCGGCTGGTCAACAAGATGGCTACCACCTTCGACCCGCCTGGGTGGACGCCGGACGTCATCCCGGTCACCGTCGACGGCAAGCTGCTCCTCGTGGTGCGAGTGGGCCCAGATAGCGTGCCGCGGCCGCTGTTCCACCAGGGAGCGGTCAGGGTCCGGCTGGACGGCCGCAACACGACCGCCGATCGACGCCTTGTCCACGCGCTTTTTCAGCAGGCTGCCGACCCGGTCTTCGCCTACACCGGTGACCCGCGCTTCGCCCCAGACCACCGCTCGGTGCCATACCTCCAACACACCCTCGGGACGGCGCCGCCCGACGTGGTCATCCGGGCTGCGGTGTCCCGGCCGCTGCGAAGGGACGCCGGTCGTCTGAGATTGCACGGAACGACGGTGGACGCGCTCATGCGGTCCTTGAGCGCGCCCAGCCTTACGGGCGCGTACGAGCTGCCGGAGCGGCTACACGGCTTCCTCCGACGCGTGGACGCCCAGCAATACCAGCAGCCGTGGCAGATCGACCCCAGCCACGGACACAGCCGGTTCGTGCGACTCTCGGCCGGCCATGAAACTCCGGACAACCCGAAAGAGACTAGACCCGCGTACGCCTGGAGTGCACTGCCATGCTGCCCAACGGAGGCAGCAGCCTCGACGTCCTCTTCGATCTGCTCTTCTGGACCGATGGCCAGAGGATCGCGAACGATCTGTGGGTGCAGGGCTGCTACGAGGCGGTGCGCGCCCTGGTCCGGCACGCACTGCCCGCCCTCACCGGGGAACTGCTCGGCACGGCCTTGCTTCCCACACCGCCCACCGAACTGCACATCGCCTCCGGCAGGCAGGAGCAGCCGTCGCTGGAGGGCGCGCTCAACACTGACCTGCTCGGTCAACGAACCGGCCTCGGAGGCCTCCGTCGCGGCAGCGAGTACCTGCCCGAGGAACTCGTGGCCACCGGCGACCTATCGGACGCAGTCACCGAGGCCCTGCGCAACATCGCGCTGGACTGGCGTTACCTCCGCCCGAACTTCCCCATCCTGCACGACTGACCACGCCAGGAACCCACGCCGCACCACCGATGAGCAACGCAGACCAGCCGCCGGTGCGGTCCTCGCGGGCATGTTCAGTGCGGGAGGCAGCGTGCCGGGTGCTGGGCACCCTCATCGGATGACGCCACCGGATGCTGCAGAGGATCGCCCTGATGGGGCCTTGATCCGGCTCTTTGTGGATCAGGGCCTCACACCGGCGTAAACCACAGGCGGCCTGGCTAGACGTGTTGGTCGACCAGCTCCAGGTCCATGACAGGAATTTCAGATAACGAAGCACAGCTCGAGCTCTACAGGGCAGAGTGCCGGCGGTGAACGGGCTGAACGGGACCTCACCGTCCGCGTCACGGCGGGCACGCGCGTCCTGGCTGACACGTCACATCTCTGCCTGGTCGATCTTGCCCATCGGGAAGCGGCCGAGGCGCTTGCCCGCCAGGATGACGCTGCGGATCTCGTTGCTGGAGCTCACCTCGTAGATCTCCGCGGTCAGTTCCAGGGCGACCGGGTAGGACGCGGCATAGGCCTCCGCGAACACGCCCTTCGCCTCTTCACCGAGGCGCTGGTAGACGCCGATCAGGCCGTCCTTGGAGATGATCTGCGGGATCGGCCCCATGACGCACTCCACGGAGCGGCGGAAGTCGGCGTAGAAACTCATGCCGTCATGGTCGCGGTAGCGGCGGTAGAGACTCTCCACGATGCCGTGCACGCCCCCGAGCACTATGGAGCGCTCGCCGGTGAGGTCCGACGGGTACTCCGACCGCAGGGTCGTCTGGAAGGTAAAGGGCGCGCCGAGCGCCACCGACCAGCCGAGAGCGCGGTCGACAGCCCGCCCGGTGACGTCCTGCTCGACGGCGAAACTGGCGTTGATCCTGGCCCCGTTGACCGTGGCACCCTGCACGTACAGGGCCCGCACCGACGGGCCCATGCCCTTGGGGCACACCGCGACCACGTCGACCTCCGCCGGGAACGTCTCGCCCACGTCCCGATGGTGGCCCAGCAGGAAGCCGTGCGAGAGTCCCAGCGTGGTGCCCGGGCGCAACGCGGCGAAGATCTCCCGGTAGTGCTCGGCGAGCGCGGCGTCGGAGATGAGCAGCAGCCCCATGTCGGAGGCTGCGATGACCTCGAACATCTCGCCGAGCATGCCGTCCTGTTCGGTGAAGCCCGCGGCTCTCCGCGTCCCCGACCACCGGTCGTGCCCCTCCGGGGTCCCGCCGGACCTCACCTGGCCGATAGAGCCTTGACGAGTTCCTGCGCGAGGGGGCCCGAGGACGCCGGATTCTGGCCCGTGATGAGGTTGCGGTCCGCGACCGTGTAGGGCTCCCAGGCAGGGCCCTTCGAATAGTCGGTGGGCAGCTTCCTCAGTTCGTCCTCCAGCAGCCACTTGGCCTTGTCGGCGAAACCGACACCGGCCTCCTCCTCGTTGCAGAAACCCGTCACCCGGTAGTTCGCGAAAGGCGTCTCGCCGTTCGCGTCACGGGTCGCGAGGAAGGCGGCCGGGGCATGGCACACGACGCCGAGGGGTTTGCCGGAGGCGAGTGCCTCCCGTAGGAGAGCCCCGGAGTCCGGGTCGACCGAAAGGTCTTCCATCGGGCCGTGACCTCCGGGGTAGTAGACCGCATCGTAGTCCTCAAGACGCACGTCCTTGAGAGAGATGGGGTGCCGCAACTCCTCGGCCTTCTCGATGACGGCCTCTTCCCGGAGCGAGTTCTCCTCGCCGCCCGTCATACTGGGCCGCAGGCTCATCGTGTCCACAACCGGAATGACACCCCCCGGAGTTGCGACGGTGACCTCGTGTCCGGCATCGGTGAACACGGTGTAAGGCGCCACGAACTCCTCGGCCCAGTAACCGGTGGGATGCCGGTGCCCGTCCTTCAGGGTCCAATAGCTTGCGCCGGTCATCACACAAAGGATCTTGGCCATGGAATGCTCCTGTAGAGGACTGCACCCGGGGAGGGCCTAGTACGACCAGTTTGAGACCTGCATAACAAGGATGAGCGGACATCCCGTAGCCGGCAACTTGCGACCGATGGACGCACGCGTATCGTATGTGAGCGCCGAGAAGCGGTAATAGGATTTTGGTGCCAAAAAAGCAGGATTTACGCGGCCCCGACAGCAGAATGTTCGGAGGATTGCCATGATCAGACCCTATGGCCCCTACGATTTCCTGCCGCAGATCAGGACCTTCTCGGTGACCTCTGATTCCGTGGCCAGCGGCGAGCAACTGGCCCGCGAGCAGGTGAGCGGCATCCTTGGGGCAGGGGGATCGGACGTCTCACCGCAGCTGAGCTGGTCCGGATTTCCCGAGGAGACCCGGAGTTTCACGGTGGCGATGTTCGATCCCGATGTGCCTACCGCTTCGGGCTTCTGGCATTGGGCGGTGGCCAACCTGCCCGCCTCCGTGACCGACCTCCCGGCCGGGGCGGGAGACGGCAGGGATCTGCCCGGTGGCGCGGTGACCCTGGCCAACGACGCCGGCTACAGAAGGTACCTCGGTCCGGCAACGCCTCCGGGCAACGGTCCGGACCGCTACTTCCTGGTGGTGCACGCCGTCGACGTGGCAGAACTGGAGGTGTTCGGGACGACGACCCCTGCCTACCTGGAGTTCCTCCTGTTCAGCCACGCACTTGCCAGGGCGACTCTGCACGGGACCTTCGAGCGGGCCTGACCCGGAGGAGCATGAGGCCCGTCAGCAACCCGACGGGGCCCTCATACGGCCGCATATCTCACTTCTTCCACATGTAGTCCTCGGCGGCGTCGACGATCAAGTTCTTGACCGACTGCGGGTGGGAGACCAGGGACACGTGCGAGGAATTGATCTCGACCGTCTTCCGGGCCTGCGCGCGCTTCGCTTCGAACAGTTCCAGGGCCGGGTTGATCGCCTGGTCCTGCCTGCCGACGAGGACGTACACAGGCTTGTTCCGCCAGGCGGCGGCGGTGAGCTTGTCCGCGAACGCCGAGAGCGCGATCGGGCGCTGGGTAGCTCCCAGGAGGTTGGTCTGGCTGGTGGGCAGGTCGGCGGCGAAGACCTGGTGCAGTTTGTCCGGCTGTACGTAGACGTCCGTACCGGTGGTGCCGTCGCCGTTGCTAAAGGGCACCTGCTTCAGGGCCTTGGTGAGCGGGGCGGCCGGGAACCTCGCGGAGAGGCTGGAGAAGGACTCTCCGGTGTCCGGCATGATCGCGTTGATGTAGACGAGTGCCTTGACGTTGGCGTTTCCGGCGGCGGCCTGCGAGATCACCTCTCCGCCGTAGGAGTGGCCGACCAGGACGATCGGTCCCTTGACGGATTTCAGAAAGCTTGCGAGGTACGCCGAGTCCTGAGGTATGCCGCGGAGGGGGTTGGCGGGTGCGTCCACCGTGTAGCCGTTCTGCTGGAGGCGCTGCACGACCCCGTTCCAGCTCGACGCGTCAGCGAAGGCGCCGTGTACGAGCACGATGGTGGGCTTCTCCCGGCCGGGATCACCGCTCGGGCCACCGGCCTGCGCCGTTCCGACTGTCAGTGCGGAGGTGATAGCCGATACGGCCAGAAGAGCCGAAGCCCAACGGGCCATGTGCACGGTACGGAGGGACTCGCGGGATATTCGCATGCCGTTCCTTCGGTGCGGGGACGTCGGACGACGCCCGGGATTACATATTCGACGGCACCGGACGGCCTGTCCTGGCTCAGGGGCCATTCGAGTGAACTCAGAGCCCCGCGACATCACTGCCGCGGGGGGTGGACAAGGATTGTTCGCCGAATTCCAGGGCATCTGCCGGATTCGCGGCGCTTCGTTCCAGTGGTTTCAGATTCCCTGTCTAGTCGACGGCGACAAACTCGAGTTGGATGTTGTCCGGGTCACGGAATACGACCGTCGAGTACACGAACGGTTCCTTTTCATCCCTGATCGGAGTGTGCTCGATTCCCAAATCGTCCAGCCACGTCATCCAGGATTCCAAGTCGGCACGCGTACCCACCTGGAACGATACGTGGTCCAGACCTGTCCGGGCTTCGAGGAATCCCTCATGCTGGTTTCCTGTGTTGGTGTGAAGCCCGATCACAAGCCCCGATTCCGGAACCACCAGCAGGATGCCGTAGCCCGTCCTCTCGCGGTAGAGGTGGTTGAACTTGTAATCCACTTGCTCGGCCCGGAAAACTCGCTTGTACCAGTCCAGGCTGTCTTCCAGGTTCGTGACGGTGAAGGACAGGTGGTGCAGGCCAGTGATTGCCGGCCCAGTTCCCTCAGTCATGGCTTACCTCCGGTCATTTTCCGTGATGTGAGCGTCCCTAGTCGGCGAAAAACCAGAGCAACTGGGCGTTGACGTCGTCGGCGTGCGTCCAGCTGAGCAGAACACCAGCGCCTCGCGAACGGCGCGCCGAGACCAACATGCCGAGACCGACATCACGGAGGACCCGCTAAATGATGTTGAGGTGGTCCAGGAAGGGGGTCGCGGCGGATGCGTCCCCCGTGATGCGGCAGTGGTCGCGCCAGGGTTTGCGGGTGGTGGCCCACGCGATGAAGTCGAGGGCCGAGCTGTGGATCCGGGGGGCGGTGAAGTCCGCGTCGGGCGTCACAGTCAGCTGTCCGTCCGGTGCGGTCGCGGGGAGGATCGTGACGGTGGTGGCGCCCGGTCCGGTGAGGTCGAGGACGAGGGGCCGCGTGACGGTGGCGGTGAGTTCGGGGCCCTGCATCTGCGGGAGGCCGGCGAGCATGAAGTCAATGGCGGGGGCGACCTGGTCGTCGGTCGGTTCCGGCAATGTGAACGGCAGCGGGCCGTCCGGGGCGAGCAGGTCGTTGCGCAGGTGGCAGAAGACGTTGAACGCCATGGTGTTCGCCAGGAGATGGCGCGGGTACGTCCCGAGCCCGGCCACCTCGACGGGCTCGTCAGCACCGGGCGGTTCCTGGGCGGCTGCCAGGAGGTCCAACTGCCGGGGGGTGCTGCGACGCCACTCGTCGATGACTTCGGTATGGCTCCAGCCACGGCGTTCGTCGACGCGCAGGTCGTGGTAGCGCTCGCGGTTCTTCGGCAACGCCGGGTCGGGCGGGGGCGGGTCCACGGCTTCGGAGGCGAGCGCCGCGAGGTGGGCCACCACGTCGATGACGCGCCAGCCGGCGCACGCGGACGGCAGCTCCCACTGTCCGTTGTCCAACTTGGGGATGATCTCGGCGAGTTGCGCCGTGCTCGAACGCGCGGCGGCCAGACCGGCACGGGTCATGGTTCCTTTAGCCTCTCGAAGGGACTGCCAAGTCAGGATGCGGCCTGCCGGGACATGCGGTAGGTCGCGGCGACGTCCGCACGGCCGAGCCCGTCGTCGGCCGCGCGGCGGAGGCGTTCGCGTACGACTTCGGCGATACCCAGGTGCAGGCCAGCGGCGCGGGCCGTGTCGGTGATCAGGCGGGCGTCCTTGGCAGCCGCATCCAGAGGGAAGGAAGGGGTGTCGAGGTCGTCGTCGATCATCTTCGGACCTTTGGTCTGGACGTATGGGCTGTTGAGTCCGCTGCCGTCGATGACGTCGATGACCAGGCGTGGATCCACCCCCAGGGCGTCGGCCAGGGTGAGGGACTCCGCGATGCCCTCGACGGTGGCAAGGACCCAGGCGTTGTAAGCGAGTTTGAGGCTGCTGGGCTGGCCGACCTCGTCCAGCCACACAGTGCGTGTGCCCACCGCCTCCAGCACCGGTCGCACCTCTTCCCTCACCTCCTGCTGGGGGGAGGCGGCCAGGATGGTCAGGGTGCCAGCCACGGCCGGTTCCTTGGTGCCGAGGAGGGGGGCTTCGACGTAGGCGAGGCTCAGACGGGCCGCCTGTTCCGCGAGTCGGCGCCCCCCGTCCGGGGAGACCGTGCACGTCTGCACCCACACCTGGTGGCCGCCCAGACCGTCGTGGGCTTGGTCCATCACGTCGGCGACCACCTTCTCGTTCGCGAGCGCGGTCAGCACGACATCCGCGCCGCGGCAGGCCTCGGCCAGCGTGTCACACACCACGGCATCGACGGCGGTCAGTGGTTCGGCGGCGGCGCGATTGCGATTCCATGCCCGCAGCCCCAGTCCCGCCGCCGCGATGTTGCGCGCCATGGCGTCCCCCATGGTGCCCGTGCCGAGCACCCCGACCACAGGCCTTCCCTGACCGGACGGCGCCGTCCGGTTCTTTCCACTCATCGTCGGGCCTCCATACGCTCGGTTAACACGCGCGCGACAACAGCGACGAGCAGTGCGCAGGCCCGTGATCCGACAGACCCACCCGGTACCTGACTGGTTCAGGCATCCTGGCCGATCCAGACGGTCTTGGCGTTCATGAACTCCCGCATGCCGAGGTCGGACAGCTCGCGTCCGTAGCCGCTGCGCTTGACGCCGCCGAACGGGATCTCGGGGTAGCTGGTGGTGTTGCCGTTGATGAAGGCCATGCCGGACTGGACGTCACGCACGAACAGTTCGCGTTCGGCCTCGTCCTCGCTCCACAGATTCGACCCGAGGCCGTAGGGATGGCCGTTGGCTTCCCGCAGGGCCTCCTCCAGGGAGGAGACCGTCCACACCTGTGCCACCGGGCCGAAGACCTCCTCGTGGTACATCCGCATCTCCGGGGTGATGCCGGTCAGTACGGTGGGCGGGTAGAACCAGCCGGGCCCGTCCGGGCGTTCGCCGCCCAGCAGCACCGTCGCGCCCTTGGCGACGGCGTCGTCGACGTAGGACTCCACGTCCCGCCGACCGGACTCGGTGGCCAGCGGACCGACATCGGTGCCCTCGTCCATCGGGTCGCCCATCACCAGCGCACCCATCTTCGCCACGAACATCTCGATGAACGCGTCACCGATGTCCTCGTGCACGAAGAAGCGCTTGCCGTTGATGCAGGACTGTCCATTGTTCAGGGTCCGTGCCTTGACCGCGACATCGGTGGCCAGCTCCAGGTTCGTGGAGGGCATGACGATGAACGGGTCGGAGCCGCCGAGTTCGAGGACCACCTTCTTGATCTCGTCGCCGGCGATGGCGGCCACCGACCGCCCGGCCGGTTCGCTGCCCGTGAGCGTCGCGGCCGCCACCCGCGGGTCGCGCAGCACATGCTCCACCCTCCTCGCGGAGATCAGCAGGGTCTGGAACACGTCGTCCGGGAAGCCCGCGTCACGGAAAAGCTCCTCCAGGTACAGGGCGCACTGCGGCACGTTCGAGGCGTGCTTGAGCAGGCCCACGTTCCCCGCCATCAGCGCGGGTGCAGCGAACCGCATGGCCTGCCACAACGGCAGATTCCACGGCATCACTGCGAGCACGACACCGATCGGCTGGTACGTGACGAACGTCTGCTTCGCGCCCACGCGCCCGCCTTCACCTTCCAGATCCCGCAGGAACTCAGGGCCCTCGGTGGCGTAGAAACGCAGCCCGTGAATGCACTTGGCCACTTCCTGCTCCGCCGCCCGGAAGGTCTTGCCCATCTCGGTGGTGATCATCCCGCTGACGCTCTCGACCTCCTTCTCCAGACGGTCAGCGGCATGCTGCAGCCACTCCGCCCGCTGCTCGACGCCCGTCAGCCGGTACGAGGCGGCCGCTGCCGCCGCCCTGGCGAGCTTGTCTTCGAGTTCCTCGGGGGTCAGCTCGTCGAAACTCCTGAGGACCTCACCTGTCACAGGACTCGTCGTTGCGATAGCCATGGATCCACGGTAGGACCACCCAGTATGGTCGGCAATTCACCCATTTGGCCTTGTATTGACCCCGGAGCGTCGCTCACCGTTGACAGGGAGTCACACCTCCCAGCCTGAACCAGGACCCCTCCGTCCAGCAGTGCTAACGCACCAGGCGGCTACCAACCCACCGGCTGCTGATCTCCCGGCACACCATGGGATGCATGGCAACCGCAGCTGCGCAACCATGGTGAAGTCCGAAGCGGCGGCCGCGGTGACCGGCGCCGGGACCCGTTTCCTGTCCGTGTCGCACGCGCCGAGCTGCTTTACCACTGGTCGGCGAGAGTGAGACACCATGACGCAGATGCGGGCGGCCCGGATGCACGGATACAAGGAACCCCTTCGGATCGAAGAGGTCCCGGTGCCCGAGCCCGGGCCGGACGAGATACTCCTCAAGGTCGCCGCGACCGGCATGTGCCGAAGCGACTACCAGCTCCTGAACGGCTACTTCGAGGGTCCGTTCCCGGTGGACCTGCCCTACATCCCCGGTCACGAGGTCACGGGCCGGGTGGCGGGACTCGGCGCCGAGGTGCCACCGACGGTGGGCTACTCGGAGGGCGACATGGTCGTGGTGAACCCCAGCTGGGGGGACGGCACGTGCCGGCAGTGCCGGGAGGGCAACGAACAGCTGTGCAGCGGTGACGGCCGGTGGGTGGGGTTCGGCCCGCCGGGCGGTTTCGCCGAGTACATGGCCGTGGAGTGCCGCCACGCGATCCCGGTCTCGGAGGAGGCGGCGAAAGCACCCGAGCTCCTCGCCCCCATGACCGACGCGGGCATGACCCCGTACCGGGGGATGCGCAAACTCCGGGACGCGGGCAAGCTCGGCCCCGGCCGTACCGTCGCGGTCACGGGCATCGGCGGGCTGGGCAGCTACGCGGTCCAGTACGCGAAACTGCTCGGCGGCGGCGCAACCGTGGTGGCGCTCGCGCGCACCGACAGCAAGCTGGACGTGGCGAAAGAGAACGGCGCGGACCACGGGATCAACGTCAGGAACAAGTCCACGGAGGCCATCCAGGACGAACTGGAGAGGCTCACCGGCCGCCGGACGATCCACGCCATCCTGGACTGCGTCGGCAGCGAGTCCTCCATCTCCATGGGCTTCGACTTGCTGGGCCCCGAGGGCGCGCTGGCGGCCGTCGGCCTCATGAGCCAGCGCGTCGAGCACCGGCAGTTCCCCTTCGTGGGCACCGAGCTCTCCTACCTCGGTTCCTTCTGGGGCAACCACCTGGACCTCGTCGAGGTCCTCTCCCTCGCCGAAGCCGGCGTCGTCAAACACAACGTGACCAAGGTCGCGCTGGAGGACATCAACGAGAACCTGGACGCTCTGGGGCGCGGAGACGTCGTCGGACGCCAGGTCATCGTCTTCGGATGACACCTCGGCGGACAGACCCGCCCGTCGCGTCTTCCGGGGGCGTAGGACGAGGTACGCGCGGCGGCCTGGTCGCGCCGCTTCACAAGCCTTCCGGGCCAGTCGCCCGACTTCCCGAGTTCACGCTCCGGCAGAGGGGACGAGACCTGCGGCGATCGCGACCGACACCGCCCCGTCCTGTCAGGTCTCGGCGGCCTCGCGGGCGCGCTCGTCGCGGGCGTCTACCCGTCAGTACGAGCCGCTCGGCTGCCCCCCACCGAGGCACTGGCAGCGACATGAGAGCTCTCAGGCCAGGAACTTGAGCAGATGCTCGTTGACTTCCTCGGCGTGCGTCCAGCACAGGCCGTGTACCGCGCCTTCAATGGTGACGTACTGGGCTCCTTTGATCATTTGTGGGTGCGGGCACCGGTGGCCTCGATCGGCAGGATGTGATTTGAGCGCCCGAACCCCCGCCGGTTCGTACGTGATCACCCGGCGTCCCGCCGCCGGCAGCGCAAGAGTTCTGTCGGCAAGTCAGGCGGGACCCCGTGTCAGAGCCTCTGCGTCAGGCGCCGGAAACACCGTGGCCGACCATGGAGAGTGGATCGACAACGGAGTCGAACGTCTTCTCGTCGACGTGACCGCTGGCCAGGGCTGCCTCTTTGAGTGTCTGGCCATTGGCCAGGGCGGATTCGGCGATGTGTGCGGCGTTCTGATACCCGATGACGGGGCTGAGCGCCGTGACCAGCATCAGGCTCTCGTCAACGTACTGGGCAATCCTTTCCCGGTTGAGCTCCGTGCCGCTGACGGAGAATTTCCGGAACTTCTCCATCCCGTCGGCGAGGATGCGCGCGGAGTGAATGAAGTTGTTAATAATGACCGGGCGCATAGCATTCAGCTCGAAATTTCCCTGACTCCCGGCGAATGCAACTGCCGAGTCGTTGCCGAGCACCTGAATCGCGATCATAACGATGGCTTCGCACTGGGTCGGATTGACTTTGCCGGGCATGATCGAGGAGCCAGGTTCATTCTGTGGAAGCAGCAGCTCGGCGAATCCAGTGCGCGGGCCCGAGGCCAGCCACCGCATGTCGTTGGCGATCTTCATCAAGGCCACGGCCAGTCCGCGTAGCGCCCCATGCGCCCGCACCATCGGGTCCAGGGACCCCTGTGCCATGAACTTGTTCTCGGCCGTGGCGAAGGGCTTGCCGGTCAATTCGGCGATCTTGTTCGCGACGTCCCGGCTGAAGCCCGTTGGCGCGTTCAGCCCCGTGCCGACGGCGGTGCCGCCCAGGGCAAGGTCGAGCAGGCAGTGGCGGCTGTGCTCGATTTCCTGGATGCAGGCGTGCAGTTGCGCTGCAAAGCCGGACCACTCCTGTCCGACGGTAAGCGGTACGGCGTCCTCGAGGTGCGTGCGGCCGATCTTGACGATCTCGGCCCATTCCGTGGCCTTTGCCTCGATGGATGCGGCGAGTGCCCGGGCCTGAGGCAAGAGATGCTCGTCGATCTGTTGCACGGAGGCGATGTGCATCGCGGTCGGGAAGCTGTCGTTGCTGGACTGCCCCATGTTGACGTCGTCGTTCGGGGCGATCGGCTGCTGCGTCCCGAGCGTGCCGCCGAGCAGCTGTGACGCGCGGTTGGAAATTACCTCGTTGACGTTCATGTTGCTCTGGGTGCCCGACCCCGTCTGCCAGACGAAGAGCGGAAAGTGGTCGTCGAGCTCACCCGCGACGATCTCCTCAGCTGCCCGTACGATGGCCTGCTTCTTCCACTCGGGCAGCCGCCCGGCGGCAGCGTTCACCAGCGCTGCCGCCTTCTTCACGTAGCCGTAGGCGTGGTAGACCTCCTTCGGCATCCGGTCGTCGCCGATGGAGAAGTGGAGGAGCGAGCGCTGCGTCTGCGCGCCCCAATACCGATCTGCCGGCACCTCGACGGTGCCCATGCTGTCGAATTCCTGCCGGTTTCCACTGGCTTGGATCCCGATCGCCGTGTTCTGCATCTTGGGGGGCAACTGGTTGTCGCTCATTGCCCGCCCTCCAGGTCGTCCGTGGGGTAGGTCGGCTGCCACATCGAGTCTTGGACAGCCTGAATGAGGTCGTCATGGGACTTGGTTGCGACACCGTCCTCTGCCGCGGCACGGGCGACGGCGACCGCGACCGTCGCGGACGACGCCCTCAGGTTCGCGACCGGCGGCAGGAGCGATGCTCCTGGCAGCGACACATCGACCTGGCCTGCCACCGCCTCGGCGGCGGCAAGCAGCATGTTGTCCGTTACGTGCCGGGCGCCCGAGACGATCGTGCCGAGGCCGAGCCCCGGGTAGAGGAGGGCGTTGTTGGCCTGCCCGATCTCGTAGGAGACCCCGTTGTACCGGACCGGCTCGACCGGAATACCGACCGCCATCAGTGCTCTGCCCTCGGACCACGGCACTGCATCCGACGGCATGACTTCGATACGGCTCGTCGGGTTAGACAGCGGCAGGAGGATCGGACGCTCGACACCCTCGGCCAGCGCGCGCACGACGTCCTCGGTGAACGCATTGTGTGCGGTGGAGGTGCCGATGAGGATGGTGGGCTTGACGTGTTCGACGGTGGTGAGCAGATCGATCTCACCGTCAGACCAGTCACTCACCTCCGACTTCGGCCGTGCATAGACCCGCTGGTAATCGGGCAGGTCTCGCATGTCATCGGTGACCAGGCCGTGGACGTCGACGAGCCAGATGTTCTTCTTCGCCTCGTCGGGCGTCGCACCGTCACGCAGCATCGCTGCATGGATCTGATCGGCCATACCGGTGCCGGCGGTTCCCGCGCCGAAGACGACGAGCCGTTGCTCTGACCAGCGTCCCCGGGTCACCTTCAGAGCCGAAAACACTGAAGCCATGACGATGGCACCGGTGCCTTGCATGTCGTCGTTGAAGATCCGGTACCTGTCGGAGTTCTCCACCAGGATCCGCCGGGCGTTCGACGGTCCGAAGTCCTCGAAGTGCAGAAGCGCACTCGGGAACAGTTCGGACGCGGTCTGGAGGTAGAGAGCGATGAAGTCGTCGTACCGCTTTCCGGTGACCCGTGCGTGCCGGTTACCCAGGTACGACGGGTTGTTGAGAAGCTGCTCGTTGTCTGTCCCCACGTCAAGATTCACAGCTATGACACGGTTGGGATCAATACCGGCGGCGGCAGAGTAGACGGCGAGCTTCCCGATGGAGATGTCGGTCCCGTTGACGCCCCAGTCCCCGATGCCCAGAATCTCCTGGGCATCGGATACGACGATCAGATCCACGTCATCTGCGCCAAGGCCCAGCGACTCGAACGAGGCCTTCACGTCCTCGGGACGGTCGATCGACAGGTACACCGCTCGCGAGTCACGGTAGTCGACGGACCACTTCTCGATCGCCTCGCCGACTGTGGGGTCGTAGACCACGGGGAGCAACTCATCGAGGTGGTCTGCGAGCAGCTTGAAGTACAGCACCTGATTGCGGTCGTGGACCTCGTTGAGGTAGATGTACTTCTGCAGGTTGGAGGGCTGCTGCTGCAGCTGCGCGTAAGCCCGGTCGGCCTGCTCGTCGAGAGTCTCAACGGCCGCCGGCAGCCGCCCCGTGATCCCGAGCTTCGCCCGCTCCTCCAGCGTGAAAGCCGTGCCGCGGTTACGGTAGCGATCCTGCAGCACAGTTGGCCTGACAGGCATTGATGTACCTCCGGCTGTTGTGAGCGCCGTGCGCTCGTACACGCGTGTGGCTCCGCCGGCGCGAGAGCGTGTCACCAGGCCCACCGGTCGGCTCTCACCAAACTATTGCTGTCACGTGGGAGGCGATCACCCGACAGGAGTCTCGGGCTGCATCTCGTAGGAGTGCTGGATGGCCGGGTGGCGGGTCCCGAGACCGTCCGTGACCTTGCGCTCCCACGGAACCGCCTGGAGGCGCTTGGTCTCCTCAAGCATCGACTTGGGCTCCAGGTTGCGGTAGCTGTCGACTTCTCCGGCGGCGACAGCCGTCAGCGTGGCGAAGACCGCTTCGGGATCGAACTGTGGGCGGGGAAAGGCGAGCTTGGAATAGTCGAAGAGCCTCTGCGACGGGTCGTCCTCCCAGCTTTCCCAGGTCTGGAACATGCGGTCGTTGAAGCCCGTCAGGAAAGGCCCCGGGTTGACTGTGGCGACCTCAATGTTGTATTCCTGCAGCTCGTAGGCCATGGTCTCGGCGATCGCCTCAATCGCGTGCTTCGAGGCAGAGTAGATGCCGGTGAACGGGTTGACGTTCAAGCCTTCCCGCGAGGACACCCAGACGATGCGGCCGGCCCCGCGCTTGATCATCTGCTTGGCGATTCCCTGAGTGAGGACGAGCGGCCCCGTGACGTTGACCTCGAACTGGTGCCGAATGTTCGACTCGGGAATGTCGACCGTGGAGCCCCCCTCACCGACACCGGCATTGTTCACCAGAATCTCCACACCCCAGTCGAGGGCCTTGCGACGGTCTCCGTCGTTTGTCACGTCGAGCTTCTCGACCCGAAGCCTGACCCCGCGCTCAGCCGCCTGCCATTTCAGCGTCTGCACCTGGGCGTAGATCTCCACCCCGGCGATCACGTCGAAGCCCTTCTCGGCGAGGCGCATGGCGGCTTCGAACCCGAAGCCGGTGCCCGCTCCCGTGATGAGGACCTTCTTCAGTGCTGCATTCGGCATGTCGAGTGATTCCTCTCAAGTTCCTCGTCCCACACCAAGTACTGAGTCTGTGCGGGATGACTGCTATCGATCTTCGAAGCTGCCCGCCGCACACAGCGGCGACGTCGATCTATAGGTGCATGGCGAGCCCGTCTCCGGCCCAAGAATCCAGTCTGGTCTCCCAAGCAACTGTCGGCAACTCGGAAACCTGGATCTGTCCATAATTGAATTCGAGTTCCAAAATTCTGCGACCAAACGCTACTGGCCTCAAAACGTACGCAGACCCCGCCGCCACACTCCATTTCTGCACCGCTCGAGGTCCGAGTGCCATGGTCTGTTGAAGTGCGCCGGGCGAGTCGGAGTTGCCGCGACAGTCTGTCAGAACTAATTTCATGCCCGTTCGTTCCTGTTGATAAGGACAACACGTGGACAGAGTCGGCGGTCCAAGAAAGCTATCCAGTACCAGCGAGTGACCCGAGGACCTCGCAGGCATTCTCGTCTTGATCGACGCTTTCCACAGCCGGTGCGCGCCCCGAGAGAAGAAGGGAAAACTACCGTGGACCTCCGCAGCTAATCCCCACGCATCGGCTTCGGGACCGCGCCGACGGGCAACATGTTCCGCGCCGTCCCCGACAACGAGGTGGCCGCAACCTTGAATGCCGCCTGGGACCATGGCATCAGCTACGACGCACGGCCCCGCTTTACCGAGCGGGCCTCGCGGAAATCCGGCTCGGTGGCCTGCTGGCCAGCAAGACGTGCGATACCGCGTCGGTATGGTCGTCGGGGGCCCCTACAGTTCCGCATCCTCGCGGGCGGAACTCACTTCGGGTACCAGGAAGCGCCCCCGGCCATCTTGGTGAGTATCAAGGCCTCAGCCCTTCAGTTCTCGCTGGCCCACCATCGAACGCCCTCCCCCCAGGGCTCCTCACCTCCGCCCCCGGGCGAGCAACGTCTCGGCGGATCCGACGCAGCTCAACTGAAGGGCTCAACGTGCTCCGCGGCGGCCGAGGTGACCGAGGTGGGGCGTGGCTTGTCGCGGGCAAGGCGCTCAAGCCGTTTGCCGGGGTCGCGGTAGGTGGGGATCAGGTGTCGGCCCCAGGTCCCGTTGACGAGGCCGGCGAACGCACCATAGAGGCCAAGTGCTGCGGTGAGGAAGCCGAAGCCGCCTCCCACCCTGATCAGTGTGTCGGATTGAAGGAACTGGCCAACAGTGAGCACGGAAATGGTGACCGTGGTGGAGAGGAATGCAGCCAGGAGGACAGCTGTCGTTCTCGCTGCCGCAATCGTGAGTACGAACAGGAGCACTGCCCAGGGCAGCAGAAACAGGCCCGTCCCTGTGTGGGCCTGCCCCTCGGGCAGAGTGACGATAATGTATTTGACATAGATGACGAAGCACAGCCAGAACGCGCCCAACACGGTAAACGCGGTGGCTCCGAGCCTGCTTCCCTGCCTGAACTCGAAGATTCCAGCGATCATCTGGACAAGGCCGCCCACGAGGAACTCCAGCGGGAACGCGGCCGGGAAGAGGGCCGGGTTGACACCGGCGTTGAAGAAGCTCTGGATAATGTTTGCCAAGCTGAACGCGATGAGCCCGAGCGGCGCGGGGTCGGGCGCGGTGAGTCCGGGCGGCGGAGCCACCGGTGCTGATAGCGAGGGTTGCGACACGGAATTATCCAATCCAGCATGTCTTAACGCTGTTCGCATCCCAGCTGTTCCACTCAAGTGCGCGATCAGCAACCTGCTCACAGTTCAGCGGAGATGTCACCGAAACGATCACTCGATACTAACAGGCCGGCATACAAGATCTCGGTATGACACGTCGGCAGATAATTAGCACAGGTCAATGATTGCTATGAGCACCTGTCGGCCTCAAGCCCCCGCGGCCAGAAGCAGAAGGGCCTGCTGCACGATCGAGTGACATCTTGACCTGGCCCACCATTTGGGCTCCAGTCTCGGTGACTAACGGGCAGCCGGGATGGTGTCGTTCTCGATGAGTAGTTCGTACTCGTCGCCAGCGGTTGTAGAAGATAACGAACATCAACAATTTTGCGCCGCCCGTCATTTCACGGCCGCCCGCGCTGATCACCGATGAGGCCGCGCCGAGGTCGCGGACCCGGGCGCCGGCTCGAACGCTGCCGCGTGTGGTTCGCCGGGCATGTGCGGGGTGTGCTCGCGATGTCCACCCGTGCGGTGACACCGTCCGGCACCCGGAGCTCAGCGGGCCGGCCGGTGCAGCACCTGGTCCGCCTCGCTGAACCGGGAGGACACGAGGTTGGCCTGGTGCCAGTGCGGATAGATCAGATCGGGCGCGCTCACCTTGTCGAGGCGGTCCAGCTCTTCCTGCGTGAGGTGGACGTCGGCCGCCCCGAGGTTGTCGGCGAGCTGCTCGTCCCTGCGGGCGCCCACGATGACGGTCGTGACACCGGGCTTCGCCAGCAGGTACGCCAGCGCCACCCGGGCTGGCGAGACACCGCGGACGGACGCCACCTCCACGAGGACGTCGATGGTGTCATAGAGTTTGTCCTCGTCGCGGACGGGAGGTTCGGACCACTCGGTGAGGTGACGCCCGTTTTCGGGCTGACGGTCACGCCGGTATTTGCCGCTGACCAGGCCGCCGGCCAACGGGCTCCAGACCAGGACTCCGAGTCCTTGGTCCACCGAGGCGGGAATGAGCTCGTACTCGGCGTCCCTTGATTCGAGGGAGTAGTAGATCTGGTTGCTGACGAAGGGCTGGTACCCGTTGGCGTCAGCGACCCACAGCGACTTCATGAGCTGCCAGCCGGAGAAGTTCGAAACACCCAAATACCGGACCTTGCCCGAGGTCACCAGGCCGTTGAGTGTCTCCATGGTCTCTTCCAGCGGAGTCAGCCCGTCCCACTGGTGCACGTGGTAGATGTCGAGGTAGTCGGTGCCCAGGCGGCGCAGACTGCCCTCGATCTGGTCCAGGATGTGCCGGCGCGACAGACCCTCGTCGTTGGGCCCGTCCCCCATGGCCAGGCGCACCTTCGACGACAGGATGACGCGGTCCCGCCGTCCATCCAGTGCCTTTCCGAGGATCTCCTCGGACGCCCCTCTGGAATACATGTTCGCGGTGTCGACGAGATTGACCCCTGCAGCGAGACACATGTCGACCTGACGGCGTGCCCCGGTCAGGTCGATATTGCCCACGTTGCCGAAGACGTCCTTGCCGCCGAAGCCCATGGTGCCCAGGCCGATCGTCGAGACCAGCAGGCCGGAGTGGCCCAGCTGTCGCACTTCCATGGTCGATACTCCTCCGCTGGATTTTCGCCGGGTGCGCCCCTCAGGAGACGGCCTGGCTCAGAGCCTCCAGGCCGTCGCTGTAGATGCCGGAGAAGAGGGCGACGGCCTCGTCCTCCGAGGCGTCGGTGGGAACGAACCGCCCCGACCACTGAACCTCGCTGGTGCCGGGAGCATCGGCGACGGCGTGGACCCGCAGCGTGGAGATGTAGTCGGTCACAGGGAACGGGGCTTCGAGGATGACGTAACTGTAGTAGCGCTCCTTCTCGTTGAACGCCACCAGCTGCTCGACGATGCTGTCCCCTTCCGGGTTGGCGAGCCGTCTGTGGCGCCCTCCCTCTTCCAGGGTGCTGGAGGTGATGTAGGGAAGCCAGTCAGGGAGGGAGCCGAATCCCCCGATCAACTGCCATACCCGCTCCGGTGACACCGGGAGCGTCCGACTCACCGACGTGGATGCCATGAAGTTGTCCCATCACTGTGAAGGGTGGATGCGGCCGTTCCTGAACGGGAAGAGTGATCAGATGCCGTTCGGGAGAGGAGCGTTGGCGCTGACCAGCTTCGCCTCGCGCAGCTCCCGCCAGAACGAGTCAGGGATCTGCTCGTCGAGAGCTGAGAGATCCTCGCTGATACGGCTGGGCTTCGTCGCGCCGGGGATGACCGCCGCGCTCACCGGGTGGGCGAGAGAGAACTGCAGGGCCGCGGCCTTGATCGAGACCCCGTTGCGGTCGGCGATCTCCTTGATCCGCTTCACGCGGTCGATGACGGCCTGTGGCGCTTCCGCGTACTCGAAGTGGGCGCCGCCGGCCAGGATGCCCGAGCTGTAGGGGCCGCCCACCACCATGCTGACGCCCTGCTCCTCCGCCATGGGCAGCAGCCGCTCAAGGGCATGCTCGTGGTCGAGGAGGGTGTAGCGGCCGGCCAGCAGGAAGGCGTCGGGCTGCGGCTCGTCGAGGGCCAGGGTCAACTCTATCGGCTCGGTGCGGTTGACGCCGAGGCCCCAGGACTTGATGACGCCCTCGTCGCGCAAGCGGGTCAGGACGCGGAACGCACCGGTTCTGGCCTCCTCGAACTTGCTCAGCCACAGGTCGCCGTGGAAGTCCTGGGCGATGTCGTGTACCCAGACGATGTCGAGCCGGTCCACGCCCAGGCGCTTCAGGCTGCCCTCCATGGAGCGCTCCGTGGCGTCGGCGGTCCATTCGTGGACGATCTTGTTCGGTCGTCCCGCCGCGAACAGGCTGCCCTTCTCGCCCAGGTCGCGGGCGCCTTCCTCGACCTCGTCCAGGATGACCCGGCCCACCTTCGTGGAGAGCAGGTACTCGTCACGTGGCTTGCGCGAGAGCAGGCTGCCCAGACGGATCTCTGCAAGGCCGGCGCCATACAGCGGAGCGGTGTCGTAGTACCGGATTCCCTGCTCCCAGGCAGCGTCGAGAGTTTCCGACACCTCCTCGTCGGAGACAGCCCGAAACATGTTTCCCATAGGAGCGGTTCCGAGGCCGATGCGGCCGGGCAGAATATCCTTGAGTGACATGACAGATCTCTCTCCGATTCCATGATGCAAACTCATTTTCCGAACTGCACCGGAACGCGTTCTTCTATATCAATGTTCGCACCAGAAGCATGACGCGAGCTTCATGCAGTGTGGCGCCTGTGACGTCGTTTCCCCGGTCGGGGTGGTCAGGGGAAAATGGTGGGCACGAGGCCCCCGTCGACGCTCAGGGCCGCGCCGGTGGTCGCCGCCGACCGGTCCGACGCGACGTAGGTGACCAGACTGGCCACTTCCTCCGGGCGAATCAGGCGCCGCAGCAAGGAGGTTGAAGCCCGCCCTTCGGCGACAAACCGACGCTCCTGCTCTGCGGCGTCAACGCCCGGGTAGAGCTCGTCGAACATCGCCAGCACGCCGTCGCTCATGGTCGGGCCCGGCAGGACGCAGTTGACGGTCACGCCGGTGCCCGCGAGTTCTTGTGCCATACCGCGTGACACCGCCAGCTGGGCCGTCTTCGTCATGCCGTAATGAACCATGTCCGTCGGCGTCTGGACTCCTGCCTCGCTGCTGACGAAGACGACTCGTCCCCAGTTCCGCCCTGCCATTCGCGGAGCGTAGTGGCGGGCGAGGCGAATTCCGGAGAGAACGTTGACACGGAAGAAGCGCAGCCATTCCTCGTCGGGGATCTCGAAGACAGGCTGTGTAGCGAAAATCCCGGAATTATTCACTAGAATGTCTACCTCGGGAATCTGCCGGATCAGCGCGTCGCATCCCTCCGGCGTTCCGACGTCCGCGGCCACGCCTCGCGCGCCGAGCCGTCGTGCGGCCCTGGCGACGCGCTCGGCGTCCCGGCCGTTGAGCACAACCTCGGCTCCGGCGGTGCCCAGCGCCGCGGCGACCGCCGCTCCGATCCCGGCTGTGGACCCGGTGACCAAGGCGGTACGACCGCTCAAGTCAATGTTCATGCCACGGTAACCCTCACCGGTCGGGACGACCCTAGGACCTCAGTTTCGGCCAGCTGATGCTCACACGCATCCGCGCACGAGCGAGCGTCCCGCGGACGGACCTTGCGGCCGAGGGAGATATTTCGCCCTGCAGGCCTCCTTCGGTGATCGACGGCCCGTCCTCCGGTTCTGGGTGAGCCAGGCGCCGGCGGAGATACGGAGAGCACCAGCAGGTCCTCGGGCCACATCGCGTGGGGCGTCGACGACATCCCAGCCGCTAGGCCGAGTCGCGTCAACGCCGGCCCGATGCCCAGCAGCGGCAGCCGACAGGGAAAGCGGGACTCCACGCTGCGGCGAACGACGGGCTCCACTTCGCCGCAACGACGGACACGGCCTCCACGTCGGCACCAGCTCGTGCTCTGGCCGGAAACGATTGCCGGAGTGGTGTGATGGCAGGGTGTCTACGGCGGTGGACGTCGCGCAGGCCAACTCACGCTCGTGACACGGCCTGTCGGTCCTTTGGTCTAGGGTCGCCGACATGGCTGAGCCCTCCTTTCTGACCGCCGTGCGCGAGTCGTACGACACGGTCGCCCCCGATTACGTCGAACGCGTCCCGCCGCCAGCCGAGATGGACCCGCTGTCACGCGCGATGCTGGCGGGGTTCGCCGAACTCGTCCGGACGGCCGGTCTGGGGCCGGTCGCGGACCTGGGATGCGGCCCCGGACGCGTGACGGCGCACCTGGCCGAGCTGGGGGTGTCCGCCTTCGGCGTCGATCTGTCGCCGAAGATGATCGGGCTGGCCCGACACGCCTATCCGAACCTGCGGTTCACCGAGGGCTCAATGACCGCGCTGGAGATGAGGGACGACGAGCTCGGCGGCATCCTCGCCTGGTACTCCACCCACCACACGCCCCCGCAGTGGCTGCCGGACGTGTTCGCCGAGTTCCACCGCACGCTCGCGCCCGGCGGCTACCTGCTCTGGGGAGACTATGTCGGCAATGAACGACTCCAGCCGAGCCACGGCTATGGCCGTCCCGTGTCCTACGAGTCATATCTCCTGCCCCTGGACCGCATGGTTGGCCTGCTGGACCAGGCCGGACTCGTCGTCACCGCGAGACTGGAACAGGAGCCCGGTGGACGGGTGAACAGACCGCGCGCCTGCCTCCTGGCCCGCAAGCCCGAAAGGACCTGACTGGGCTTGTTCCGGCGGCGAAGCCGCTCGTGTCAAATCGCCGACAGTCTCGGCGCGGCGCTCAGGCCGCCGAGTTGAGAGGGCGGCCCCAGCGGATGCCTTTCTCGCTGCGGATACGGGCGCGCACTCACCCCCGCCCCCGCGCACCACGGCCTGCGTGCGCTGATCACGCGCGCGGGCGGCCCGAGGTTCGGCGCCGGCCGCCGCCCCGCAGTCTGGCTTCGAACACCTCCCCCAACGGCACGGGAGCCTCGTGCGTCGCGGGCATCGACACTGTCACCCGTTCAGGGCCACGCTGAAAAACCTCAGTGAGTGTTTGGTTTATCACGGGCTCGTCCCGTGGATTCGGCCTGGAAATCACGCGCGCGGCGCTCGCGGCAGGACATCAGGTGGTGGCAACGGCACGGAAGGCGGAGGCCGTCCGCGAGCAACTCCCCGACGCCGGTGACGCGCTGCTGGCCGTGCCGTTGGACGTGACCGACCCCGAGAGCATCAACGCGGCTGTCGACGCAGCGGTCGAGCGGTTCGGCCGCATCGACGTCCTGGTCAACAACGCGGGCACCGGCCTGCTCGCCGCGGTCGAAGAGTCCGACGACGCCGCGGTCCGCGCGGTGTACGAGACCAACGTGTTCGGCCCGCTCGCCGTCCAACGCGCCGTACTGCCGGTACTTCGGCGCCAGCGCTCGGGCCACGTGATCAACATCAGCTCCATCGTGGGCTTCGCCACCGCACCGGGCTGGGGCATCTACGCCTCCACCAAGTTCGCCGTCGAAGGCTTCACCGAGACCCTGCGCACCGAACTGGCACCCCTGGGCATCCACGTCACGCTCGTGGAACCAGGCTTCCTCCGCACCGACTTCCTGGACCCCGCCAGTCTGCACACCGGCCCCGACACCATCGCCGACTACACGGCCACCGTCGGTGCGATGCGCGCAGCCGCCGTCAGCCTGAACCACACCCAACCCGGTGACCCGGCCAAGGCCGCGCACGCCATTGTCGAGATGGCCGGCGCACCCGAGCCGCCCCTGCGCCTCCCGCTCGGAGCCGACACCTTGCAAGCCTTCGACGCCAAGCTGGAGACCTTCCGTAAGGAGATCGACGCCTGGCGGCATGTCGCCCTCTCCACCGATCACGACTAGGCGCTGTTTCTCGGATCATGAGCGGAGCCAGATGATGAGTGCTGCGAGGGTGACGGTGCCGAGGTAGATGTAGGCCCGTTTCTCGTAGCG
>NZ_JBVKBA010000047.1:0-41018 GCF_055639175.1 Streptomyces sp. NPDC107546 | reverse complement strand
AGCCGTGGTGCGGGGGGACGGGAGCGGGAGGGTACGACCTGGGGTCGGCTTGTCTTCGTCGGAGCCCCCCCCCCCCCCCGGAGCCCCGATCGGCCTCAACCGCCCCGTGCCCGAACGCAGGACAGGCCGGTGGCGCCCTGCCCCGGCTGCGAAGGCCCTCAAACCCCGGCGCGTCCCGCCCCGGTCGCCGTCCGCGGAAGCGACACCGTCACCCTGAGGCCGCGCGGCTCGTGATGCGCGTAAGAGATCGAGCCCCCGCCCGCCGCCAGCAGCGTCTGGGTGATCGACAGGCCGAGGCCGGAGCCCTTGATGTTCTGGTGGGCGGCGCCGCGCCAGAAGCGGTCGCCGACACGGGAGAGTTCCTCGTCGCTGAGGCCGGGGCCGCCGTCGGTGACCACCACGGTGGCGGTGTCACCGGCGGCCGCGACCTCCACTTCCACGCTCCGGCCCGCGGGTGTGAACTTCACCGCGTTGTCGATGACCGCGTCCAGCGCGCTGGACAGGGTCACGGGGTCCGCCCAGGCCGTGGTGGCCGGGCAGCTGCCGGTCAGCCGTACGCCCTTGGCCTCGGCGGCCGGCCCCCAGGCCGCGACCCGCTCGGCGGTCAGCGCGCCGATGTCGGTGAGCCTGAGGTCCGCCTCGGCGTGCTCGGCGAGCGCCAGGTCGAGCAGATCGTCCAGGACCTGCGCGAGGCGCTTGCCCTCGGTGCGCACCGAGGCGATCTCCTCGTTGTCCTCCGGCAGTTCCAGCGCGAGCAGTTCGATGCGCAGCAGCAGCGCGGCCAGCGGATTGCGCAACTGGTGGGAGGCGTCGGCGACGAAGGCGCGCTGCTGCTCGAGGACCTGCTCGACGTTGTCCGCCATCTCGTTGAACGACCGGGCGAGACGCCTCAGTTCCGGCGGCCCGCCCGCCGCCGCGACCCGGGACTTCAGGCGGCCGGTCGCTATGTCGTGGGTCGTCGCGTCCAGGACCCGCACCGGTCTGAGCACCCATCCGGTCAGCCGCAGCGCCGCGCCGACGGCGAGCAGCATCGCGGCGACCTCCCCGGCGCCGATGAACAGCCAGCCGTGCAGGATCTTCGACCGCATCTGCCCGGTGGGTGAGTCGGTGACGACGACCGCGACGACGTCACCGTCGCGGATGACCGGCGAGGCGACCACGAGCCGGGTGCGCTGCCAGGGCCAGACCTGCTCGGGATCGTGGCTGCGCCGCCCGAGCAGGGCCTCGTTGAAGGCGTCGCGTCCCTCGCCCTTCTCGGGCAGGAACCAGTCCCCCGGCGCGTTGGCCATGGGCGTGTCGTCGCGGTAGAAGACGCCGGCCCGGATGCCGTACACGCTGTAGTACATGCGCAGTTCGCCGGCCAGGGTCTCGCCGCGCTCGTCCGTGGCGTCGGCCCGGGAGCCGGTGGGCCGGTCGGTGACGAACTGTGCGAGTGCGGCGAAGCGCGCCGTGTCGTCGATGCGGTCGACGACGACCCGCTGCTGCTGTGCTGCCGCGAGGCTCACCGCGAGCGGCACACCGAGCGCGAGCAGCACGGCCGCCATCAGGACGATGAGCAGCGGAAGGAGACGTGTGCGCACCCGTACCCGCTACGCGGCCGGGGCGACGAGCCGGTACCCGACGCCGCGCACGGTCTCGATCAGCGCGGGCATGCGCAGCTTGGAGCGCAGGGAGGCGACGTGCACCTCCAGGGTGCGCCCGGTCCCCTCCCAACTGGTCTGCCACACCTCGCTGATGATCTGCTCACGTCGGAACACCACACCGGGGCGCTGGGCCAGCAGGGCCAGCAGGTCGAACTCCTTGCGGGTCAGCTGGACGACCGAGCCGTCCACGCTGACGCGGCGAGTGGGGAACTCGATGTGCACGGGCCCGAGGCGCAGCGCGGTCTCGGTGGCGCCGGTGTCGTCCAGGTGCGGGGTGCGTCGGCTGACCGCGTGGATGCGCGCGAGCAGTTCCCCGGTGTCGTACGGCTTGACCACGTAGTCGTCGGCGCCGAGGTTCAGGCCGTGGATCCGGGACCGCACGTCCGAGCGCGCGGTGACCATGATCACCGGGGTGCCGGTGCGCTTGCGGATCTTGGCGCAGACCTCGTAGCCGTCCTGGTCGGGCAGGCCCAGGTCGAGCAGGACGACGCCGAAGCCGGCGCCCTCGGGGACCAGCGCCTGCAGTGCCTCCTCGCCGCTGCGGGCGTGCGTGACCTCGAAGCCGTGCCGGGCCAGGACCGCGGACAGGGCGGCCGCGACGTGGTTGTCGTCCTCGACGAGAAGCAGTCTCATGCCGGCCCCCTCCGGTTTCTCGGTCCCACGGTCTGTTCGGCCCTACGGTCTCTGTGCGCTCTCGGCGTGCGCAGGGGCGTCGCCCCGCACCGCAAAAGACGTCACCCACCCGAACACGTGGGCACGCGCGCGTGCACCAAGGAAGTCAGGCCGATGAACGAGGACGCCGTCAAGAGACTTCGGGCCGCGGGCGGCTTCCGTTACCCAGCCGGTACGCGGTCGGCCGGATTCGCTACGACTCGTGTCCGGCCGCTACCGGATTGTGATGCTCAGATCTCCCTCAGATGTAATGACGCTGGTCGTGCGGCCTCACTACTGTCCTCCGAAACCGAGCGAGGACGGAGCCAGTGAGCACATGACCGAAGTATCGGTGGCCAAGGACTCGGTGGCCGCGACCGACGAACTGGTCGTCCTGAGGAGCGTCAACAAGCACTTCGGCGCGTTGCACGTGCTCCAGGACATCGACCTGACCATCGCGCGTGGTGAAGTCGTCGTGGTCATCGGCCCCTCCGGGTCCGGCAAGTCCACCCTGTGCCGCACCATCAACCGTCTGGAGACCATCGACGCGGGCGAGATCCTGATCGACGGCAGGCCGCTGCCCCAGGAGGGCAAGGAGCTGGCCCGACTGCGCGCCGACGTCGGGATGGTCTTCCAGTCCTTCAACCTCTTCGCGCACAAGACGGTGCTCGAGAACGTGATGCTGGGCCAGATCAAGGTCCGCCGAACGGACAAGCAGAAGGCCGAGGAGAAGGCGCGCGCGCTGCTCGACCGGGTGGGCGTCGGCACCCAGGCGGACAAGTACCCCGCCCAGCTCTCCGGCGGCCAGCAGCAGCGTGTCGCGATCGCCCGCGCGCTGGCGATGGACCCCAAGGTCATCCTCTTCGACGAGCCGACCTCGGCCCTGGACCCCGAGATGATCAACGAGGTCCTGGAGGTCATGCAGCAGCTCGCCCGGGACGGCATGACCATGGTCGTGGTCACCCATGAGATGGGCTTCGCCCGTTCGGCCGCCAATCGGGTGATCTTCATGGCCGACGGGCGCATCGTGGAAGAGGCTCGGCCGGACCAGTTCTTCAGCAACCCGCGCAGCGACCGGGCGAAGGACTTCCTGTCGAAGATCCTGCACCACTGACGCCCCGCGCCGGGGGGCATCCGGCCGCTCACCCCGAGCGTCCCACCGCCGACACCCCGCACAGCCCGCGTCACCGCCACCGACGGCCCGCGTCACCATCGACACCCCGCACGGCCCGCGTCACCGCCGCCGACGGCCCACGGCCCGCCTCCCGGGCGCCGGTCCCCGGTCCGCATCTCTTCACCACGCAAAGGATGTTCACCATGAAGCTCCGCAAGGTCACCGCGGCCACGGCCGTCGTCCTCGCCCTCGCCACCGCCGCCACCGCCTGCGGATCGGACAAGAAGAGCGACGGAGGCTCGTCCTCCGGCGGCGGCAAGACGATCAAGATCGGCATCAAGTACGACCAGCCGGGCATCGGCCAGAAGACGCCGCAGGGCTACTCCGGCTTCGACGTGGACGTCGCCACGTACGTCGCCAAGCAACTCGGCTACAACGCCGACCAGATCGAGTGGAAGGAGTCGAAGAGCGCCGACCGCGAGACCATGCTGCAGCGCGGTGACGTCGACTTCATCGTCGCCTCGTACTCGATCACTCCGAAGCGCCAGGCGAAGGTCGACTTCGCCGGCCCGTACCTGCTCGCCCACCAGGACGTGCTGATCCGCGCCGACGACAACTCCATCAAGTCGCCCTCGGACCTGAACTCCAAGAAGCTGTGCTCGGTGACGGGCTCGACCTCGGCGCAGAACGTCCACGACAAGCTCGCCCCGAAGGCCAACCTGCTGCAGTACCCGACGTACTCGGCCTGCCTGACGGGTCTGCAGAACGGTGCCGTCGACGCGCTGACCACCGACGACTCGATCCTCGCCGGCTACGCCTCGCAGGCCGCGTTCAAGGGCAAGTTCAAGCTCGGCGGCTTCAAGATGACCAACGAGAACTACGGCATCGGGGTCAAGAAGGGCAGCGATCTCAAGGCGAAGATCAACAGCGCCCTGGAGAAGATGGTCTCGGACGGCTCGTGGAAGACGGCCGTGGAGAAGAACTTCGGCCCCGCGAACTACAAGTACGAGCCCGCGCCGAAGATCGGCAACATCGTCCAGTAAGCAGGGCTCCGCGGGTGCGCCGCCCACGGGGGAGCGGCGCACCCGGGCCTGTCCGACACGCGGAAGCGCGGGACCTCATGTTCGACTTTCTTGATCGCTACGACCTGCTGGGAGCGTTCTGGACGACGGTGCAGCTCGCCGTCCTGTCCGCGATCGGCTCCCTGATCTGGGGCACCTTGCTGGCCGCCATGCGGGTCGGGCCGGTGCCGGTGATGCGCGGCTTCGGGGCCGCGTACGTGAACATCGTGCGGAACATCCCGCTGACGGTGATCATTCTGTTCACCTCGTTGGGGCTCAACCAGACCCTGGGTGTCGGCCTCGGCGCGACCGACTTCAAGGTGATCAACTTCCGGCTCGCCGTGCTCGGTCTGGCCCTCTACACCTCGGCGTTCGTGTGCGAGGCGCTGAGGGCCGGCATCAACACCGTGCCCGTCGGGCAGGCGGAGGCGGCCCGTGCGCTGGGGCTGAGCTTCGGTCAGGTGCTCAGGCTGGTGGTGCTGCCGCAGGCGTTCCGCTCCGTCGTCGGCCCGCTGACGAACGTCCTGATCGCGCTGACCAAGAACACCACGGTTGCGGCCGCGATCGGCGTCACCGAGGCGGCCCTGCTGATGAAGGAGATGATCGAGAACGAGGCCCAGCTCCTGCTGATCTCCGCGGTGATCGCCTTCGGGTTCGTGTGTCTGACGCTGCCGACCGGCCTGATCCTCGGCTGGGTGGGCAAGAAGGTGGCGGTGAAGCGATGAGTTCCGTCCTTTACGACGCCCAGGGCCCCCGGGGCAGGCGGCGCAACGTCGTCTACACGGTGGTGTTCCTGGTCGTCCTGGCCGCGCTCGGGTGGTGGGTGTTCACCAGCCTCGACGACAAGGGCCAGCTCGACTGGGAGAAGTGGAAGCCGTTCTTCGGCGGTACGGAGGCATGGACGACGTACCTCTGGCCGGGCATGCAGAACACGCTGAAGGCGGCCGCCCTCGCGATGCTCATCTCACTGCCATTGGGCGCCGTCCTGGGCATCGCCCGGCTCTCCGACCACGCCTGGATCCGGATCCCGGCCGCGATCGTCGTCGAGTTCTTCCGCGCCATCCCGGTGCTCGTCCTGATGATCTTCGGCCTCGCCCTGTTCGCCCAGTACACGGATGTCAGCACGGACGACCGCCCGCTGTACGCGGTGATCACCGGCCTCGTCCTCTACAACGCCTCCGTCCTCTCGGAGATCGTCCGGGCGGGCATCCTGGCCCTGCCGAAGGGCCAGGGAGAGGCGGCACTGGCGATCGGTCTGCGCAAGAACCAGGTGATGCGGTTCATCCTGCTGCCGCAGGCGGTGACCGCGATGCTGCCGGCCATCGTCAGCCAGCTGGTGGTGATCGTGAAGGACACCGCGCTGGGCGGAGCGGTCCTCACCTTCCCGGAACTGCTGGCCTCGGTCTCGCCGATGAGCTCCTACTACGGCGCCAACACCATCGCCAGCTTCACGATCGTGGCCGTCATCTACATCGCCATCAACTTCTCGCTGACGACGTTCGCGAGTTGGCTGGAGAAGCGGCTGCGGCGCGGCAAGAAGTCGACCGGCGCGGTGCTGCCCCCGGCGGCGGTCGGGGCCGCCGAGTCGACGGGCGCGGCCGCCTGACGGCTCCTCAATCCCCTGGGGCGCAGAGGGCAGTGGCGTCACGCCACTGCCCTCGTCGCTTGACGGGCGCTGCGGCAATGGGTTGCATACGGTGTGTGATCGTGCACCCCACTCCACCTGCCTGTTCCCGAACGTTCCCCCACACACCACGCAGGGCGGGGGGCGCCGCACCGTGGACCCGGTGATCATCGTGGGAGCGGGGCCCGTCGGGCTCTCGCTCGCGCTGGCTCTGGCGCGGCAGGAGGTGCCGTCCGTGGTCCTCGACGAGGGAACGGGCAAGGACGAACAGCGGGCCGCGCGCACGGTGGTGCTGCGCGAGGACACGGCCGCCCTGATGGAGCGCCTGGCCGGAGTGCCGCTCACCGGGCCGGGGCTGCGCTTCACGGGGTGGCGGTCGATGCGGCGCAAGCAGGTCACCCGGAAGGTCGTCTTCTACGCGGAGGGCACACGGCAGGAGGAGTCCGGCGGCGGGTACGGGCCCGGTGCCGAGCGGGCCCCCGAGGGCCGCAAGGGCACGGTGGAGGAACCCGGAGGGCCGGCACCGCTGCACATCGCGCAGCACGTGCTGACCGGAGCCCTGCGCACCGCCATCGCCGGACAGCCGCTGGTCAAGGTCGCCGTCGAAAGCCGCCTCGACGCCCTCGAACAGGAACCCTCAGGCGTCACCGCGCACACGCGTGGCCCCCGGAACACCTGGTGGCGCGGCAGCCACCTGGTCGGCTGCGACGGGCCCCGCTCGACGGTGCGCAAGCTCCTCGACATCCGCTTCCCCGGCCGTACGGCGGTGGAACGGCACGCCGTCGCCGCCCTGCGCGCCGAACTGCCCTGGCCCGGCGAAGCACTGCTGCACCGCATGCCGCCGTGGCGGACGTCGGGTCCCTCGGGCGGCGAGGTCACGGCGCGTCCCCTGCCCGACGGGGTGTGGCGGCTGGACTGGCTGCTGCCGCCGGGCAACGACCTGGTCACGCCCGAACTGCTGGTGACCCGCGTCCGGGAGACCCTCGCCGGATGGAACGGGGGGACCACCCCCGCCTACGACCTGCTGGACACCGGCGTCCACACCGTCCACCACCGGCTCGCCCGCCGCTGGCGCGTCGGCCGGGTCTTCCTCGCCGGGGACGCCGCGCACCTGCTCGGCGCGCTCGGGACGCAGGGCCTCGACGAGAGCCTGCGGGACGTCGACAACCTCGCCTGGAAGCTGGCGCTGGTCTGGCACCACGGGCCGCACGAAGCGCTGCTCGACAGCTACCAGGCGGAGCGCCGCGCCGTCGTCGCGGCCCGGCTGCGCGCCGCCGACCAGACGCTGCCGCTGCTGCGCGGCAGCGGGGGCCTGCGGTCCTACGTACCCGGATCCGCCCGCGGCCATGACGCGCTGCTCACGGACGGCCACCTGGGCAGGGGCGCGCTGGGCATGCCGGGGACGTACGCCGCCTCGCCGCTGGCGACAGCGGACGGCGAGTCGACGGCGTTCGTGGGCACAGAGCCCGGAGCGCAGGTGGTGGACGTACGGGTGACCGCGGAGGACGGGGCGTCCGTACGGCTGCGGGACCGGCTCGGCCGCGGATCGCTGCTCGTGGTGCTGGTCGCGCCGGGCACCGGCGTATGGGAGCGCAAGCACTGGGTGTCGGCCGGGATCATGCCCCGGCTCGCTGCGGCGGTGACGGCCCTGCCGCATCCCGCGGAGCTGCTGGTGGCCGAGAGCTACCCGGGCGCCGCCGCCCACACCGTCCTGCTGATCCGGCCGGACGGCCATCTGGTGACGGCGCTCGCCGGGGTGCGCCCCGCGGACCTGTACGCGGCGGCCGAGGCGGCACTGGGCGGTCCGGCGAAGACACAGGCGGCGGCGAGCGCGCGCTGAGGCGCCGTGCAGCCGTGTGAGGGAAGCCCGTTGCCTCCACAAAGCCCGTTGCCTGAACGCACGGTCACCATGAGGTCCACATGGTGACCGTGAGTTGACCCGTCGACACCGCCATGGTGTACTCCGGACCATGACCGACACGTATGCGCGCCTGTGGCGGAGGGTCCATATGGACCTCGTCCGCTATGCGGGCTGCGTGTGTCGCCCGTCCTGTTGAACTCGCTTCCTTCACCGCGCGCAGTGCCCCTGCCGCCGCGCGCCCCGGCGAACCCTCAGGACGGTACCCCTTGTCTGTCTTCCCTTCTGTGCCCCTGTCCGCGGACTCCCCCCGGACCGAGGCCCCCACCCAGGCCGAACTCCTCGACTTCGCTCGCCGTGCGGCCGCCGACGCCGAGCTGATCGCCTCACTCCCGCTGGATCCCGAGGGCCGTACCTGGGTACGGCTCGAGGGTCCCGGCGGCAGCGAGGCCTGGCTGATCGGCTGGCCGCCTGGCACGGGCACCGGCTGGCACGACCACGCCGAGTCGGTCGGCGCCTTCGTCACCGCAACGGGCGAACTCAAGGAGAACTCCCTCGCGGTCCGGCTGCCGTCCGACGGCTGGAAGACGCTGGAACTCAACCACGGAGTCGACCGGGAGCGGCGACTGCCGGCCGGTCAGGGCCGCTCCTTCGGCCGGCACCATGTGCACGAGGTGCTCAACGAGTCCACCGAGCGACACGCGGTCTCGGTGCACGCCTACTACCCGCCCCTGCCGCAGATCCGCCGCTACAGTCGCACGGGGCAGGTGCTGCGTCTGGAGCAGGTCGAACGCCCGGAGGACTGGCAATGAGTTCCGCACCCGAACACCCCGTGGGCATCGACGAGCTGCTGGAACGGGTCCGCGAAGACCTGGACCGGGTGGAGCCCACGGAGGCCCACGAGGCTGCACGGGCCGACGAGGCCCTGCTCGTGGACATCCGCTACGCGGCCCTACGGGACCGTGACGGACTCATCCCCGGCGCGCTGGTCGTCGAACGGAACGAACTGGAGTGGCGCCTGGACCCGCAGGGCAGCCACCGCCTCCCCGAGGCCACCGGCCACGACCTGCGTGTCGTGGTCGTCTGCAACGAGGGCTACGCCTCCAGCCTGGCCGCCGCCTCCCTCCGCCAACTGGGCCTGCACCGCGCCACCGACCTGGTGGGCGGCTTCCAGGCCTGGAGAGCGGCGGGGCTGCCGGTGACGTCGTAGGGGACGGCTTTGCTGGGGTTGGACGTTGGGGCTCTGGGCTTGTTGGGGGCTTGGGCTTCGTGATCGAGGGGAGGGCCCCTCCCCCTCCCCCGGCGTCAGACCCCCTCGTCCCCCAGCCCCTCCGTGTCCTCCCCCTCCTCCGCCAGGGCCTGGCGGACCACGCGCAGGGCCATCCCCTCGGGATAGCCCTTGCGGGCGAGCATGCCCGCGAGGCGGCGCAGGCGTTTGTCGCGGTCGAGGCCCCGCGTGGCGCGCAGTTTGCGGGCGACGAGCTCGTGCGCGGTCGCCTCTTCCTGTTCGGTGTCCAGCTGTCCCACCGCCGCGTCGATCAGCGCGGAGTCCACGCCCTTCGTCCGCAACTCCTGGGCGAGCGCCCGGCGGGCCAGGCCCCGGCCGTGGTGCCGGGATTCCACCCAGGCGTCCGCGAAGGCGCTGTCGTCGATCAGGCCGACCTCCTCGAACCGCGACAGCACCTCCTCCGCGACGTCCTCGGGAATCTCCCGCTTGCGCAGGGCGTCCGCGAGCTGTTTGCGCGTACGTGGAGTTCCGGTGAGCAGACGCAGGCAGATCGCCCGCGCCTGCTCGACCGGGTCCCCCGGATGCTCCCCCGTCCCGGCCCTCGACGAGAAGGAAGAGCCTCCGTCCTGTGGGGCGTCGGCCGGCTCCCCGCCACCGCGCCGCCGCCTTCGCCCGCGTCCGCCGCGCACGCGGCCCTCGCCGCGTGGAGCGTCCTCGCCGTGCGCGTCCGCGTCCGCGTCGCCGCGCACGTCGTCGTACGCCCCGTCGTCGCCCCCGACGAACCCCGTGTCGCGCCCGCTTCCCCGCCGCTGCGGGGCCATGGGGTGGGCGTACTCGGCCCAGTCGGTTCGTCGTGTCATGGGCTAGCTCTTGGCCGCCGGGGCCTTGGCCTTGACCGCCTTGGCCGCCGGTGCGGGCGCCGCCTTGGCGGTGTCGTCGGCCGTGGGAGCGGCGGCGCTCGCCGCGTCCGTGCCCGGCTCGGCGGTGGGCTCCTCCGGCCGGACCCCGACGCCCAGCTTCTCCTTGATCTTCTTCTCGATCTCGTTGGCCAGGTCGGGGTTGTCCTTGAGGAAGTTGCGCGCGTTCTCCTTGCCCTGGCCGAGCTGGTCGCCCTCGTACGTGTACCAGGCGCCGGCCTTGCGGACGAAGCCGTGCTCCACGCCCATGTCGATCAGGCCGCCCTCGCGGCTGATGCCCTGGCCGTAGAGGATGTCGAACTCGGCCTGCTTGAAGGGCGGGGCGACCTTGTTCTTGACGACCTTGCAGCGGGTGCGGTTGCCGACCGCCTCCGTGCCGTCCTTCAGGGTCTCGATGCGACGGATGTCGATACGCACCGAGGCGTAGAACTTCAGCGCCCGGCCACCGGTCGTGGTCTCCGGGGAGCCGAACATCACGCCGATCTTCTCGCGGAGCTGGTTGATGAAGATGGCGGTGGTCTTGGACTGGTTGAGCGCGCTGGTGATCTTCCGCAGGGCCTGGCTCATCAGGCGGGCCTGCAGACCGACGTGGCTGTCGCCCATCTCGCCCTCGATCTCCGCGCGCGGGACGAGCGCCGCGACGGAGTCGATGACGATGAGGTCGAGGGCGCCGGAGCGGACCAGCATGTCCACGATCTCCAGGGCCTGCTCGCCGTTGTCCGGCTGGGAGAGGATCAGGTTGTCGATGTCGACGCCGAGCTTGCGTGCGTACTCGGGGTCGAGGGCGTGCTCCGCGTCCACGAAGGCGACCTGGCCACCGGCCTTCTGCGCGTTCGCCACCGCGTGCAGGGTCAGGGTCGTCTTACCGGACGACTCCGGACCGTAGATCTCGACGACGCGGCCGCGGGGCAGGCCGCCGACGCCGAGGGCCACGTCGAGCGCGGTCGACCCGGTCGGGATGACCTCGATGGGCTCCTTGGACCGCTCGCCCATGCGCATGACCGCGCCCTTGCCGAATTGTCGTTCAATCTGTGCGAGGGCGGCGTCGAGGGCCTTCTCGCGGTCGGTACCTGCCATGGGTTCCACCCGGTTTGCTTGAGTCGATCGCTTCACGTCAAAGACGCTAACGCCTGCCACTGACAATGCGCCCCGACGCTCGTCCGGCTGTGGATAACTCGGGCACTTCTCCGTCAAAACCGTGTCGAAATCCCCGCCGTGAGCCCCGCCGGAGTCTCCATAGGAATGGATGTTCGATTTTTGTGTCAAGCGCACCGATAGGCACCTGCGAGCGCACGGTCCACGGTCCCGCACGCACAGCGGCCCGGTGCCGGGCTACTCCCCGCGGGGTACGGCGGGTGTCTTCGGCCGGAGGACGACGGGCCGAGGCCGCCCCCGGGAGCCTTGCCCCATGGAAATCGAGAGGCTGCCGGGGACGCCCACCACCGGGGCGTTGCCGTCACTCCTGCCGGAACGGCGATCCGGCATGCGCCCGGTGGAGCGCCTTTGCCATGCGACCGGTGTCTTCCTGGTCGTTTCCGGTCTGCTGCACCTGGTGGTGTTCCTCGTCGACGGCGGCCCCTGGGACGGGCCCGTCTCCTGGCGCAAGCCCTTCACGTTCGGGCTTTCCTTCGGGCTCACGCTGATCGCGGTCACCTGGGTGACGTCGTACCTCCGCGTCGGGGCGCGGCTCCGCACGGTGCTGCTCGCCGTGTTCGCCGCCGACTGCGTCGTGGAGGTCGCCGGGATCACCCTCCAGGCGTGGCGGCGCGTGCCCTCGCACCTCAACACCGAGACGCCCTTCGACACGGCGGTGGCGATGACGCTCGCGCTGGGCGGCGCCGTCCTCGTCGTCGTGCTGTCGACGTTCGCCGCCGCCGCGTTCCGGCACCGGCCGGACGGCCCCCTCGGCATGGCGCTCGCGCTGCGCTCCGGGTTCGCGATCCTGATCGTGGCGCTGCTCTCGGGCGCCGTGATGATCGCGCGCGGGACCGTGCTGTCCCGCACCGGGCACCAGCAGGCGGCGTACCACTGCACGGCGCCGCTCAAGCCGCTGCACGGGGTCAGCCTGCACGCCGTGCTGGTGCTGCCCGCGCTGGCCTGGCTGCTGTCCCGCACGTCCTGGCGCGAGGCCACCAGGCGGCGGGTCATGTACGTGGCGGTCGGCGGCTACGCGGCCGCGGTGCTCGGAGCGGGGATCTGGGCGGCTGTCTCCTGGTGAGCGGGTGCCCTCAGCGCTCGAACAGCCGCCGCACGCGCGCCGTGAGGCTGCCCGGGCCGCGCGTGCGGTGCCCGTGGACGCGGGGGTCGTCGGTGACGTCGTAACGCTTCACGTACGCCCCCAGGAACGCCTGCAGCGTGGCGACCGCGGGGATGGCGATCAGTGCGCCCACCGCGCCGAGGAGGGCGGTGCCCGCTATGACGGACCCGAAGGCGACCGCGGGGTGGATGTCCACTGAACGCGCGGTCAGCTTGGGCTGCAGCATGTAGTTCTCGAACTGCTGGTACACCACGACGAAGATCAGCACCCACAGCGCGTACCAGGGGTCCACGGTGAAGGCGATCAGCATCGGCAGGGCACCCGCGAGATAGGTGCCGATGGTGGGGATGAACTGGGAGACCAGGCCGACCCAGACGGCGAGCACGGGCGCGTACGGAATGCTCAGGGCCTGCAGCAGGACGTAGTGCGCGATGCCGGAGATCAGCGCCATCAGGCCGCGCGAGTAGAGGTAGCCGCCCGTCTTGTCGACGGCGATCTCCCAGGCGCGCAGCACCTCGGCCTGCCGGGCGGGCGGCAGCACCGAGCACAGCGCGCGCCGCAGCCTGGGCCCGTCGGCGGCGAAGTAGAACGAGAACAGGCCGATCGTCAGCAGCTGGAAGAGGCCGCCCAGGACCTGGGCGGAGACGTCCAGGACACCGGTGGCGCTGTTCTGGACGTACTTTCTGAGCCAGTCGGAGTGGACCAGGCTGTCCTGCACGTCCACGCGTCTGACATGGGTGTGGAACGTGGTGTTGATCCAGTTGATCACCGAGTCGAGGTAACCCGGGAAGCCCTCGACCATCTTGATGATCTGGCCGGCGAGCATCGAGCCGAGCAGCGTGACGAACCCGGCGACGGCGATCGCCAGGCCGAGGAACACGAGGAAGGTGGCCAGCCCCCGGCGCATGCGATGGGCGGCCATCCAGCTGACCGCGGGCTCGATGGCGAGCGCCAGGAAGAACGCGATCAGGATGTTGATCAACAGGCCGATGAGCTGGTGGAACGCCCAGCTGCCCAGTTGGAAGACGGCGATGAGCGCAAGCGCGAGCACCATGGCGCGCGGCAGCCAGCGCGGCATACGGGCGCCCTGTGCGGCGCCGCCGTCCGACGGGGGCGGCTGGGGCGGTGTCGTGCCGAGCGGTGATGCCTGCTGGGGGACCTGCGCGGTCTCGTCTGTCGGGGCCACGGAGCAAGTCTCGCCCACACCGGCGGCATCCGGGGACCCCTGTGGATCTCCGCGCTTCTTCAGCGCTTCTCCCGCGGAACGTCCATGGCCGTGCACACGGCGCGCCACACGTCCCTGGCCTCCCAGCCTGCTTCCAGCGCCTGGCGCACGGTGCGCCCGCCGAGTTCCGACATCACGTGGTCGCGCGCGAAGGTGTCGGCGTAGGCCTCACCGAAGTGATCCGCCATCCGCTGCCAGAAGACCGTCAACCGCATGACACCAGTATCCCGCCCCTGAGAGTGGGGCCGGGCCGGGACGGCTTGCCGAGAACGCTTTCCGTCCTACGGTCTGTCCATGGCCGAAACCGGAGCATCCCCACTCCTTCCCGCGCCCTCGGCGCGCACCCCGCTCTCCCGCGCCGAGCACTTCGTGTGGCTCACCGCGCGCGTGCTGGAGCAGCGCCGTTTCGCGTACCACTTCCTGGGCGGCGGCGCCGATCCCGTGGAGACCGCGCTGGCCGCCTACCGCAACGAGGACGAGGGGTACGGTCACGCCCTCGAACCCGATCTGCGCGGCCCGGTCAGCCAGCCCCTGCACACCGCCCACGCCCTGCGAGTGCTGGACTCGATCGGCCGTTGCGGCGGCCAGCGGGTGGAGCGCGTGTGCCGCTATCTGACCGCCGTGTCGACACCGGACGGCGCCCTTCCGGCGGTGCATCCCGTGCAGCGCGGCTATCCGGCCGCGCCCTTCGTGCCCATCACCGACGACCCGCCGAGCGATCTGCTCGCCACGGGCCCGGTGGTGGGCCTGCTGCACCGCAACGAGGTGTGGCACGCGTGGATGTTCCGGGCCACCGACTTCTGCTGGCAGGCGGTCGAGTCCCTGGACAAGTCGCATCCGTACGAGGTCGAGGCGGCCGTGGCGTTCCTGGACTCGGCGCCCGACCGCCCGCGCGCCAAGGCCGCGGCCGACCACCTGGGCCGCCTGGTGCGTGAACAGCGACTCGCGGTCCTGGATCCGGACCGTCCGGAGGCGTATCCGGTCGCCTCCGGGTACGCACCGGGCGAGCACCACTTCCCGTACGACTTCGCGCGTACCCCGGACTCCCTCGCACGCGCGTGGTTCACCGACGAGGAGATGGCGCGTGCCCTGGACTGCCTCGCCGCCGAGCAGCAGGAGGACGGCGGCTGGCCGGTCCGCTGGCGCCAGTGGGCTCCGGGCACCGCCCTGGAGGCCCGCCCCATGGTGACCATCGATGCGCTGCTCACCCTCAGGGCGTACGGACGGCCCATCGGCTGACGGAGGGCGACCCTCACGCGCGCGCCGCCCCGGGGCACACGGACCGGCCGACCGCCGACCGCCGACCGCCGCGCCCGTCGCCGCCGGCATCCTGCCGTCATCACCCCCGGGCCCGCGCACGGCCCCTTCCGCGCCGGGCCCGGTCGGCCCCGCCCACGATCGCCGCCCTGCCTCGGTCGGGTCGCCTTGCCGTACGTCTCCGCAGGTCACGGGGCATTGTCAGTGGGCGGGTGCAGGATGGACGCATGGTCAGCTCCGCACACCGAGCCCTCGACGGCTTCTCACCCGCGACCCGCGCCTGGTTCACGGGGGCGTTCTCCGCGCCCACCGCGGCCCAGGCCGGGGCGTGGCGTGCCATCGCCGCGGGCTCCGACGTGCTCGTGGTGGCCCCGACCGGCTCCGGCAAGACGCTGGCCGCCTTCCTCGCCGCACTGGACCGGTTGGCGTCCGCCCCGCCACCCGCCGACCACAGGAAGCGCTGCCGGGTGCTGTACGTGTCCCCGCTGAAGGCCCTCGCGGTCGACGTGGAGCGGAACCTGCGCAGTCCGCTCACCGGCATCCGCCAGGAGTCGGTCCGGCTCGGCCTGACCGAGCCGGAGGTGAAGGTGGGCATCCGCTCCGGCGACACCCCGGCCGCCGAGCGCCGCGCCCTGGCCACGCGTCCGCCGGACATCCTGATCACCACTCCGGAGTCGCTGTTCCTGATGCTGACGTCGTCCACGCGCGACGCGCTGACGGGCGTGGAGACGGTCATCCTGGACGAGGTGCACGCCGTCGCGGGCACCAAACGGGGCGCGCACCTGGCGCTCTCCCTGGAGCGGCTCGACGAGCTGCTGCCGAAGCCCGCGCGCCGCATCGGCCTGTCCGCCACCGTGCGCCCGGTGGACGAGGTGGCCCGCTTCCTCTCCCCGCGCCGCAGGGTGGAGATCGTCCAGCCCGAGTCGGGAAAGGAGTTCGACCTCTCGGTCGTCGTGCCTGTCGAGGACCTCGGCGAGCTGGGCGGCTCCCCGGTCTCCGACGGCACCGAGGGCGCGGAGCGTCCGTCCATCTGGCCGCATGTCGAGGAGCGCATCGCCGACCTGGTCCAGGCGCACCGCTCCACGATCGTGTTCGCCAACTCCCGCCGCCTCGCGGAGCGGCTGTGCAACAGGCTGAACGAGATCGCCTACGAGAGGGCGACGGGCGAGACGCTTCAGGAGCACCACGCGCCCGCCCAGCTGATGGGGGGCTCCGGCGCGGCACAAGGGGCACCCCCGGTCCTCGCCCGCGCCCACCACGGGTCGGTCTCCAAGGAGCAGCGCGCGCTCGTCGAGGAGGATCTGAAGGCGGGCCGGCTGCCGGCGGTGGTCGCCACCTCGAGCCTCGAGCTGGGCATCGACATGGGCGCGGTGGACCTCGTCGTCCAGGTCGAGTCGCCGCCGTCCGTGGCGTCCGGGCTGCAGCGGGTGGGCCGGGCGGGACACCAGGTCGGCGCGGTCTCCACCGGCGTGGTCTTCCCCAAGTACCGCGGCGACCTCGTACAGGCCGCCGTGGTCACCGAGCGGATGCGCACGGGCGCGATCGAGTCGCTGAAGGTTCCTGCGAACCCGCTGGACGTGCTCGCGCAGCAGATCGTCGCGATGACGGCGCTCGACACCTGGCAGTTCGACGACCTCCTCGCGGTGGTGCGCCGGGCTGCGCCGTTCGCCTCGCTGCCGGAGTCGGCGTTCACGGCGGTACTGGACATGCTCGCGGGCCGCTACCCCTCCGACGCCTTCGCGGAGCTGCGGCCGCGCGTGGTGTGGGATCGCGTCGCGGGCACGATCACCGGTCGCCCGGGCGCCCAGCGACTCGCCGTCACCTCCGGGGGCACCATCCCGGACCGCGGGCTGTTCGGGGTGTTCCTCGCCGGTGCCGATCCCAAGAAGGGCGGCGGCCGGGTCGGCGAGCTGGACGAGGAGATGGTCTACGAGTCCCGGATCGGGGACGTGTTCACCCTCGGCACCAGCTCCTGGCGCATCGAGGACATCACCCGCGACCGCGTCCTGGTGTCCCCCGCGCCCGGCGTCCCCGGCAGGCTGCCGTTCTGGAAGGGCGACCAGCTGGGCCGCCCGCTGGAACTGGGGCGCGCGGTGGGCGCGTTCCTGCGCGAGGTGGGCTCGACGCCCAAGGAGGACGCGCGGCTGAGGCTGCTGGCGGCGGGCCTGGACGCCTGGGCCGCGGACAACGTGCTGTCGTACCTGGACGAACAGCGCGAGGCCTGCGGCCACGTCCCCGACGACCGCACGATCGTCGTCGAGCGGTTCCGTGACGAACTGGGCGACTGGCGGGTCGTGGTGCATTCGCCCTTCGGCGCCCAGGTGCACGCCCCGTGGGCGCTCGCGCTGGGCGCCCGCCTGTCCGAGCGCTACGGCATGGACGCCCAGGTCATGCACGCCGACGACGGCATCGTGCTGCGCCTGCCGGACGCCGACCTGATGGGCCTGGATCTGCTGGACCAGGAACCGATGAGGGCCGGCACCCCCTTCCACACGGCGGACGACGCCGAGCAGGCGCCCGTCGGCGCGGCCGACGTCGCCTTCGACAAGGGCGAGGTCGACCAGATCGTCACCGACCAGGTCGGCGGCTCGGCGCTGTTCGCGTCCCGGTTCCGCGAGTGCGCGGCCCGCGCGCTGCTGCTGCCGCGCCGCAACCCGGGCCGGCGCACCCCCTTGTGGCAGCAGCGCCAGCGCGCGGCCCAACTGCTGCAGGTGGCGAGCGAGTTCGGCTCGTTCCCGATCGTCCTGGAGGCGGTACGCGAGTGCCTGCAGGACGTCTTCGACGTCCCGGGCCTGATCGAGCTGATGGGCGACCTCGAGTCCCGCAAGGTGAGGCTCGTCGAGGTGACCACCCCCGAGCCGTCGCCGTTCGCCCGCTCGCTGCTGTTCGGGTACGTCGCCCAGTTCCTCTACGAGGGGGACTCTCCCCTCGCCGAGCGGCGCGCCGCGGCACTGTCGCTGGACTCCCGGCTCCTGGCGGAGCTGCTGGGCCAGGCAGAGCTGCGGGAGCTGCTCGACGCGGAGGTCCTGACCGAGCTGGAGCGGGAGCTGCAGTGGCTCACCGAGGACCGGCGCGTCAAGGACGTCGAAGGGGTCGCGGACGTGCTGCGGGTGCTGGGGCCGCTCACTGACGCCGACTTGGTGGCGCGGGGTGCCGACCCGCAGTGGGCCCGTGAGCTGGCGGCGGCCCGCCGCGCGATCAAGGTCCGGATCGCGGGCGCCGACCACTGGGCGGCGGTGGAGGACGCGGGCCGGCTCCGCGACGCGCTCGGCACGGCGCTGCCCGTCGGCGTCCCGGAGGCGTTCACCGAACCGGTCAAGGACCCGCTCGGCGACCTCCTCGCCCGCTACGCGCGCACCCACGGTCCCTTCACATCGGCGACGGCGGCCACGCGGTTCGGGCTCGGGGTCGCGGTCACCGAGGGCGCGCTGCAACGGCTGGCGGCGTCCGGGCGGATCGTCCAGGGCGAGTTCCATCCGGCGGGCATCGGCCAGGAGTGGTGCGACGCGGCGGTACTGCGCAGGTTGCGGCGCCGTTCGCTGGCGGCGCTGCGGCACGAGCTGGAGCCGGTGCCGGCGCCGGCCCTGGCGCAGTTCCTGCCGCAGTGGCAGCACGTCGGCAGTGGGCACGGACTGCGGGGCGTGGACGGACTGGTACGCGCCATCGAGCAGTTGCAGGGCGCGTCCGTGCCCGCGTCCGCCCTCGAGAAGCTCGTCCTGCCGTCCCGCGTCGCGAACTACACATCCGCGATGCTGGACGAACTCACGGCCGCCGGCGAGGTGGTGTGGGCGGGCGCGGGCGCGCTGCCCGGCAAGGACGGCTGGATCTCCCTCTACCTGGCGGACGCCGCCCCCCTGCTGTTGCCCGCCCCGCACCCCCTGGAGCTGACCGCCCTGCACCAGTCGATCCTGGACGCCCTCTCGGGCGGCTACGGACTGTTCTTCCGGCAGATCGCCGACCAGGTCCGCGCCACCACCCACCCGGACGTCACCGAGCCCCAGCTGGCCGACGCGATCTGGGACCTGGCGTGGTCCGGGCGGCTCACGAACGACACGCTGGCGCCGATGCGGTCCCTGCTCGGCTCGGGCCGCACCGCGGGAGCCACCGCCCACCGCGCCAAGCGCGCCGTCCCGCGCGGGCGCTACGGCTCACTGACGGCCGCCGCCCGGCCCCAGTCCCGTACGGGTCCACCGACCGTCGCGGGCCGTTGGTCCCTGCTGCCCGCACACGAGGCCGACCCCACGGTCCGCGCCCACGCCCTGGCCCGGACGCTGCTCGACCGGCACGGCGTGGTGACCCGGGGGGCGGTGGCCGCGGAGGGGGTGGAGGGCGGCTTCTCGGCCGTGTACCGGGTCCTGTCCGCCTTCGAGGAGAGCGGTCAGGCACGGCGCGGTTATGTCGTCGAGGGGCTGGGCGCGGCACAGTTCGCGATGGACGGCGCGGTGGACCGGCTGCGCGCGGTGGCGAACGCCCGCGAGCGGGGCGAACCGCTGCCGGGCGCCGGAGCGGGACCCGGCGCGGGGAACGGTTCGGCCGGAGCTTCCGCAGACCCGTTCGCCTCCGACGCAGGCCCGGGCAGCCTATCCGGCACAGGCCCGGGCAGCCTGGGCAGCGACGGCCCCGAAGACCCGTTCGACATCGACTTCGCCGACGCCTTCGACATGGGCCCGGCCACCCAGGATCCGATGTCCGCCCCGGGCTTCGGGGGCCCCCGCTCGGGGTCCGGCTTCTCCGCCGGGGTTCCCGCCACCCGCTCCCCCTACGGGCAGCACGGACGAGGGGGCCTCCCGCCGAACCGCACGCGCACCTCCGCACCGGCCCGGGCCGTGGTCCTGGCCGCCGCCGACCCCGCGAACGCGTACGGCGCGGCGCTCCCCTGGCCGGAGCCGCCCACGGGTGCGGGGCACAAGCCGGGGCGGAAGGCGGGTTCGCTGGTGGTCCTGGTCGACGGCGAGCTGACGCTCTACGTGGAGCGGGGCGGCAAGACCGTGCTGGCCTGGCCCTTGGCCCCGGAGGCCGGGCCGACCGAGGACGAGCGTCTGCGCATGGCCGCCGAGGCCCTGGGGACGGCCGCCAGGGCGGGTTCCCTCGGCACCGTGACGGTGGAACGGATCAACGGAGCCTCGGCCCTGTCGTCCCCCTTCGGGGTCCTCCTGGAAGGAGCGGGCTTCATAGCGACCCCGCGGGGACTGCGGATCCGTGCCTGAGCCGCGACGTGCCACTCTTGACCCATGCCCGAAGGTGACACCGTCCACCAGGCCGCGAAGCGTCTGCACGGCGCACTCGCGGGGAAGGTGCTGACGCGTTCCGACCTGCGGGTGCCCAGGTACGCGACGGCCGATCTCACCGGCCGTACAGTCCTGGACGTCACCCCGCGCGGCAAGCACCTGCTGACCCGTATCGAGGGCGGGCTCACGCTGCACTCGCACCTGATGATGGACGGGGCGTGGAAGGTGTTCGCGGCGGGGCAGCGCTGGAGCGGCGGTCCCTCCCACCAGATCCGGGCGATCCTCGGCACCGTCGACCGCACGGCGGTCGGCTACCGCCTGCCCGTCCTGGAACTGCTGCGCACCGCCGACGAGCGCCGCGCCGTGGGGCACCTCGGCCCGGACCTCCTCGGCCCCGACTGGGACCCCGGCACGGCGCTGGAGAACCTGCTGCGCGACCCCGGCCGCCCCCTCGGCGAGGCCCTGCTCGACCAGCGCAACCTCGCCGGCATCGGCAATGTCTACAAGAGCGAGCTGTGCTTCCTGCTGCGGGTGACCCCCTGGCTGCCCGTCGGCGAGTTCCCGGCCGAGCACGCGGCCCGCCTGCCCACCCTCGCCAAGAAGCTGCTGGAGGCGAACCGCGACCGCCCGGCCCGCAACACCACCGGACGGCGCGACCAGAACCTCTTCGTCTACGGTCGTGCGCCCCGCCCCTGCCTGCGCTGCGGCACCCCGGTCCAGGTGGCGGAGCAGGGCGACGGCTCCCGGGAGCGGCCCACCTACTGGTGCCCGGCCTGCCAGTGGGGCCCGGCTCCGGCCCCGGGCGCGGCGGGCCGCCTCCACAGCCGCCTGCGCCCAGGCAATTGACGGTCCATCAGATTCGCTCGTAGCGTCGGTGTCATGCCCGTCACGGCGTACGACCTCAGTGAACGCACCGTCTTCGTCACCGGCGCCGCGAGCGGCATCGGCCGGGCCTCGGCCGTGCTGCTCGCCGAGGCAGGCGCGACCGTCCACTGCGCCGACCGCGACGCGCCGGGACTCCGCGAGACGGCGGCCCTGATCGAGGACCGGGGCGGCACGGCGCACACCCACCACCTCGACGTGACCGACCGGGCCCGGCTCAGGCAGGCGGTCGCGTCCTGTGAGCGCCTCGACGCGTTGGCGGCCGTCGCCGGGATCATGCACAGCAGCCCGGTCCTCCAGACGCGGGACGAGGATCTGGACCGGGTACTGGCCGTCAACTTCAAGGGGGTCCTGCACGCCTGCCAGGAGGCGGCGCGCCGGATGATCGCCGACGGGACCCGCGCCAGCATCGTCACGATGGCGTCGAGCGCCGTCGACACCGGCGGCCCGGCGCTGTTCTGCTACGGCGCGGCGAAGGCGGCCGTGGTGCAGCTGACGAAGACCCTGGCGACCGAGGTCGGGCCGCACGGCATAGGGGTCAACGCGGTGGCGCCGGGCTGGACCCGTACGCCGATGACCGACCGGCACGGGGAGGCGCAGGAACGCACGGAGGCGTTCATGGCGCGGCTGTCACCGCTGGGCCCGACCGGCGAACCGCAGGACGTCGCGCACGCGGCGCTGTACCTGGCCTGCGACGCCTCGTCCTTCGTCACGGGGCAGATCCTCCGCCCGAACGGCGGCGTGGCGATGCCCTGGTGACAGCCACAGCGACAGGGGCCGCCGCACCGACAGGGCCCGGGGGCAGGCGCGGCCGGGCCGGTCACGAGCCGCCCCCAGGAGTTCCCTGAACACTCCCGGACGCCGTCGTACCGGCCCCGCGCACTCCCCCTGCACCCACCCCCTCACCCTGGTTGCGCGCCCCTCCCGCGCCCCCTCACGGCCTGCCACCGCCGCAGGGTCCGAGCCCGCTGATCCGACCCGGCCGCCCCCACGGCCCTGGCCTTCGGCACACAGTGCACCGGCAACAGACTCAGTCCCCATCCCCCGATGGCGACCGCACCTTCCAGCACCCCTGCGTCGGGTGCCAGCACGAGTCGGAGCACCCCCCACCACCACAGCGCACCCAGCGCCAGCGCAACCCCCCAGCGCGCCGTGCGCCCCGCCATGGCCGTCACCTCCAACCCGAGGAACCAGACCCTAGACCGGGCCGTCACCGCCAGGGAGGGCGCACCAGCGGCACACAGGCGCACCGGACCCAGCGCATGCCCCGGGCATCTGGCGCACGCGGCGCACCCCGCGCACACCCCAGTCGGGCCGCCCCGGGTCGCTGTGCGCTCACGCGTTCTCCGCCTGGAACATCCAGTGGTGCTTCTCCAGCTCCGCGGTGACGTTGATGAAGATGTCCTGGCTCACCGGGTCGGCGTCGGCGGTCGTCTGCACCCGTTCGCGCATCCGTGTGATGACCGCGCCGAGGGCGGACACGAGGGTTCCCACCGCGTCCGTGTCCTTGACCCAGCCCTGGGGCACGGAGCCGATGCCACTGCTCTGGGCCACCGTCGCGGCGCGCCCGTCCGGCGGGACGCCGAGCGCGGAGGCCCGTTCGGCCACGGTGTCGGAGTGCCTCCGTGCGGTGTCGACGACCTCGTCGAGCTGGAGGTGGATGGAACGGAAGCGCGGCCCGATGATGTTCCAGTGGATCTGCTTCGCCACGAGGGAGAGGTCCAGCAGGTCGACCAGGGCGCCCTGCAGGGCCTCGGAGACGGTCTTCAGGTCCGTGTCGGGCAGCGGGCTCTTCACGACGTACATCGGCATCCTCCGAGAGCGTTCGTACGACCCCGAGCCCCCGCCCCTCCACCATGACGGCCCCACCCGAACCCGGCAAACGGGAGTCACGCCGGCGCCGGGAGCGCGCGAGAGCCCCGACCGTGCCCCTCCAGGTCTCCCCGGAGAAGCCCCGGCCGGGGCTCTCGTACAGCTTGCCGCCTCACCCGCTCCCGCGCGTGAGGATCAGGCGGCCACCACGTCCACTGCCTCGGCGGGCGCCTTGATCGTGACCCGTTCCGGTGGGACACCGGTGACGGACACGGAGTTGAGCATCGGGCGACGCACCGGTGCGGGCACCGGCTCGGTGGCCGCCGCCGACTGTGCCAGCTCGGCGAGCGCGAGCTCGTCGCTCACTTCCCGCATGAGCTCGGACATCCGTACGTCCAGCGCGTCGCAGATCGCGGAGAGCAGTTCGGAGGACGCCTCCTTCTGCCCCCGCTCCACCTCGGAGAGATAGCCGAGCGAGACTCGGGCGGTCGAGGAGACTTCGCGCAGAGTACGGCCCTGGCGCTGGCGCTGCCGACGCAGCACGTCACCCAGCAGGCGACGGAGCAGAATCATCGGTGGCTCCCTCCTCGGACCGCGTAGCCGCATCCTTCTCGCCCCACCGTACCGCCTTGCGCCGCGGCCGTGCGGGGAGCGCTGTTGTGTTCACTGAAAGCTGCAAACATCAAGTCCCCCCGTTCTGTTCCGTATCCTGTGCCCGCTCGTTCCCGGTCTGTTCGCCCGCAAGCTGCTCCAGGAGCAGTGCGAGCACGCTCCGTACACTCTCCATACGGATTTCCGCACGGTCGCCGTTCAACCGCAGGGAGGCCACTTTCTCGCCACCGAGTTCGTCGGAAACCTCTTCGAAGGGTCCGGCGACGGCCACGAAGACCGTGCCGACAGGCTGTCCGTCCTGTGGGTCGGGGCCGGCCACTCCGGTCGTGGCGAGTCCCCAGTCGGCGCCGAGCGCCTTGCGCACGCCGACCGCCATCTGCCCCGCGACCTGCGGGTCCACCGCACCGCGGGTATCCAACAGGGTACCGTCCACACCGAGCAGGTCCCGCTTGAGATCGGTGGCGTACGCGGTCACGGAGCCGCGGAAGACCGCGGAGGCCCCGGGCACCGCCGTGAGCTCCGCGGCCACCAGGCCACCGGTCAGCGACTCGGCGACGGCGAGGGTCTCGCCTCTCACCGTGAGTAGTCGCAGCAGCTCGGCAGCCATGGAATTCACCGTTCCGCCTCCTCGGCCGTGGCCCGGCGCTCGGCGATACCGCGCCTGCGCAGCACAATGGCCTGTCTCACATAGTCGAGCCCGGTGACCACGGTCAGCACGATGGCCACGGCCATCACCCAGAACCTCAGTGTCGCCAGCCACCCGGTGAGCGCCAGCACATACATGCCGACCGCCACGCCCTGCGTCAGCGTCTTCAGCTTGCCGCCCCGGCTCGCCGGGATCACCCCGTAGCGGATGACCAGGAAGCGCAGCAGGGTGATACCGAGCTCCCGGCCGAGTATGACGGCCGTCACCCACCACGGCAGATCGCCGAGCCAGGACAGACAGATCAGCGCCGCACCCATGATCGCCTTGTCGGCGATGGGGTCGGCGATCTTCCCGAAGTCGGTGACCAGGTTGTAGGTGCGGGCCAGATGGCCGTCGAACAGGTCGGTGATCATGGCGATGGCGAAGGCCGCCCAGGCGAGCGAGCGCCATGCCGGGTCGTACCCGCCGTCGGCCAGCATGAGGGCGACGAAGCCCGGGACGAGGAGCAGGCGGAGCATCGTCAGGAGGTTGGCGACGTTCCACACGCTGGCCTGGTTGACCGCGGCGGCCGTCAGCTTGCCGCCCCGCGCCGCCCGTGCGTCCTCCTGCCCGTCGGCAGGGCCGGGGCCACCGGGTGCGTCCGTGCCGTCCGGGCGGCCGACCGACTTGGCGACCGAAGCAGCGGCGGGCCCTTTGGCCGGCTTGGCCCCGGACCTGCCGGTCGCGCCCGAGGCGCCCGGCGTGGGCGTCGCGCCACGCGCACCGGAGGAGCCACCCGCCGCGGAGGCTGGGATTCCGGTCATCTGCCCGCCTCCTCAGGACACCCGAGCGCCCCCGCGAGGGGCTCTGCCACCAGATCGACACCTTCCGTACCGACCACCTTCGCCTCGACCATACGGCCGACGCTCAGGCCCTCGCCCCTCGTGAACAGCACCTGGCCGTCCGTCTCGGGCGCCTGGTGCGCGGCTCGGCCGTACGCGGCGAACTCGTCGTCGTCCTCGTCCATCGACTCCACGAGCACGTGGACGGTCTCGCCGACGCGCTCCTCGGCGCGCTGGGACACCAGTTCCTCGGCGAGCCGGGAGATGTGGGCCAGCCGCTCGGCGACGACGTCCTCGTCGAGCTTGTTGTCGTACGTGGCGGCCTCCGTGCCCTCCTCGTCGGAGTAGCCGAAGACACCGATCGCGTCCAGCCGGGCGCCGTTGAGGAAGCGCTCCAGTTCGGCCAGGTCGGCCTCGGTCTCGCCGGGGAAGCCCACGATGAAGTTGGAGCGCACGCCCGCCTCGGGCGCCTTGCCACGGATCGTGTCGAGCAGCTCCAGGAAACGGTCGGTGTCACCGAAGCGCCGCATGGCGCGCAGCACGCCGGGCGCGGAGTGCTGGAAGGACAGGTCGAAGTAGGGCGCGACCTTCGGCGTGGAGGTCAGCACGTCGATGAGGCCCGGGCGCATCTCGGCGGGCTGGAGGTAGCTGACGCGGACCCGCTCGATGCCGTCCACCTCGGCCAGCTCCGGCAGCAGGGACTCCAGGAGGCGGATGTCGCCCAGGTCCTTGCCGTAGGAGGTGTTGTTCTCGGAGACCAGCATGATCTCCTTCACGCCCTGTTCCGCCAGCCAGCGGGTCTCGTTCAGCACGTCGCTCGGGCGGCGTGAGATGAAGGAGCCCCGGAAGGAGGGAATGGCGCAGAAGGAGCAGCGCCGGTCGCAGCCGGAGGCCAGCTTGACCGAGGCCACCGGGGAGCCGTCGAGGCGGCGGCGCAGGGGCGCGCGCGGGCCGGAGGCGGGCGCGACGCCCTCCGGAAGGTCGGCCGGGCCGTGGCCGGGCAGCGCCACCGCGGCGGCCGATTCCTGCCGCTCGGCCGGGCTGATCGGGAGCAGCTTGCGGCGGTCGCGCGGGGTGTGGGAGGCGTGGATGCCGCCGGACAGGATGGTCTGCAGGCGGTCGGAGATGTCCGCGTAGTCGTCGAAGCCGAGCACGCCGTCGGCCTCCGGGAGGGCCTCGGCCAGCTCCTTGCCGTACCGCTCGGCCATGCAGCCGACCGCCACCACGGCCCGGGTTCTGCCGTGGCCCTTGAGGTCGTTCGCCTCCAGGAGGGCGTCCACGGAGTCCTTCTTGGCGGCCTCGACGAAGCCGCACGTGTTCACCACGGCGACGTCAGCGTCCTCGGCGTCCTCCACGAGCTGCCAGCCGTCCGCCTCCAAACGGCCTGCGAGCTCCTCCGAGTCCACCTCGTTACGGGCGCAGCCAAGGGTGACGAGTGCGACGGTACGGCGTTCAGGCATGGGCTCAAGACTACTTCGTCCCACTGACAGCCCACGTCGACGGGGTTGGCCGATCTTGGCCAACCCCGTGTGTCCCTGCCCCTTGAGTACCGCCGAGTGCCGCTCGGTCAGCCGGTGACGGGGTCGCCCTTGGTGTAGGTCAGGCGCTCGACCTGGCCGGGCCGGAAGTCGTCCTGGATCTTCTTGCCGTTGACGTAGAGCTGGATGGCACCCGCATCGCCGAGGACGAGGTCGATCTTCTCCTTGTCCTGGAAGGTCTGCGAGTCGCCCTTCTTGAGCAGCCCGTCGAAGAGGGTGCGGCCGTTGTGGTCCTTGGCGGAGATCCAACTGCGGCCGTCGGTGGCGCTCACCTGGACCGTCACCTTGTCCCGGGGCGCGGCCGCGATGGCGCTCTCGGACGGCTCGGGCCTCTGTTCGGCAGGCTTGCTGCTCTTGGGCGTGGGCGAGGCGGACTTTCCGGTGGTCGCCGCGGGGCCCTTGGCGACCGGTGTGTCGGCGGTGTCCGAACTGCCGGTCCCCTTGATCAGGGTGAACCCGACGAAACCGATCACCACGACTATGGCGGCGACCATGGCCGCGGTCCAGTTCGGCGCCCGCCGGTCGGGCCGGATGCGCTCCGCCTCGAAGAGCGGGGCCGCCGGGGTCGGGGCCGGCCGTGCGCCGTGCTCGGCGGCGTACTGATCCAGCAGCGGCGCCGGGTCGAGGTGCACTGCGCGCGCGAGCGTGCGGATGTGACCGCGGGCGTAGACGTCGCCGCCGCAGGGGGCGAAGTTGTCCTCTTCGATCGCGTGCACGATGGCGACACGGACCCGGGTGGCGTTGCTGACGTCGTCGACGGTCAGCCCGGCCGTGATCCGCGCCTGTCGCAGGGCCCGGCCGATCGAGGGGCGATCCGACGCGGAGGCGTCGTCACGGCCGTCTTCGAACGGACGAGCGTCCTCAGGGGAGTTGCCGTCAGGGGAGTTGCCGATGGACACGGGGACGCCTTTCGAGCGTGTAGCCACCTGTGCTGGAAGTTCAGTCTAGGAGGGGTGCGAAAGGGTGGGGCAACCGGGCGGTAGGACTTTGTACGCCATCAGAATGGCCGGTCATCCTGATGCCGGGAGAGTGGTCTGTCCTCTCTCCAACTTGACGTCCGATGGCGGGAAACGGTTGCTCACGGAACACTTACGAGTGGGTCACGGCCGAGCGTCCGAGCGCCCCGCCGGGCGCACTCGGACCCGCTCGGCCGGCCCTCCCGAGAGCGGCCCGGGACCGTCCGGATCCCTACGGTTGAGCCTCCCCACGGATCAGGGCGAGCACGCCGTCCAACTCGTCCGGTTTCACGAGAACGTCACGTGCCTTGGACCCCTCGCTGGGACCGACGATGTTCCGCGACTCCATGAGGTCCATCAGCCGCCCGGCCTTGGCGAAGCCGACGCGGAGCTTCCGCTGGAGCATCGAGGTGGATCCGAACTGGGTGGAGACGACCAGCTCGGCGGCCTGGCACAGCAGGTCGAGGTCGTCGCCGATGTCCTCGTCGATCTCCTTCTTCTGCTTGCCGCCGACCACGACGTCGTCCCGGAAGACGGGCGTCATCTGCTCCTTGCAGTGCCGGACGACGGCCGCGACCTCCTCCTCGGTCACGAACGCGCCCTGCATGCGCACCGGTTTGTTCGCGCCCATCGGCAGGAACAGCCCGTCGCCCTTGCCGATCAGCTTCTCGGCGCCGGGCTGGTCGAGGATGACGCGCGAGTCGGCCAGGGAGGAGGTGGCGAAGGCGAGCCGGGAGGGGACGTTCGCCTTGATCAGGCCGGTGACGACGTCCACGGACGGCCGCTGCGTGGCGAGCACCAGGTGGATGCCGGCGGCGCGCGCGAGCTGCGTGATGCGCACGATCGCGTCCTCGACGTCCCGGGGCGCGACCATCATCAGGTCGGCCAGCTCGTCGACGATCACCAGCAGGTACGGGTAGGGCTGCAGCTCGCGTTCGCTGCCCTCCTGCGGCTTCACCTTGCCGTGCCGAACGGCCTCGTTGAAGTCGTCGATGTGCCGGAAGCCGTACGCCGCCAGGTCGTCGTAGCGCAGGTCCATCTCGCGTACGACCCACTGGAGCGCCTCGGCGGCCCGCTTCGGGTTGGTGATGATGGGCGTGATCAGGTGCGGGATGCCCTCGTACGCGGTCAGCTCGACCCGCTTGGGGTCGACGAGGACCATGCGCACGTCCTCCGGGGTCGCGCGCATCATGACCGAGGTGATCAGACAGTTGATGCAGGAGGACTTGCCGGAGCCGGTGGCGCCGGCGACCAGCAGGTGCGGCATCTTGGCCAGGCTGTGCATGACGTAGCCGCCCTCGACGTCCTTGCCGAAGGCGACCAGCATCGGGTCGTCGTCCTCGGCGGACTCGGCGAGGCGGAGGACGTCCCCGAGGTTGACCATCTCCCGGTCGGTGTTCGGGATCTCGATGCCGACCGCGGACTTGCCGGGGATCGGGCTGATGATCCGCACGTCGGGGCTGGCGACGGCGTACGCGATGTTCTTGGTCAGCGCGGTGATCCGCTCCACCTTGACGGCGGGGCCGAGCTCGACCTCGTACCGGGTGACCGTCGGGCCGCGGGTGAAGCCGGTGACGCGGGCGTCGACCTTGAACTCGGTGAAGACGTTGGTGAGTGCGTCGACGACGGCGTCGTTGGCGGCGCTGCGTGCCTTGCCGGGGCCGCCCCGGTGGAGCAGGTCCAGGGAGGGCAGGGCGTAGGTGATGTCGCCGGACAACTGCAGCTGCTCGGCCCGCGGCGGCAGCTCGCGGGGCTCCTTGGGGGCCTTCTTCGTCAGGTCGGGCACCGCGGCCTGGGATGCGGGCTCCTCCGGTTGGGGGCGCGCGGTCGGCACGGGCGTGGGCGTGGTCGGCTCCCGGTCTGTGACGCTCACGCCCTGGGTGAGGTCGGCGACGACCGGGGACGGCGGCATGCCGTGCAGGACGGCGCCGTCCAGGGCCGCGGCAGCGGCCGCCGCGACGTCCACGGCGTCCATCTCCCTGCCCATGGCCGGCTGCTGCACGGCGGGGCGCCGCGGACGGCCGCGTCGCCGGGAGAGCGCCTCCTGCTCGACTCCGTCCGGGTCGTAGGCGTCGGGGGCGGGGCCACGGCGCCGGGTGCGGGGCAGCGCCTCGCGCCACTGCTCGTCGTAGCGTTCGTCGTCCTCGCTCAGGTGCTCCTGGTCCTGCGGGTCGTGCAGGAGCCCGAGTTTGATGCCGACGTGGCGCAGCCGTCGCGGGATGGCGGTGACGGGGGTGGCGGTGACGACGAGCAGGCCGAAGAACGTGAGCAGGACGAGCAGCGCCACGGCGAGGGCGTCGCCCATGGTGTACGTCAACGGGGTGGCCGCCGCCCAGCCGATGAGCCCACCGGCGTCCCTTATCGCCTGCATGCCGTCGCCGCGCGCGGGGGCGCCGCAGGCGATGTGCACCTGGCCGAGCACGCCGAGGACGAGCGCGGACAGGCCGATGACGATGCGGCCGTTGGCCTCCGGGCGCTCCGGGTGGAGGATCAGGCGCACGGCGATCACGCCGAGCAGCAGCGGCACCAGCAGGTCGAGGCGGCCGAAGGCGCCGGTCACCAGCATCTCGACGAGGTCGCCGACGGGACCGCGGAGATTGGCCCAGGTGCCGGCGGCGACGATCAACGACAGCGCGAGCAACAGGAGCGCGAGACCGTCCTTGCGGTGCGCCGGGTCGAGCCCCTTCGCGCCCCGCCCCAGCCCGCGGAACAGGGCTCCGACGGCGTGCGCGGCGCCGAGCCACAGCGCGCGTACGAGTCTGTACACGCCGGCGGTCGGGTTGGGCGCCGGTGCGGGGACGGGCTTCTTCGCCGCTGCCTTCTTGGCGACGGCTTTCTTGGCGGGGGCCTTCTTCGCCGGAGCCTTCCTGGGAGCGGCCGCCTTCTTCGCGGGCGACTTCTTGGCTGCGGGACGTGGGGCCATGGGTGTGAGATTACCGGTGGAAAGGGCAGGGAACACACGTCCCTGCGGCTTCACCCGTTCGTGTCGCCTCAAGAGATGCGCGAAGTTGACGTCGCCTCAACCGGGCGTTCACGGCGCCGCGCCGGTCCCCGCCCAGCGTCAGTTCTGCGAAGGCACCGACGGCGCCCCGCTGCCCGTCCCCGGCTCCAACGCGTCCAGCGCCCTGCGCAGGCCCGTGAGTTTGCGCTCGAGGTGGGCCGCCGTCGCCACCGCGGCGGCGTCCGCGGACTCGTCGTCCAGCTGCTTGGACAGCGCCTCCGCCTGCTCCTCCACCGCCGCGAGCCGCGCAGAGAGCTCGGCGAGGATGCCCGCCGGCTCCTTGCTGTCGCCGCCACCGGACTTGCCGCCCTCCAGCTGGAGCCGAAGCAGGGCCGCCTGCTCCCGCAGTTGGCAGTTCTTCATGTACAGCTCGACGAAAACGGAGACCTTCGCCCGCAGCACCCACGGGTCGAACGGCTTGGAGATGTAGTCCACCGCACCCGCCGCGTACCCCCGGAAGGTGTGGTGCGGGCCGTGGTTGATGGCGGTCAGGAAGATGATGGGGATGTCCCGGGTCCGCTCGCGCCGCTTGATGTGCGCGGCGGTCTCGAAACCGTCCATGCCCGGCATCTGGACGTCCAGCAGAATGACCGCGAAGTCGTCCGTCAGCAGCGCCTTGAGCGCTTCCTCCCCGGACGATGCCCTGACCAGCGTCTGATCGAGCGCAGAGAGAATGGCCTCCAGCGCCAGCAGATTCTCCGGCCGGTCATCGACCAGGAGGATCTTGGCCTTCTGCACCATGGCCCGCCCTCCTCGCCCCGGCTTGGGGCCTCCCCTGTCCGCAGGACTCGGGATGACACCGCCCGGCGCCGCCCCAGGGGACGACTCCCTTGCGCCGCCCGTCCTTGTGCCGGTCATCGTAGCCGCACCCCGCCCGTCGCCACACCCTGTCACCGCGATGTCACTGTGCACATAGCAGAAACGCGGCAGGGAACCAGAAGGTTCCCCGCACACCGCACTTCTACACGGCTGTCGCCGCCCTCACCCGGCAACTCCGCGTGAACGGCAGGGCTTCTCCGCCATCCCTTCACTCCGCGCGCATCCACTGCTCCATCACCGAAAGAAGATGATCGGGATCGACCGGCTTGGTCACATAGTCGGAAGCGCCCGACTCGATGGCCTTCTCCCGGTCCCCCTTCATCGCCTTCGCCGTCAGCGCGATGATCGGCAGCCCCGCGAACTGCGGCATCCGCCGGATCGCGGTGGTCGTGGCGTACCCGTCCATCTCCGGCATCATGATGTCCATCAGGACGACCGCGACGTCGTCGTGCTGTTCCAGGACCTCGATGCCCTCCCGGCCGTTCTCGGCGTACAGCACCGACAGACCGTGCTGCTCCAGGACGCTGGTCAGCGCGAAGACGTTGCGGATGTCGTCGTCGACGATCAGCACCTTCTCGCCGTCGAACCGCACGCCCTGCCGCGGCAGCACGCCTCCCTGAGGCTCACCGCCGGCCTGTTCCTGGCCCGCTCCGCCGCGACCCGCGGTCACGGCCCTGCGGCGGCGCCGGAAGAGCGCCGCGGGACCGTTCTGGGTCTCCTGGTAGGACTTCACCTCGGCCGGGGTCTCGATGTCCGGCGCGGACAGCTCGGCCTCGGAGGCCAGCAGCTCACCGGCCTCCAGGGCGGGCGCGAGCTGAGGGTAGCCGTGCGGCGGCAGTTCGCTCGGGTGCAGCGGCAGGTACAGGGTGAACGTGGAGCCGCGGCCGGGCTCGCTCTGCGCGTGGATCTCACCGCCGAGCAGCCGGGCGATCTCCCGCGAGATGGACAGCCCGAGACCCGTACCGCCGTACTTGCGGCTGGTGGTGCCGTCGGCCTGCTTGAACGCCTCGAAGATCACCCGCATCTTGCTCGCCGGGATGCCGATGCCGGTGTCGGCCACCGAGAACGCGATCATCTCCGCGTCCGCGTCCCGCAGCGAGCCCGCCTCCAGGAGCTGCTCCCGGATGGCCACCGGGACGTCGCCGCCCGCCGGCCGGATGACCAGCTCCACGGCCCCGGTGTCGGTGAACTTCACCGCGTTGGACAGCAGGTTGCGCAGCACCTGCAGCAGCCGCTGCTCGTCGGTGTGCAGCGTGGCGGGCAGCTCCGGCGACACCCGCACCGAGAAGTCGAGGCCCTTCTCCGCGGTCAGTGGCCGGAAGGTGGCCTCCACGTAGTCCACCAGCTGGACGAGCGCGATCCGCGTCGGGGAGACGTCCATCTTGCCCGCCTCGACCTTCGACAGGTCCAGGATGTCGTTGATCAGCTGCAGCAGGTCCGAGCCGGCTCCGTGGATGGTCTCGGCGAACTCCACCTGCTTCGGCGAGAGGTTGCCCTCGGCGTTGTCGGCCAGCAGCTTGGCCAGGATCAGCAGCGAGTTCAGCGGCGTGCGCAGCTCGTGCGACATGTTGGCCAGGAACTCGCTCTTGTAACGCATGGACACCGCGAGCTGCTCGGCACGCTCCTCCAGGACCTGCCGCGCCTCCTCGATCTCGGTGTTCTTGACCTCGATGTCGCGGTTCTGCTGGGCCAGCAGCTCGGCCTTCTCCTCCAGTTCGGCGTTGGACGCCTGGAGGGCCTTCTGCCGCTGCTCCAACTCCTCCGACCGCAGCCTCAGTTGCTCGGTCAGTTCCTGCGACTGCTTCAGCAGCACCTCCGTCTTGGTGTTGACGGAGATGGTGTTGACGCTGGTCGCGATCATCTCGGCGATCTGGTTGAGGAAGTCCTTCTGGATCTGCGTGAACGGCGTGAAGGACGCCAGCTCGATGACGCCGAGCACCTTCCCCTCGAAGAGCACCGGAATGACGACCACCTGGGCGGGCGGCGCCTCCCCGAGCCCGGAGGAGATCTTCAGATAGCCGCTGGGCGCGTTCTCCACCAGGATCGTGCGCTTCTCCATGGCCGCCGTCCCGATCAACGCCTCACCCGGCCGGAACGACGTCGGCATGGAGCCCATCGAGTAGCCGTACGAGCCCAGCATGCGCAGCTCGTACTGGTCGTCGTTCTCGGCGCTCACGTCCTGGCCGTCGACCAGCGGCATCGCGACGAAGAACGCGCCGTGCTGCGCGGAGACCACCGGCGTCAGCTCGCTCATGATCAGGGAGGCCACGTCCTCCAGGTCACGGCGGCCCTGCATCAGCGCGGAGATACGGGCCAGGTTGCCCTTGAGCCAGTCCTGCTCCTTGTTCGCGATCGTGGTGTCGCGCAGGTTGGCGATCATCTTGTTGATGTAGTCCTGAAGCTCCTGGATCTCCCCGGAGGCGTCCACGTCGATCTTCAGGTTGAGGTCGCCGCGCGTCACCGCGGTCGCCACGCGCGCGATGGCGCGCACCTGCCGGGTCAGGTTCCCGGCCATCTCGTTCACGGACTCCGTGAGATCCCGCCAGGTGCCGTCGACGTCCCGCACGCGTGCCTGACCGCCGAGCTGACCCTCCGTGCCCACCTCGCGGGCCACGCGCGTGACCTCCTCCGCGAAGGAGGACAGCTGGTCGACCATCGTGTTGATGGTGGTCTTCAGCTCCAGGATCTCACCGCGCGCGTCGATGTCGATCTTCTTGGTCAGGTCGCCCTTGGCGATCGCCGTGGTCACCATGGCGATGTTGCGCACCTGACCGGTCAGGTTCGACGCCATCTGGTTCACGGACTCGGTGAGGTCCTTCCACGTGCCGGCCACGCCCGGAACGTAGGCCTGGCCGCCCAGGATGCCGTCCGTGCCCACCTCACGGGCCACCTTGGTGACCTGGTCGGCGAACGAACTCAGCGTCTTCACCATCGTGTTGAAGGTGTCCGCGAGCTGCGCGACCTCACCGCGCGCCTCGATCGTCACCGTCCGCGTCAGGTCACCGTTGGCGACCGCCGCCGCCACCTGGGAGATGTTCCGCACCTGCATGGTCAGGTTGTTGGCCATGAGGTTGACGTTGTCGCTGAGGTCCTTCCAGATGCCCGTGACCCCCGGGACGTGCGCCTGACCGCCCAGGATGCCCTCGGTGCCCACCTCGCGGGCCACCCTCGTCACCTGCTCGGCGAACGACGACAGCTGGTCCACCATCGTGTTGACGGTGGTGACCAGTTCGAGGATCTCGCCCTTGGCGTCCACGGTGATCTTCTTGGACAGGTCGCCCTTGGCGACCGCGGTCGTGACCTCGGCGATGTTGCGCACCTGCATGGTCAGGTTGTTCGCCATGCCGTTCACGGACTGCGTGAGGTCCTTCCAGGTGCCGGAGACGCCCTGCACCTCGGCCTGACCGCCCAGGATGCCCTCCGTACCGACCTCACGGGCCACCCGCGTGACCTCCTGGGCGAACGACGACAGCTGGTCCACCATCGTGTTCAGCGTGTTCTTCAGCTCCAGGATCTCCCCGCGCGCGTCCACGGTGATCTTCTGGGACAGGTCACCGCGCGCCACGGCGGTCGCGACCTGCGCGATGTTGCGCACCTGCGCGGTCAGGTTGCCCGCCATGCCGTTCACGGAGTCCGTCAGGTCACGCCACACGCCGGCCACGCCCGGCACCTGCGCCTGACCGCCCAGCCGGCCCTCCGTGCCCACCTCGCGGGCCACCCGCGTCACCTGCTCGGCGAAGGCGGAGAGCTGGTCGACCATCGTGTTGATGGTGTTCTTCAGCTCCAGGATCTCCCCGCGCGCGTCGACGTCGATCTTCTGCGACAGATCACCGCGCGCCACGGCCGTCGTCACCTGCGCGATGTTGCGCACCTGACCGGTCAGGTTGGACGCCATCGAGTTGACGGAGTCCGTGAGCTCCTTCCACGTGCCCGACACGCCGTCCACGCGGGCCTGGCCGCCCAGGCGGCCCTCCGTACCCACGTCCCGCGCCATCCGTGTGACCTGGTCGGCGAACGACGACAGCTGGTCCACCATCGTGTTCACGGTGTTCTTCAGCTGGAGCATCTCACCCGAGACGTCCACGGTGACCTTCTGCGACAGGTCGCCGTTGGCCACCGCCGTCGTCACCTGCGCGATGTTGCGGACCTGACCGGTGAGGTTGCGGAAAGCGGTGTTGACGGAGTCCGTCAGATCCTTCCACGTACCGGCCGCGCCCGGCACCTGCGCCTGACCGCCCAGCTCACCCTCGACGCCGATCTCCCGCGCCACGCGCGTGACCTCGGCACCGAACGCCGACAGCTGGTCGACCATGCCGTTGACGGTGTTCTTCAGCTCGAGCATCTCGCCGGCCACGTCGACCGTGACCTTCTGCGACATGTCGCCGTTGGCCACCGCCGTCGTCACCGCGGCGATGTCCCGCACCTGGGTGGTCAGATTCCGGAAGACCGTGTTCACCGAATCGGTGAGGTCCTTCCACGTTCCCGCCGCACCCGGCACGTTCGCCTGACCGCCGAGCTGCCCCTCGGCGCCCACCTCGTTGGCCACGCGCGTGACCTCGTCCGCGAAGATCCGCAGCGTCTCGGTCATCTGGTTGATCGTCTCGGCGAGGCGCGCGACCTCGCCGCGCGCCGGCACGGTGACCTTCTGCGACAGGTCGCCGTTGGCGACGGCCGTGGTGACCTGCGCGATCCCGCGCACCTGGGCCGTCAGGTTGCCGGCCATCACGTTCACCGAGTCGGTGAGGTCCTTCCACACCCCGGCGACGCCCGGCACCTGCGCCTGGCCGCCCAGGATGCCCTCCGTGCCCACCTCGCGGGCAACCCGCGTCACCTCGGACGAGAAGGCGGACAGCTGCTCCACCATCGTGTTGACGGTGTTCTTCAGCTCCAGCATCTCGCCGGCGACATGTACCGTGACCTTGCGGGACAGATCACCCTTCGCGACCGCCGTCGTCACCAGCGCGATGTCGCGCACCTGCGCGGTCAGCCGGTACGCCATCGTGTTGACCGACTCCGTCAGGTCCTTCCACGAACCGGACATGCCACGCAACCGGGCCTGCCCGCCCAGCTTGCCCTCGGTGCCCACCTCGATCGCGACCCGCGTGACCTCGTCGGTGAACGTCGACAGCTGGTCGACCAGATTGTTGACCGTACGGGCGACCTTCAGGAACTCGCCGCGCAGCGCATGCCCCGTCCCCTCCGGACCCGGCGTCCGCAACTCCATGCGCGGCGACAGATCGCCCTCGGCCACCGCGGACAGCACCCGGCTGACCTCGGAGACCGGCCGGACGAGATCGTCCACGAGCGCGTTGGACGCCTCGATCGCCGACGCCCAGGAACCCTCACAGGCACCCGTCTCCAGCCGCTCCGTGAGCTTGCCCTCACGGCCGACCACACGCCGCACCCGCGCCAGCTCGCCGGTCAGGTGCATGTTCCGGTCGGCCACCTCGTTGAAGACGGCCGCGATCTCGGACATGACCCCGTCACCGGAGACGGTCAGCCGCTTACGGAAGTTGCCGTCCCTCATCGACACCAGGGCCGCCAGCAGCCGGTTCAGGGCCGCCGTGTCCACCGCGGTGGTTCCGCCCCGCCCCGCGCGCTGGTTGCCCAGGGACTGTCCGCCTTTCGCGCGCGTCTTCGTGCCACGCGTCGCTGCGCCAGACTCCACTGTGTCCCTCCCGCGGGGATCGACCATCACTGCTGTGCTCAGGGGTACTGCTCGACATAACGGTTACCGATGCGTAGTCCTGCCCGATCCAGCCAGGCACACGCGCGTGCTCCTGCCCGGCGTGGCAGAAGACACTCGGCCCGCCGAACCTTCTTCTAGAAGCTTGCCCAGTGTTTCACCATGCCGGAACCAGGCCATAACAGTTCGGCAGCTTCGCACACGCTCCGCACACTCTCCGGACGTAAACACCGGCGACCGGCATCCGCATGGACGGCGAAGGTAAGTAACCTTGCATGCGGCTGTCCAGCCGCAGCGGTCGACCGGCCTGGGCGGTGGCACGAGCACGAGCGGGCAGGCATCGGAGGGGCGCCGCACCATGACCACCGGACTGCATCCCGGGGGACCACCCCAGGATCCCCGGCAGAGTGAGGACGAGCCACTGCCTCGGCAGGAGGGGGTCGGCCCGGGAGCCCTGCACGTCGAGAACCGGACGAGGAGTTCTGTGATCACCGCGCGCGCGGCCGCCAGCTTCGAGCCCGTAGGACGATCGGTCGCGAGCGCCCGGTCCTTCGTCCGCGACACCCTCCAGGGCTGGGGTTTCGCCGACATCGTCGACGACGCCGTGGTCCTCACCAGCGAGCTGGTCACCAACGCCGTCGTGCACGCGGGCACCGCCGCGGACGTCCTGTGTCTGCGCAGCGACGACGGCGTGCGCATCGAGGTCGCCGACCGGTATCCGGAGCGCGAGATCCCGCTGCAGTCGACCGCCGTCGACATGGGCAGCCCGGACCGGGAGGGCGGCCGGGGCCTGCAGCTCTGCGCCGCCCTGGCCGGCCGCTGGGGCGTGGACTACACACCCACGCACAAGCAGGTCTGGTTCCAGCTCGACCTGCCCGAGCGCCCGGTCGGCACGCGGGCGGCGGGCCCCGCCCTCCCCGCCGACCTGCTGCCGCTCGCCGACGGCCGGGTGCGCGTCGCCGTCGTCCAGATCGACCGCTCCGGCTGCATCACCGCCTGGAACGAGGACGCGGAGGAACTGTTCGGCTACGCCGGGGAGCAGGTCACCGGCAAGCCCCTCACCGACCTCGCGGCCTGGCCGCACACCCCGGGAACCGGCACGGGCATCGCCGAGGCCCTCCAGCTCTCCCGCTGGGAGGGCAGCTACGGCATCCGCGGCGCCGACGGCCGTGTCATCCCCGTCTACGCCTCCCACCTGCGCGTCCGCGACACGGCGGGCGAGCCGTCCACGGTCTGCCTGCTGGTGCGCGACCACGAGCGGGCCGTCCTGCAGACCCCGCTGCGGGGCCCGGCCCCCGACACGACCACGACCGCGGACGGCCAGACCGCGGACCCCTTCGAGGTCTTCATCGGCTCCCCCGCCCCCGACGACCTCGACGGCCTGCTGCAACGCACGGTGGAACGCGCCCGCGACATGCTCGACGGCGACGCGGCCTTCCTGCTGCTGGCCACCGACGACGAGACCGAGCTGGAGGTACGGGCCTCCACTGGCCTGCCCTCCGCCCGCCAGCGCTTCGCCCGCGTCCCCGTCGAGGCCGGCCCCGGCCGCTACGGCTCGGCCCGCATGCCGGCCGTCCACGAGGACCTCACGGCCGTACCGGGCGCGGTCCCGCTGCTGAACGGCACCGGTATGCGCTCGGTGGTGACGGTCCCGCTGAAGGTCGAGGGGCGCCTCACCGGCTCCCTCGGCGTGGCGGCCGAGGCACCCTCCCGGTACTCCAACGAGGAGGCGCTACGCCTGCAGTTCGCGGCCGACCGCATCGCCCTCGCCGTGGAATCGGCCCGACTGGGCGAGCTGGAACGCCTGCGCCGCGGCTCCCTGAGCTTCCTCGTGGAGGCCTCCGACCTCCTCGCGGGCACCCTGGACCGCGACCAGACGCTGGCGCTGATGGCCCAGATGACGATCCCGACCCTGGCCACCTGGTGCGCGGTCTACACGATCGCCGACCAGGCCTCCGAGCCGTACCTGTCGTACGTCCTGCACGAGGACGAGGACCGCATCGACGGCCTCAAGGCCCTCCTGTCCAAGATCCCGCCTCCGGAGCCGATCCCCACACCGGGCGCCCGCATCTGGACGGCCCCCGGGGAGGCGGCCCACCAGGCCGCCCTGCGCACCTCCATGCGCAGCCTCGGCCTCGGCGAGCCCGCGACGGTCAGCTCCGGCATCGGCACCACGCTGGCGACGGCCTCGACGGTGGGCGGCGAAACGGTCGTACTGCCGCTGGTGGCCCGCAACCGCGTCATCGGCATGCTGACGCTGGGCAAGCCGACGGACGAACACTTCCGGCAGGAGATCCTGGAACTGGCCGAGGACTTGAGCCGCCGGGCGGCACTCGCCCTGGACAACGCCCGGCTGTACTCGGAGCGCACGGCCATCAGCCAGTCCCTCCAGCGCAGCCTGCTCCCGCCGGGACTCCCGCCCATCGACGGCGTCGAGGTCGAGGTCATCTACCGCGCGGCCGGCGAGGGCAACGAGGTCGGCGGCGACTTCTACGACCTCTTCCCGATCCGCGACGGCGCATACGGTTTCGCCATCGGCGACGTGTGCGGTACGGGACCGGAGGCCGCCGCGGTCACGGGCCTGGCCCGCCATGCGCTGCGTCTGCTGGCCCGCGAGGGCTTCGGCGGCCCCGCTGTCCTCGAACGCCTGAACTCCGCGATTCTCGACGAGGGCGCCCGCAGCCGCTTTCTGACGCTCCTCTACGGCGAGTTGTGGCCGCAGGAGGACGGCAGTGCGGTCCTGAAGGTGGTGTGCGCCGGCCATCCGCTGCCGCTCCGGCTGCGCCAGGACGGCACGGTGGAACCGGCGGCCGAACCGCAGCCGCTCCTCGGCGTCATGGAGGACCTGGAGCTGTACGAGCAGACGGTGACGCTCGACCCGGGCGACGTCCTGCTGTGTGTCACCGACGGCGTCACGGAACGCCGCGAGGGCCGACGCATGCTGGGCGACGACGGTCTCGCGGACGTGCTGACGACCTGCACGGGTCTTACAGCGGGCGCGGTGGCGGCCCGCATCATGCGCGCGGTGGAACGCTTCGCTTCCGACGCCCCGTCGGACGACATGGCGATTCTGGCGATGCGCGTCCCGGACCTTCCCAAGGAGTGAGGGTCTGGGCATGAGAAAAAGGCCCCGCCCTGCTGGGCGAGGCCTTTTCTCGGAGCCCCCAAACGGAATCGAACCGTTGACCTTCTCCTTACCATGGAGACGCTCTGCCGACTGAGCTATAGGGGCTTGTCGCGCTTTTTGAGGTTTCCCTCGCGGCAACGGGATAGATCATACCCCGAACTGACGTGTGCTCCCAACCATCGGTGCACCGGCTCAGAAAGCGGGTTGCAGCAGTCCGCCCAGGGCATTGCACGCGGACACGATCCTGTTCATCTCACGCTTGGTCAGGGACGCGTCCACCGGTAGCGAGAGCGTCTCGTCGGCGGCCCGCTCGGTCTCCGGCAGATACACGTCGCGCCGGAACGCCGGCATACGGTGCACGGGCGTCTTCACCGGAACCCGGCACTCAACTCCCTTGGCCCGCACGGCTCGTGCGAAGGCGTCCCGGTCGGGCCGCCCGTTGCCCGGCACCCGCACGACGTACTGCTGATAGGTGTGCCCGCCGCCGTCCTCGGGCGTTCGCACGCCCCGCAGCCGCTTGTCGAGGTACGCCGCACGCTCCCGCCGCTGCGCCACCTCGGCGTACGGCGTCTCTGACTCGCCCTGTTCCAGCACCAGCAGGCCGTGCCGCTGCCCGACCTCGTGGAGCGCGCCGACATCGGCCGGCCGCCCGAAGCGGTGCACGACGACGACCGCGACGGTCTGGGAGCTCACGACGGCCTCCACGGCCGCCGGATCCAGGCAGTACGTCGCAGAGTCTATGTCCGCGAAGACCGGCGTCGCACCCGCCGAGGCCACGGCCTCGGCCACCTCGATGTTGCCGAACGCCGGCACGATGACCTCGTCACCGCGGCCGACACCTGCGGCCGTGAGCATTCCAGCAGTACCCATGGCTGGGATGGTGGTCCGGCAACGTGAACGCGGAGTGACGCACAACGCAAAAGAGCGGGTCCCTGAACCGAAGTTCGGGGACCCGCTCTGAAGAATTGTTCGGCGGTGTCCTACTCTCCCACAGGGTCCCCCCTGCAGTACCATCGGCGCTGTAAGGCTTAGCTTCCGGGTTCGGAATGTAACCG
>NZ_JBVKBA010000046.1:0-42053 GCF_055639175.1 Streptomyces sp. NPDC107546 | reverse complement strand
GTCGCCACCAGCAGTTTCCAGACGATCTCGCGAGATCTACCAGCAAGATCAACAGTCACAGGGAGTAGGCACACCACAGAAGTTGGACCAGAACCGAAACTCGTGAACATCACCCATGCGTCGTGAAGGCCTTCGCCGGTTTCGACGGCGCCGCCCGGTAGCTCCCACGCCTCGTCTGCGGTGTTCGTGTTGGCGCGGTGAAGTAGCAGCCACCTTGCCGTTGTCGGCGATCACTGCGGCGAGGCCAGTGCGCTGATGCCGTCGCGGGCCGCTTGGTCGGCGAGCTCCGCGAGACGGCCGGCGGTCCGGACCTCCTCCTACCACGCGGTGTTGAGCTCGCTGCCGTCTGGGAAGCTGGCCATCCAGCCGTCGGCGGCGAAACCGGGCAACGACCCGCCGATCAAGAACCTCTGTTGCCATGCGGTGACTTCTCCTTCGGGAGGGTCGTTGACCAGGCGGCCAGCCGGTGGCCGGCCGGGGCCGGGGAGGTCATGTAGGTGTTGGGGCTGGGCTCGTAGCCCTTGTCGCAGGGGTCGCAGCAGCCCTGGATGCGCAGCGGGAGGCAGAAGTAGTACCGACGCTTGCACCGGGGGGTGGGTGGACCTCGCGGCCATCGCCCAGTCCAGCGCCCATTCCTGCGCGAGCGTCGGTGTCCGCTTCGGCCGGGCGAGTTCCACGCTGTAGAGCCAGGCCCGGGTGGGATGGAGGCACGCCCGGTCGGGCCGGTAGGAGCACGCCTTGCAGCGCAGCACCGCCACCGGGCCGTGTCCGCCGGGGCTCAGCCCCTTCTCTCGTAACTGCCGCCGGGTGACCAGGCCTTCGGGACAAGCGCGCTAACCGAACTCCGAAAACCCAGCCGCGTCCGCGGCTGTATGACGCGACGTCGGCGACGGGCACCTTGTGCCGGTTGGCCGCCCACCAGGTGGGCTGGGGTGGCTCGGTCAGGACACCTATGACGGCGGGGCCCTTTGCCACGGGGGAGTCTCCTTCGGATGCGATCGGGGATGGTGCTGGGGCCGGAAGGCCTGCGCCACAGCCGACTCCCACTCGGATGCGGGTGGCGTTCGGCTGCGAGGCAGGTGATCCGGCTCGTGGGCTGTTGCGCGGGGTCGGCGTGCGTCACGCTGGTGGCCGACGGGAGTTGGGGGAGTGGTGATGGGCTTGTTTCGCAGCGATCCGCCGGTTGTGGATTTCGATGCAGTGATCGACACCGATGGTGTGACGTGGCAGGCGTACACCGACGAGGACGGCGTGCTGGTCATCGACACCGACGCCGACGTCGAGGTCTTCGTCAACCGGGCCATCGTGGGCGGATACGTGTATCCGGCCTGGGTGGACGACTACGGGCGCCTCGTCATCGAACTGGGCGACTGACCACCGGCGACAGCGGTCACAGTCTCTTGGCGTCGGCCAGTGACGCGGCCTCGTCGAGCATCCGCAGCGGTGCGCGTCCGCTTCCGAAGGCGTCGTTGAAGGCCGGTACAGACTCGACGTCGTCTCCGAAGCGTCGGCGGATCGCCTCCAGGACGACGCGGGCGGCGTCGGCTTCCAGGCCGCGGTCGCCTGCCGCTTCCGCCCGGATAGCTCCCAGTAGGCAGACCGCGCCGTCCTCGTCGACCAGGGCGCCGGCGCACCATCCGTCAGCCTCCATCCGGCGGTGGGCCCGCTCCAGGAGCGCTGCGACCGGCGTGCTGTAGGTCTGTGGTGCCAGCGGGGCCAGGGTTGGGGTGAGCGGGACGGTGACGACGTCGGCGACGTCAACCGGCCCGGTAGGGATATGGGCGGTGCGCACCTCGTAGGCGACGGCGGCTTCGTCCAGGCGTACGGACATGGCCGCGTCCACGGCGGCCAGCCGTGCCTCCAGGCTCAGGTCGCTTCGGGGGCTGGCAGCCTGAGCGGTGTCCGTGGGCGGGGCCTGCCGTGTGGCGTGGTCGGTGTGCAGGGAAGCGGGCATGGCAGGCCTCCGTTCGGCTGGTCAGTGGAGCGAGGTGAGCTGGGCGACGGTGCGCAGCAGGGCGGTGATCGCGGGCGCGATGCCGGTGGAGGCGAGGAAGAAGCCGAATGTGCTGCAGGCGAGGGCGGATCCCATGCGCACGTAGCCCTGCCGCAGCAGCATGACCACCACGATGAACAGCAGCAGGGCAGCGGAGACGGAGACGATCACGGGGTGTCCTTCCAAGGGGTGAGGAGGAGCGCCCGGGCGGGCGAGCCTGGGCAGCGACAGTGCGGGCCTCGGCAGATAGCCGGGGCCCGCGCGGGGGTGGGGGGCGGTTGATCAATCGTCGGCGGCCAGGGCGAAGTCGGCGCGTAGTTCGCGCAGGACGTCGTCTGCTGTGTCCGGCTTGACCAGTACGTCTCGGGCTTTGCTGCCGTCGGCGGGGCCGACGATGCCGAGCTGCTCCAGCGCGTCCATCACGCGACCGGCGAGGGCGAAGCCGATGCGGAGCTTGCGCTGCAGCATCGAGTGCGATCCGAACTGGGTGGTGATGATGAGGTCGGCGGCCTGGACGACGAGTTCGCCGCTGACCCCGTCCGGCAGCTGACCGTTGCCCGGGCGCGGCTGCTGGACATCCTGCTCGACTGCCACCTGAGTGTCCCGGCCGGCGGGCGCGTACAGGCCGTGGTCGACCTGGGTGAGCTTGCCTTCGGCGACCAGGTCGCTGAGGGCGTTGCGGACGGTGCCGGCGGCCGCGTCGACCTGCTCGCGGATCTCTTTGGCCGTCATCTCCCGGTCGACCACGGCCAGGATTTGGTCCTTCACCGTGGTCTTCTTCGGCTTGGCCGCAGGCGCGGGGGCAGGGGCGAGGAAGGTGGGGATCGTCGGCATGCCGTCGTTGCCCCGGCTGCCTTGGCCGTCGGTGGCGTAGTCGTCGACGGGGGAGTCCCAGTCGCTGTACAGGTCGCCCATCGTGGCCAGGGCTTCGATCTCGCGGTGGGTGAGCGTGTTGATCGTGCCGCCTTCCGGGAAGATCTCCTGGAGGTTGTGGCCGCTGCCGTCCTTGGGCAGATGCACGTACAGGGCGCGCATCATGCGCGGTGCGGAGCCGCCGGTCAGGACGTGGCCCATGCCGGCCGTGGACTGGCCGCGGGCGGCGACGGTGACGCCGTTCATGCGGTCTTCCAGTGACAGGCCACCGCCGACCACGGTGGGGATCGTGGGCAGCGTGACGCCTTCGGGGAGCATGCCTTCGGTGGCCTGCCGGTCGGAGATGCCGGAGACCGTGCGCAGTACCACGCCGGTGCCGGAGCGGGTCTGCTCGCGCAGGGACCGGTCGCCGCCGATGCGGGCCAGGTCGAGCATCTGACCGGCGAACAGGATGCCGACGCCGTACTTGCGGCCGCGTTCGGCGATGTAGACGGCGTTCTGGGCGATTTCCTGCCCGGCGGGGGAGTCGTCGCACAGCCCGTTGAACTCGTCCAGGTTCAGCACGAGCAGCGGGTAGGGGGAGGCGGGGGAGAAGTCGTGCCCGACTTCCTTGTTGATCTCGCCGCGGATCGTCATCAGCGCGACTGCGGCCCGGGTGGCGCGCGCGGCGTAGGCGCGGCCGGCGCCCTGTCGGTCGATGTACTGCCCGGCGGCGGCCAGCTGGGCGTCCGGGTCCAGGGAGGCGAGCCAGGAGACGGCGCCGGCGTTGGCCTGGGCGGCCAGCCCCAGCACGATCACCACGGTCTTGCCGGAGCCGGTGACGCCGACGACGTAGCCGTGCACGGCGCCCTTTTCGTCGAAGAGGCGGGCTTCGACGTCGGTGCCGTCGTGTGCGGTGCCTAGCACCCAGTAGCCGTCCGTGTCGGGGGTGAGGAGCTCGCGGGTGGCCGGGCGCATGCCGGTCAGCGGGGAGTTCTCGTAGAGGGTGACCAGGACCTGTGAGCCGCCGTCGGATTCGGCGACCAGCCGCAGTTCGGAGGCTTTGACGCCGAACGCGGTGCACAGCTGGGCGTGGTTGACGCGGGCGACCTGCCCGGGCGGAACCTCGGCGAGGATCATGCCGCGTGCCGGGATCTGCCCGTGGGCTTCGTGCCGTTCGACGCGCACGATGCTGCTGCCGGGGAACGCGCCGCCCGCTTGGGCGACGCGTTCTGCCCAGACGCTTTCCAGGCCGCCGCTGCGCACCCGGGTCGGCGTCACCGTCAGCTGCACCCTGCCCGGGCCGGTGTTCGGCTTTTCCTGTACGTCCACGCACGCGGTGGGCACCCCGAACGCCGCGGCGGCGTCGACGAGGTCGATGCGCGGGACGGGCTTGCCGGCCGGGGCGACGATGTCGGCGGCGAAGTCGGGGTGGGCGGGGGAGATGAGCTGCTCGATGTTCTCCAGCCAGGTGCCGGGGGCGACCTCGGCTTCGGCCCACAGCCGCATCACCAGGCCGGTGAATCCGGGAGGGTAGGCCGCGGCCGCCGTCGTTGCGCTGGCCGGGCTCCAGTGGGCGCGGGTGACGGGCAGCGCGGCGGCCATGCCGGCGCCCCAGCCGAGCGCGAGCACCGGCTCCCACCACGGGCGGCCCGGCGTGTAGGCGGAGACGGCGTAGACGGCGCCGCCCGTGACCGGGCCCAGGACTTTCTGCGCGGTCTTGATCGCCTTGCGGAAGTCGCGGGTTTTGACCTTGCGGTACAGCCACCACACGCAGCCGCCGCTCACGGCGGCGACGGTGGCGTGGGCGGGCAGCAGGTCCATGGAGGGCACGACGGTGAGGGCGGCGGCGGATGCCCCGTAGGCGGCCAGTTCCGCTTTCGCCCGTGCGGGCATCCTGCGCATCACGACGACTTCGGTCCTTCCTGATCACGACGGGGTAGGGATGGTGGGGTGGAATGCGGTGGGGCCGCGCCCGGGATCGGGCGCGGCCCCACGAGGTGGTGCGTTGTGCGACGTGTTCAGAGCGGCCTGTAGAAGCCGGGCTTGGCTTGGCGGGCCTTGGAGGAGGTGGCGGCGGCGTGGATGCCGCCGTACTCCGCTTGGTGCTCGTCCTTGAGGTGGCCTGCGGCCTGGTGCATCGACTCGGCTGCGGACTGCAGCTGCTTGCAGCCGCCGACCACCCGGCCGAAGGCCTCGCCGACGTCGGCGACGGCGGCGACATGATGGGGGTCGACTTCTGCGGCCGCGCACAGCTCGGCGACGGTGACGGCCGCGTTCGCGTTGTCGCGCATGCGTTGCGCCACGTGCTCGGCTTCTTCAAGCAGCTGGGCTGCGGCGTGCTGGAGAGCGGTGAACTTGGCGACGAGGGCGGTGTAGCCGTTGGCGGCTCCGTCCGCGCCGACGGCGGGTGCGATCTGCCCCACGGGGCGCCTCCTTATTGCTGGTCAGTTCTCGTTGTGGATGCGGGCGCTGGGCGTGGCGAGACCGGCGTCGATGGTGGCGGCCTGGGTGGGCCGGTAGTCGCGCGCCATCGAGGTCTCTTCGGCTTCGGCAGTCTCGGCGGCGTCCAGGGAGGCCTTGGCCATGCGTTCGGCCTGCACCACCAGCTGGCCGACGGTCTCCATCAGCACCGCCACGGCCCGCAGGGTGCGTGGCCCGCTGACGTTGTGGTTCGCCGCCAGGTCGTGCGCCATCGTCTCCAGCTCGCTCATCAGCCGACGGGCCTGCCGGGCGAGTTCCGCGCACTCGTCGTGTGTCTCCATACCGGCCGTGGTCAGGAGTGTCAGGGCCTTCAGTGCGTCATCGAGCCGGATTTCGGTGGCGTGCTGTACGGCCATGCCGCCCGGCGCCGGCACTGACGCTGCGACGGGTGCGGAGACGGCTGCGGTCCTTGCGGGAGCAGCGGGCATGGGGATGGGGTCCTTTCTGCGAGTGGTGCCGGGCCGCTGCCCGGCCGGGCGCTGCGGGGCGCGTGGCAGTGCAGGCGGCCCCTGGCGGGGCAGCTGCCGCTGTCCGGTGTCGATCGCGGTCGGCTCCCAGCGCTTGGCGTGTGTGCCGGGCGGGTCGACCTGCTCCACGGTGATCGTGACGGTGGGGCCGGATGGGTCGGTGTCGAAGGGAGATGTCCTCGGCCCGTAGCCGGGCCCTGATCCACCGGCGCCCGTACCGGCGCCGCGCCCTGTGCCGCGGTTGGAGGCGGATCCTTTGCCGGAAGAGCCTTTGCCGGTGGTGGGGCGGTGGCGGGGGCCGCCGTTGGCCTTCCAGTGGTCGCGGCGTTTTTTCCAGCGGTCGTGCGCGGTCTCGTATACGGCGTCCCAGAAGCCGACCCTGTCGCCGGGCGCCGTCCATCCGTTGCCGTTGGTGACGGGCTGCGCGCCCCTGGTGCCACCACTGGAAGCCGACCGCAGGCCACCACCGCCCTTGGCTGCGCCCGGGGTGCCGGTAGCGGACCGGCGGGCCTTCCACCGGTCCTGCAGCCGCTCCCCGGCAGCCTCCCAGAATGTGGGCCCGGAGCGGGCTTTCTTGACCGCTTGCCGGACCGCGGCCTTCGTGGCCGCCGCGCCAGTATCCGCCGCGCTGCCGGAGTTCTTGGGGGCCGGGGTTGCGCCCGTGCCGCCGGCGTTCTTCTTGCCCTTGTTCCACCAGTCGGCGAGGGCCTGGCGCGGCGACCGGCGCGCGCCCGACCGGGAGGCCTGCGAGCCGCCACCCGACCCTCCGCGGCCGCCAGAGCTACCGGAGCCACCGCTGCCTGATGGCCCGCCGTTTCGGCCCCAGCCGGTGCCGTTTCGGGCGGAGGACCCGCCGTTTCGGGCGGAGGGCCCGCCGTTTCGGGCAGAGCCTTGGTCAGTTCGGCCGCGGGATCCGCCGCTTCGGCTCCAGGCGCTGCCGGAGCCCGTCCCGCCGCTGCCGCCTCGGCCCCACGCGGAGCGTCCGGACGGCCCGGTCGACCGCCCCTGCGCCAAGCCGCTAAGCGGCCCACTACGGCCCATTCCCGACCTGTTCGGACCGATGCCGCCACCGCCACGAGCGGGGCCGCCAGAGCCCCGCCCAAGGGTGCTGCGGCCGTATTCGTGGCTCGAGGGGACCCGGCGTGCCCGGGCGCGCGCAGCGGTCGCTTCCGCGGCGTGCCGGGTGGCGTCCGCAGTGGCCTTCGCCGCGAGCAGTTCCAACTCCCGCTGGTGCGCGGCCGCCTCTGCGCGGCGGGGCCCGGACTCCTGGATCCAGGTCTGCAGCCCCTCGAACGCCGCAAGGGCGATGGCGAGGATGGCCGCCAGCGACAGGGCGCCGGTGCGCGGCGGTCCCGCATCGGGGGCCAGCCCGTCGAGCAGGCCCTCGCTGCGCAGCGGCGCCGGCACCATTTGAGGGGTGCGCGGCGCGTGGGGTACTTCGGGCGCGTCGAAAGCGGAAATCCGAACATGCCCCGGCCCCGCATCGGGGGCGTCGCCGGTGCCGTTCAGGTCCGGCCGGGGCGGGACGGGCGGAGGTGGCGGGGAGCCGATCCGGGGCAGTGAGACCACGTTGTCCGGGCTGTCGTCGTCGGACACGCGCCCTCCCTTCCTGGTGACTGCCGGTGACGGGAGGGGGCCGCCTCGCACGCGTACGCGTACGCGTAGTTGGGACCCCCGTCAACCCCCATTCCGGCGGTGATGATAATGACGATGACGATTACTGGCAGTGATCCCGGTAGATCCGCTCCAGCTCCGCCGACAACGTGTTGAAGACGCTGTGGTCGCCGGTGCGGCGGACCTTCTGGACCGCGGAGACCTTCACCAGGTCGAGCCAGACCCGGAAGAACTCCTCAGGCCCGCGCTCGCCCTGAGCGCGGGCCTGTTCAAATCTGCTGTTCCAGTAGGCGGCCTTCCTCGGAGACAGCTGCGCGGCCATCAGGCGCCCCGCCGCTGCTGGCTGTTCGGGCCGAAAAAGTCACCCAGCAGCTTCGGCTGGCCCGCCGGGCCGTCGTCGGCGTCGGCCGGGGCGAGCCGCTGCAGTGTCTGCTGCGCGCTGTTGTGCGCGGCGGCCTGCAGCTGCTGCTTACGCTGGGCCTTCTTCAGAGCCTTGTCCTCGCGCCGCTGGACGACCACTTCCGGCTGGGTCTCCTCGTAGGCCGCCACGGTGGCATTGATGGCCTTGGCGGCCTTGCGCATGGCCTTCGCGGCGTCCCGCAGCGGCTTGACCCGCTTGCGGGCCCGCATCGACGCAGACAGACCCCAGGGCAGGTCACCGGCCACGCGGCGGGTCTTGAGGTCAGCCTGGAGGGCGTCGGCGATGGCGTCGTAGGCCTGGGCGTCGTTCAGCAGGCTGCCGCGGTGCTGGGCCTGCCAGCCCTCGCGCTGCCCGGGCAGGGCCAGGGCCTGCACGCCCGTGGTGACGCGGGTGGCGATGTCCTTGCTCATCAGGGGTTTCTCCTCAAGAGGGGTGGTGGTGCGATCCGGATCGGTGGAAAGGTGCGGGTGGCGTCTTCGGCGCCTTCGCCGTGTCCCCGAGTTGTCATCAGCAGCTCGGGGACCGGCGGAACCGTCGAATCAGTCCGCTGGTGCAGGTCACTGCTCGGGGCGGTAGCCGCCTGCGATCAGCTCGGCGGCCTCCTGCCGGTACTCGGAGGCGGTGCCCGGAGAGACCTCCAGCTCGCGCTGGATGTCGGCGAGCGGCAGCTGGTGGGCGATGCCGGCGGCGGTCGCGAGGACCATCCGGGCGACCTTGCGGACCGCCCGCTCGCGCGGGCTCAGCTTCGCGACGTCCTCCATTTCGACCGCGCGCCGCTCGATTTCGGCAGCGGCCAGCCGCCTTTCAGCAGCGGCGAACTCGATTTCGGCCTCCCGCCTGCGGGCCTCCTGCGTGTTGGCGTCGGCGACCGCCTTCCGCTCGGCTTCCTCCGCCGCGAGCCGGTCAGCTTCGGCAGCACGGCGGCGGGCTTCGGCAGCAGCCTCCTCCGTTTCGGCGGCGACCCGATCGGCTTCGGCAGCGCGCTTCCGGGCCTCCGCGATCTCGGCCGTCTCGATCGCCCGGTCCTCCGCCGCGGCGACCCGCTCGACCTCCGCCGCTTCCTTCCGCTTCTGCGCCGCTTGGCGCTCCAGCTCGGCTGCCCGGACGTCCGCGGCGGCCTTCGCCTCGCGCTCTTCGGACTCCTTGCGCTCCGCTTCGGCCTGGCGGGCGCGGGCTTCGGCCATGAGTGCCGTCTCCAGCGCCTTTTCCTCCAGCTCAGCAGCCCGTTCAGCAGCGCTGGCCTGGGCCTTGGCGCGGGCGCGGGCTTCTGCCTTTTGGCCTTCCACCCGGGCGCGGACGGCCTCCAGGTCGCCGTCGGCCTCCAGCCGGTCGGCTTCGGCCTTCTTCTGCGCGATCTCTCGGCGCGTCTCCGTGTCCAGGCGTCGGCGCTCGGCTTCCTCCGTCCGCTTCTCCGCCTCGCATTCCTGCTGCTCAGGCAGCGCTAGAGCCTCCGAGACGGTGTATCCGTAGGGGGCCATCGTCATCGGCAGCCGCTCGTCTTCGGTGGCCTGGGAGAGGTCGCCGTTGTGCTTGCGCTTGAGCCACTGCTTGTAGGCGATGAGCTCCTGGTCGCGGCGGATCATCTCCGGGTAGGAGTTGACCCCCCACAGCCGCATCCGGCGGTAGATCCGCCCCGTGGCGACGGGGGAGAGAATCCAGCGGTGCAGCGGGATCCGGTCCGTATGTGTACCGGCTTCCAGCTGCGCCTTTTTGATGAACAGCCGCCGCGCGGCCTCCACGCCGATCACGAAGAGCAGCGGCATGACGCCGTGGCTGGCAGCCTTGACCGGGTCGGCGGCGATGTGGCCCTGCGAGGAGGCGTTGAACCAAATCGTGGCGCCGGTCATCGCATGCGCGGCAAGCCGGAGCAGCGGCCACGGGGTGTCCTTGCGGATCAGGTACAGGTCCAGCGCAAGGAACGCGATGATGCTCGCGTCCACGCCGACCGGGAACCACGGCGCCAGCCGCTCGCTGAATCCCCAGCTCAGGGCCACCTTTGCCAGGGTGCTGTAGGACATGGCGAATCCGATGATGCCGACCAGCGTCCCGCCGATCGCGGCGGTGAACGACAGGGCGGTCATCTGGCGGTCGCGCTTGGGCTTGATCGTCTTCCGCTTCTGCGTCCCCGAAACGCCTCCGGCCGCTCCCGAAGCCTTCTCGGGTGCGTTCGAAACGGGGTTCGGTGGGCGCGAAACAGGGGTGTCGGGTGCCGCGTTCTGCGGCGTCTCTGTGATCGTCATCGGGGCCTCCGGCAGGAGCGGTTCAAGGTGTGCGCGAAACGGTGGGGGCCGCTCCCGAAACGCGGGCGGCTGCTCCCGAAATGGCGGTCGGCGGAGCCGAAATGGGCCCCGAGTGGGCGGTGCCTTCCCGGAGTTGGCCGTTCCGAAAGGCCGGCTGCCCGTGAGGCGGGCGGCCGGTCCGGGGGAATGCTGAGGGGTGGGCGCGAAACTGCCCGCCGCTCCCGCCAGGTGGATCGAAGTGGGACTGTCCGACTCCGCGTCACCGCTCGAACCGGCACGCCGGATTCGGCGCGTCGGTGCGGGCGGATCAGGCAACCGTCAGCCCGGGTCAGGCGGTGGCAAGACCGCGTTGCGTGGCCTCGTAGTGCTCCTGCAGCTGAACGAACAGGTCGTTCTCGCCAGCGGAGGGGGCGGGCCGGTGCGGGGCGACGATCCGCCCGTCGGGCAGCAGCTCGCCGGCGTCCTCGAAGACCAGCACGCCGTTGCACAGCAGACTCCTTCTCTGCACTTCACTCGATCGGGTGTGTGGGCGCTTGGCTAGCCTGCTTGGGAAACGGGGGCGGGCGGAGTCTGCGCGCGTGGCATGATGACGGCGTGACTCTGATCCGAAAGGGCGATGCCGCGTAGGTCGCCCGGCGCGTTGCGCGCCCAGAAGCGGTTGAGTCGGGGTGATTCCCGACAGTTCAGTCAGATCTCGGGACTTGGGCGTAGTGCTCAAGCTGCTGTCCGGCGCTTGGAAGCCGACAGGTTCTATCCAGGTTGCCTGCGCGAGTCCCTCGACCAGTTTGAACAGTTCCTTCGAAGTCCGGGGCGCTGGCTGTATGTGCCACTCGCGGACTGCCCGTGCCACGATCCTTTGGCCGGTCGCGACAACGTGGAAGCGATGCTGGCTGCCCTGCCTCAGCGCGCTCGCCGTGAGCTGAGACGGATCGTCGTGAAGCTTGACGAGGAGTTCGAGCGGCGGACGCTGCCGGATCCACTGTCGCCCTTGAGGCTCGGCGCAGGTTGGTGGCATCGGCGCCTGACCGGCCGGTAGCCGATGGAGGCGATCTCCCACGCGCTGAACCTGGGCAGGATGCACGTAGAAGTGACGGGCGCCGAGGGGATGCGGTCAGTGGGTATGTCGGGATCGGTCATCCAGATTCTCCCTTCGATGGCTTGGTGGTTCGTTGGGTTGGAATGCCGAGGTGGACGATGGGCCGGCGGACGAGACGCTCGGACGCATCTCTCTTGGCCCGGAGGAAAGTGAGGGTGAGGCCGATGCCCTCGATTTCACCGCCCGACGGTTCTCTGCACTTCGCTCGATCGGGGTTCGTTGGGGATCACTGGGTCTCCTAGGGGCGAGGACGTGGGATGCCGAGGTTGGTGGTGGGTCTCTTGGTGAGGCGGGCGGCTTCGGCCTGTTTGGCGCGGAGGAAGGTCAGGGTCGAGTCGATGCCTTCGACCTCGCCGAGCCAGTGTTCTTCCTGGGCTCGCTTGCGGCGCAGGAGGAGGTCCTTCTCGATCTCCGCGAGGCGAGGCAGCATCTTCGGGTTGACCTGGAGCATCGGGCAGCGGATGCAGGCGTGTTCGTGGTTGCAGGGGGTGCCGTAGGGGCGGGCGCAGTTACCGAGTTCGACCTTGCGCTTGTCGAAGTGCTCCTCGAAGTCGGCCCACTCCTCGGGCGTGACCTCGGGGTATTCGATCTCGGGTCGGAGCGATCGGCGGTGGTTCAGGAACCGCTGGTAGTTGGTGACGATGTCCTCGGCAAAGACCGCGACGTAGCCCTGCAGGGTCTGGAGGTTCAGGTGGCCGAGCAGGGCGGCGCCGATGTGGATGGGCAGGCCGCCGTTGATGATCTCGGTGGCGAAGAGCCGCCGGAAGTCGTGCGGCGTGAAGGTCATGTCGGCGAAGGCTCGGTGGGTCTCGGCGAGTTCCTCGCAGCTGCGGGCGAATATGTGGATGAACGTGGTTGGGGAGATCACTGATCGCTGTGTGCCGTTCTGCCGTTGCATGAGGAACGGCATGGGCTCTGACCAAGTCTTCTCGTGCTGGTCGTAGCGGTTGAGCAGGCAGACCGGCCGGCCGTCGGGGGTCAGGCGGCGGATGATCTGGGCGACCGCGTGGAACAGGTCCGCGGACATCGGGATGACGCGCTCGCGCTCGCTCTTGGACGGGGCGATGACGAGCAGGGCGATGACCTCGCCGTTCGGGCGCCGATACTGGCGGATGCTGGGTGAGTTCGCAGAGCTCTTCGACGCGGATGCCGCTGTGCCGCAGGATCTCCAGGCTGGCCCATTCCCAGAACGCGGTGTCCTCGGTGAGCGTGACGTTGAGGACCTGGCCGTCCTCGTCGGTGACACGGACGGGTGGTTCGTCCTGGCTCTTGGCCCAGCTGCGATCGCGACCGCTGTCCGTGCGCCGGTAGGAGTGCCCGTCGTGGTCGAAGACCGTTCCGAGCTCAACCGCTCGCGCCTTCTTGAGCAAGCCGGTCAGGTGCTCGTAGCGGCCTTCGACGTGCGCGACCAGGGTGGGCAGCAGCGGCTGACGGACCCGGATGCGGTCGGACATCCTCTGGTGGATCTCCCGCTTGCGCTTGGCGAACACCTTGAGCTCCTTCGGCCGGATCGGACAGGGCACGACCCACTGAGCCCACCGTTCAGGCTCGTCGATGGCCCAGCTGTGCAGGTCGAGATAGAGGGAGCGGACGGCCAGGAGGATGCCGGAATCGTCCGCGCGGGTCCGCCGCTCGTCGCGGTCCCACCGCTTGATGGCCTCGCGCCACTGGTCATAGACCTCGGGGCTCAGCGCCAGGTCCTGCTGTCCCGGGTTGATCTTCTCGATCTTGGCCCAGAACGTGTTCGCGAGCTGGCGGGTCAGGGCCGTGAGGGTGGTGTAGTCGGTCCCGGCCCGGCGCCGGGTCAGGTAGTCGATCAGCAGCTGGCGGACGCCCTGGTGCTGGATGGGGTAGCGGTCGACGAGCTGGGTGACGGTGAGCTGACCGCGATCTTTGCGGAGCCGGTTGAGGTACGCGTCCTGGAGCCGCGCGAGCGATTCGTACAGGCGCCGCCCGGTCTCGCACCGCGTCCCCGGCGAACAGCTCGTGCACTGCCGCTCGTGCTCACGGTGCGCCCGGTCGGCGGCCATGTAGCGGTCGTACAAACTGTCAGCCACGACCGCCCCGGGCACGCTGATCGTTCCTGGACTGCTGGTTGACCCGGCGGACCGCGTCCTCCAGGCGCTTCTTATCGGCCTCCGACATGTCCGTCACCCCCCGTTCCGGACGCGATTGCGCGCGGCACGGCGCTTCATCGCCCGCCGCTCCGCCTCACTCAGGCCGCCCCAGACGCCGAACTCCTGGCCGAACTCCAGGGCCCACTGCAGGCACTGCCCGATGACCGGGCAGCGGCGGCACACGGCCTTGGCTTCCTGGACCTGCAGCAGGACCGGTCCCGTGTCGCCGATCGGGAAGAACAGCTCGGGGTCCTCTTCGCGGCACGAGGCCTGGTGGCGCCAGTCCATCAGTGCATCCCCCCAACAGCGCTGGTTGCGGCGGCCTTGCCCTCACGGACCAGGTAGTCGGACACCGTCCACACAGAGCCGATCACGAACGGCTCCGCGCCCGGACGCAAAACATCCTTCACGATCAGCATCCACTGGGCACAGCGGCGCTTCAGCAACTCGCGGGCCTTCTTGGGGTCGCGGATGAGCGCGATCACCTCGAAGGCGCCGTCGGAGTTCTGGTAGATGGCGCCCGGCTGCTGCGGGCCAATCTGCTCGTCGATGACTCGGAGCAGCGCGTCAAGGGTCGTCGAGTCGGCCGGAACGTGCTGGCCGGAGTGGGGGCGGCCGCCAGGGTCTGAGGGCTGCCGGCCGTCGCGCTCATGCGGGGTGGGCCGCAATGGCAGCAAGGGCTTGTCGCTCATAGCGGCGGGCAGTGTCATCATGCTGGGCATGCAGGTTGATCCTCTCTGCGAAGGGTGGCCTGCGACTGAGAACCCCAGGGGCGCAATCACTGGGGTTCGTCGCATCCCGGCCCCTGCGGGGCCGTTGGCGGCTGTACGAGCAGCCAAGGCGGCCCCCACCGGCGTGTCGGGTGGGGGCCACCTCGGTCGTTCGTCGCGATGAAGTTCGTGCGGGGCCTCATCCCCGTTCGGCGTCGCGGCCGCCCGAAGCGACGGTCGCGGTCCGGACGACGAAGCCATTGCGGGTGAGGCGGACTGTCGGGACCTGGCGGGTGGTGCGGTACAGGTCGGAACGGGTGCTGCGCATCTGGTCCTGTGCGAGCCCGGACATCCGAGCGGCGAGTCGGCGGCCAACCTCGCATGGCGTGCCCGCCTTGCACGTCGAGCAGGTGGCACGGTGCTGCTGCAGAGCCGTGCGCAGCTGCCCGTACAGAGCGGGGACCTTGGTCTGCGCGATGCGGCTGATCAGCCTGCGCAGCTCGATCACCGTGGCGCAGTGCCCGAGGCGGCACTGCGAGCAGTCGTCCTGGAGGTGCTCGGCAAGCTGCTCGCGTGGGCCCCGAGCAGCGGAGTTCATCTGGACAGTGGCAGGCGGAGCCTGGGGGCGGAACTTGCGCACCGGGTTGGTAGTGCGCCGGCTGGATGCCGTGCTCTCAGCGGCGAGCAGCCGCTCGGTCCACTGCTCGGTGGTGATGTCGATTTCGATGCGCTGCGCGCTACCGGGGCAGCGGCGGCCGTTGGACGGCTTGGCCTTAACGGAGGCGTCGCGGTAGCAGCTGCCCTCGGGCTTCGGCTGTTCAACGCCGTCACGGTGCGGGTGGATCATCGACCGGGTCAGCCGGCGCCAGGTGTTGCAGTCGGGGCAGACGACCATGCGGGTCTCGCCCTCGCGGAGGTTGAGGTTCTCGGGGCGAAGGCTGCTGGCCTTGATGGGGGCGCGGCCGTTGTGGCGCATCGAGTGTCTCCCTGGGTAGCGATTGCGTTCTCCTTCAGCCAGGAGCCGGGCGGGGCCCGGTTTCCTGGCCGGCGGGCAGCGCAATAGCTGCGGGTGGCTCACCTGGCTGTGCTCCGAGGGACCTCGTCGTGCTCGTCACCCCGGCCGCGCTTGGAAGCGGCGGTCAGCCCGACGTATGAAGTTGATTGGGAGGGACCGTGGGTCCGGCTCCCTCATCCGGCACCGCCCGAGGGCAGTTCCTGCACTTATGCGGCAGCCGCACACTACGCTGTCCTGGGACTGCGGAGTGCTATGAAGACTGTGCTCTCACAGTCCTGGGACTGTCAACAGTCCCAGGACTATGTTTCACTTGTGCCAACCGAAAGGGGTGAGCATGGCGCCGAAGTGGCGGGAACTCGCGGACCAGATCGCCGCGAAGATCAGAAGCGGGGAGTACGCCCCCGGTCAGCAGCTGCCCCACATCCGTGAGCTGGTAGAGGCAGGGGAAGGCTCGAAGTCGACAGTCCACGCTGCCTACAAGGCGCTCGAAGCCGAGGGCCTTGTCACCTCCTCGCGAGGGCACGGCACGGTCGTACGCCCCCCCGCCCCTCTTAAACGTCTCGGAATCGAGCGCTACGACAAGGCCAAGTGGCGCGATGGTGACGAGGTGGCCTTCATCGCCGACCGTGTGGCCTCGGGGCGTACCTACCGCCGGAATGAGCAGACCCAGACTGTCAGCCGAGTCATTGCTCCGCCGACCGTCGCCGCCGCATATGGCCTGCCTAGCGATACAGAGGTGTACGCGCGAGCGCGCCTCGTCAAAGAAGGCGACCAGCCGACTCACACGCTCACCAGCTACTACCTGCCAGCGATCGTCGAGGGAACCCGGCTCGTCGACCCCACTCCAGGCCCTGCTGGCCGTGGCGGAGGGTTCCGCGTTCTCTACGACGCTGGTTACGAGATCGACCACATGAGTGAGCACCTGTTCGCACGACCGGCCACGGCAAGCGAGAGCACATTGCTCCAGCTTCCGTCCGGTGAGTGGGTCGTCGAACTGCACCGCCGCACCTACACAGCAGACGACACGCTGGTGGAATTCGCGATCGGCGTTCATGCCGCCTCGCGGTTCGCCTGGGAGTACACCTTCAAAGTCCCAGATTCGGCCAATGACAGGAGGGGACAGCAGTGATCGACGCCCAATCCTGGACGGACGCCCGTCTGCTCTGGGATTTCCAGCTGATGCACCACGAGTTGCGACCTTGCTCCGTTGCCGTAGGGCTTGGGAGCCATGACCTTGGGGTTGCAGACACGACGTCCGCTCTGTACCACCGGGGTTTGGTACCCATGGTCCTCTTCACTGGTGCCACCAGTAGCACCACTCAGACGGTGATGCCTCACGGCGAAGCCGAGCACTACCGCGAACGGGCTCTGGAGCTTGGCGTCCCGGACTCCGCGATCCTTGTCGAGCCTCACGCCCGAAACACCGGACAGAACATCACCTACTCGAAGCAGTTGCTGGCAGCAGCCGGAATCGACGTCTCCTCTGTACTCCTCGTCAGCAAGCCGTACGAAGAACGCCGCGCCTATGCGACGGCTCGCAAGCTGTGGCCGGAAGTCGAGATCATCAGTACATCCACGCCCATGTCCTTCGAGGAGTACATCAACTCGATCGGCAACCCGCGTCTCGTCATCGAAATGCTGGCCGGCTCGCTCCAGCGTCTCCTGATCTACCCCCAGCAGGGGTTCATGGTCGCGCTGCCCGTTCCCGAGGCTGTAGTGGCTGCCTACGAACGTCTACGGAACGCCGGATTTACCGGGCGACTTGTACCAGCGGTGGCAACTTCCGGGGAGACTGGCCCACTCGCTCCGTAATCGCCAGAGCGTGCCACCTACCCGACTTGACGGAGGACACGTGACATCTGCATCAGGCAGTCCCCTCTCACAACTTGAAGTTCATCTGGGCACACACGGTGCTAGCGCAACGTCATCCGGTGCGAGTCGGGTCACGAACACGGAGGCGGCTGCGTCGGCTTGACGGGCGACCGAGCGGTGTTGCCGTGACCGCTGCCCTCCTGGGGTCGATTCGTTCGCCTCCCGCATGACGGACTACTCGCGCAAGTCATGTACCGCCCATTGGGATTCGCAGGACCTCCTAGGCAGGACGCCTTTTATCTGAGGCCAGGATCTGATCGAATTACGAGACTTGCCGGTTCACCTGCGTGTTCGGCTTCTCATGCACTCGAAGCACGGGATGAATTGACATCATGTCAGAGCCCTTTGTGACACGTAGCCCTGGCGGTCTCGTCGATCACGAGGGGAGAGTATCGTGTCCTCCACATTGATCAATAAAGAGAATGGCCCCCACGACCTTAGGCAAGTCGAGGGGGCAATGGCCGAGGGACCCTTTGGCCGGGTTCCTGAGGCCTGCCGACCACCGTTAAGTACCGGGAAGGTGATCGACGTGGTTCAGGGTACCCGCACCCTGCCCCGAGCACACAGCACCCCGCCGTGGTGCCAGCAGTGCATGAGCGCGGGCTGGCCCTTCGGCGGGGTGCTCGTGCTGTCTCAGACGTCCCGCACCCCTATCGCTGAGGGGGCGGTCATGACGTAGGTCTCCCGGGGGCGGCGCCTGCTCAGCAGGACTTCTGGCCGCCCCGGGCCTCGGTCACTGGTGATTGCCGTCACCAGGACGTGAGCCCATCTGCTCTCCGTGAGGTTGCCGCCTCTTGGAGGAGCTGCCCGCCCCGGTGCCACCCGGCTGCGAGCGGTTCGAACTCGGTTCTGCCAGAACCCGAAGCGCCACAAGGGCTCTTCGTCATATCCACTCTCGCAGAGAGGGACGTCGTCATTCTGCACGACCTTTTGGGCTTGCGCCAGCCAGGATACGCCCGTTTCATCCCCATATGCGTCCCTGTGAAATCCCACCTTGACCGATTTCACAGCCCGATTCGTCCGGTAAGTCTTGCCGTGCAGCAGGACCGCTGCGCATTTCACGGGGCGGGACGCCCCCTCGCATGGGTCCAGCCCTTGGTTGTCCACAGCCACATCGGCGGTCGCCGGAATCTGTCCGCAGGTGATCTGATCCATGGTCACCGGCTCGATCTTGTTCTGACTTCTCTCCGGGCGGCCCGATGAGCGCCGTCACGGAGGCGATGGCCGCGCCTGTGGGTGGTGGGCTGGTTCGGCGGCAGCGGGTTCGGGTGCCTATGCGTCTTGTCTGGTCGCCGCATTACCAGGACGTGGCGTTGTCGGTCTATGTGAAGGTGAAGGCGCTGGCTTCGCGCCCGGAGGGGTGCCAGGCGAAGACGGAGACGATCGCTTCGTACCTGGGGCTGTCGCCGGCGTCGGTGGAGCGCGGGATGACGCAGCTTCGCCGTCCAGGATCGGATGGCGTGGTAGAGCTGCACTCGGATCGTCGGACGCTGCCGGGCGGCCAGGGGCAGTCCGCGGTCCGGAGAGTGCGGACGATGTCGCCTACGGAGGCGTTCGTGTGGGTGCCGGTGGCGGCCGCAGAGGACCTCACGCCCCGGCAGCTGCGGGCGTACGCGCTGATCGCGTATGCGCAGGTGCGGGGGATCGCGCTGACGGAAGCGGAGCTGGCGACCGGGCTGCGCCATCACTCGGGTAAGCGGGCCGGGCAGGCGTTGTCGGTGACGGCAGCGTCGATGGTCGTGGACGAGGTGGAGGCGGCGCGCTGGGTGACGGTGCAGCGCCGTGCGGGGGAGCGGGGGCGCCACCGGTACGTGGCGCACGACATTGCCCCGGCGGCCCGTCCGGCGGGTGCCGGTCCCATGACCGGCGGGGCGACGGAGACCGCTGTGACTGCCGGTCCTGAGGGGACATCCAGTTCCCAAGTTGGTGAGGGATCGGGTCCCCCGGTTGGTGAGGGATCCCTCGCGAATAGGGAATCACCTACGACTGACTCACCAGATGACGCACGTGCACTCCTCTCACCCGCCGTAGGCGAGGTACCGGTAGGTAAGGGTGCTTCGCCCGTGGAAAACCCGGCCGACGGCGAAGCTGCGCTGCTGGGTGGTGACGGTGGTCTCGCGCTTCGCGCGGATGGACAGAACCAGCCCTCCCCCGCGAAGCCGAAGAACAGCAGTAGCCGGAACGGAGCCGTCTCCCGGCCTTCGTACGATGGCCCGCAGCTGGCGATGAGCGCGCAGATCTACACCGTGCTGGAGCCGGTGCGGGTGCTGCTGGAGCGGGTGAACAGCGACTTCGTGGTGCGGAAGATCGCCCGAGAGGTGGGCCGCCAGCTGCGCGAAGGCACTGCTCCGGAGCGGCTGCAGCACCGGCTGACCACCCGGCTGGCCAAGGTGATGCTCTCCGACATCCGCGACCCGGGCCGCTGGCTGCTCGGGGTGGCCCTGCCCCGCTGGGGCTGCGGCTGCCAAGACTGCGAGTCCGGCGTGATCTGGCGGACCGGTGCGGCCTGCGAGATCTGCACGGAGATCGTCCAGGACAAGGCCGCCGCCCGGAAGCGCGCCCATCGCGTCGCCGAGGGCCTGTGCCCCGAGCACGGCACTCGCCCCGGCGCTTCGGGGCGCTGCGCGGCGTGCGAGCTGGACGACGCGATCCGCCAACCCGCTCCCGTCCCGGTCCCGCGCGTGCTGGAGGGTCCGCCGCGCGGTTCCTGCGGCGACTGCGGCGCGCGGATTATGCTGATCGGCCCCGCGCTCCAGGACGGGCTGTGCAAGCTGTGCCGCGAGGAAGCCGCTGCCGACGCGCCCGCGCTCTCATCCGCGGCTGCGGCCGTGAGGCCGGTCTGCTCGGGCCGCGACGGCGATGTCCCGTGCGGCCGTGAGGCTCTGCCGACCCGCAGCGTGTGTGCCCGCCACCTGGTCCAGGAGCTCGCCGAGGAGGTGGCCTGATGCCCCACAACACGCAGCCCAGCGGCGTCGACTTGGCGCGCGTCGCACTCCGCGCCGCGAAGGAAGAGGCTCGCAAGAACGGCGGCCGCGCGGCAAAGCCGAAGCCCCATGCCGGGACACCGGTCCGGCGGGACGGGCGCGACCCGATGGGCCTAGGCGACGTGCTCGGTGCGCTGGTCACCGAGCGGACCTGGCAGATCCCGGCCGCCGGCGCCACGCTGCGCGAGCGGTGGGCAGCCATCGCCCCAGAGTTCGCTGGGCGCGTCGCAGCCGTCGGGTACGACGCCGAATCCGGCCGCCTCACCGTGCGCCCGGAATCCACGGCCTGGGCGACGAAGACGCGCCTGGAGCAGGCCCGCGTCATCGCGGCCGCCAACAAGACGGCGGGCCGCACGGTCGTAAGCTCCCTGCGCATCCTGCCGCCCGGCTCCGTGTCCGTCCCCGAGCCGGCTGACGTCGCCCCCGCTGCCCCAGCCGCGCCGACGAGCCCGGTGAACACCAGGGAGACCGCGTCAGCCGGCTACCGTCGCGCGCTCGCCGCCCACCGGGAAGCGGCTGCGCCGCGTCAAGTGGACCCGGCCATCGCGCAGGCGCTTGACCAGCAGAACCGAGCGATGCGCGAGCACAGTCGCCGGGCGTTCCCCGCTCCAAAGACTGTGCCAGAGGATGCGCCCTCTGGGATCGAGGCGGCCCGCGCCCAGCGCCGTCGGCAGGCCACGGCTACCGAGGCCGCCGCACTACGACGGGCCCGAGCCGAGCGCGTCGAGCGGCAATCCGAGGTTGTGGCCTCAATGCCGACAGCGGCACTGCGATCCACCGCATGAACGGCCCGGAGAAGCAATGACCGCGACGACCTCGGCCCCACTGCGCGAGCGCAGGGCCACGGCGGCGTCCCCGGTACCTGCTCCGACCGGGAAGCTCACCGACTGGAAGGAGACCCCGGAGCTGTCGGCCAGGCCGGGCACCAGCTTCCACTGGGAGTCGGTACTACAACTACGCGCTCCAGCTGGACGTGAACTCGGCGCGGCATGGGGCAGCGGAGGCGACGTCAGTCGGCTCGGGGACGGGCACGGAGCCGGGCAGCAGGATGAACGATCTGCTGCTCGCATCCCGTGGTCGGGTTCCACGTCGCCTCGGTCCACTCGATCGCACTCCGGCCGTCGTCACCCCCACCGAGGGCGCCATGGGCCTGCGCGACCCGTTGTAGAGGTCCTAACAGAAGTGGCTGATCATGTGACTGTTGTCTATCCGCTCGTTGGTCTGGTCGTGGGGAAGCGTCAGTCGCGGCCGTGGCTCGGGTCGGATGAACTGTGGTCCCTGATCAAGCTGTTGCTGCCCGAGCCGGGCCGAAGCTGGTCGAGGGAAGGCCGCGGGTGCCGGACCGGCAGGCGTTGCGCGGGATCCTGTTCGTGCCGCACACCGGCATCCAGTGGGTATACCTGCCCCAGGAGCTGGGCTTCGGTTCGGGCATGACCTGCTGGCGTCGGCTGGCCCCAGCAGGCGGCGCGGGTCGGGCAGGGCGCGGTAGCCGCTGTCGGCCGGCGCCCGTCCAACTTCTGCCCAGGCCAGAAGCCCTGGCCCGAGGGCTGGTGTACAGCAGGGCCAACAGGGCACGCATCGCGCTCCGGTGGCGATCGGCGATGCTGCCGGGGCCGTGAGGTAGGCGCAGGCGGGCACGGTGAGGGCGACGGCGTGCGAGCGCTGCTCGGCCCGGGTCTCAGCTCGTAGAGCAGGCAGCCCCGCTCCGACGGCCGCCGTCGGAGCGGGGACCTGCCGCCAGGCTCAGTGCCCGAGGAACCAGGTGATGAGGGTCGCTGCGCCACCGGACGCGGCGCCTGCGGCCAGCTGCATGGTGAGGACGAGCAGGTAGCGGCGTCGGTTGCCGCCGGGCCTGCCGGACATGAACGGGACCTGTCGCATGCTGCGCTCCTCGCGTGCGCTCCGGCTCCTGAGGTGTGGCCGGGCATATCGCCATCACGCCTCTTCCGAAGGGTTTCCGGCGAAGGCCTCCCAGGCTCCGCGCACTTCACTAGCCTGGCCGGATCGGGTGAAGGGACTTTTCCGGCGGCTTGTGCTCTACAAAAGGGGCATGGGGGCCGGGAGAGGGCGAGGGGGCGGGGATGGGGACGGCGACCGACCGTCTGCGGGCGGAGCTCGAGACGCTCTACAAGGAGGCGGGCAGCCCCAAATTGGCCAGACTGACGGCGCTCGCCAAGGAACAGAGCCACAAGGTCACCCTTTCCGCGATCCACGGGTGGCTGAAGGGCCCCTCCGTGCCTTCCGGCGAGCACACTCTGTTCTTCCTGCAGATGGTGCGGTTCCTGCAGACGGAGGCGAAGAAACGGGGCAGCACGTACGCCACCCAACCGGAGGGGGCGTGGGAGCAGCGGCTGCGCGCTGCCCGGGAGGAGAGGCCCCATGGCGGGCGGCCACGTACCGCCCGGCCCGTCGCACCATCGGCCGGGCCGGTGACGCTGCCGCCGCCCCCGGCCGGTTTCACCGGACGGAGCGGGCCGCTGCACGAGGTCCTCGACTGGCTCGACCCGGCGCACCAGCGGACGGAGTCGGCCGTGGTCGTCTCAGCCGTCGCGGGCATGGGCGGGGTCGGCAAGACCGCGCTGGCCCTGACCGCCGGTCACCATGCGCAGTCCCGGGGCTGGTTCCCCGGTGGCGTCCTCTTCGTGGACCTGCGCGGCCACAGCCTCCAGGCGCCGCTGGACACCGGAGCGGTCGCCGACCAGTTCCTGCGCGCCCTCGGAGTGAAGGCGAGGGACCTGCCGCCCACACTGGGGGAAAAGCTGGACGCCTGGCGCATTCACCTGGCGGTACTGGCCGCACGGGAGCAACCGCTGTTGATGGTACTGGACACCGCCCGGACCGTCGGCCAGGTCGCCCCGTTGCTGCCCGGCCCCCCGCACCGGGCACTGGTCACCTCCCGCCATACCTTGTCCTCGCTGCCTGCCCACCCGATCGACCTGGCCCCTCTCTGCCTGGACGACGCCCTGGACCTCCTCGACAAGGCCCTGCAGGCGGGCGGCACCGAGGACGACCGGGTCACCGGTGAGCTGGCCGCAGCGAGGCACCTGGCCGAACTGTGCGGACACCTCCCGCTGGCGCTGCAGATCATCGCCGCCCTCCTGCGCGTCGAGCCACAGCGGACGCTGGCCGACCAGATCGCCGACCTGGCGGATACTCGTACGCGCCTGGACGCCCTGCACCACGACGACGTCGACGACCAAGGCCGCCCGCTGGCGGTCCGGGCGACGTTCGAACTCTCCTACCGCCACCTGACGGATGAGCAGGCCCGCGCCTTCCGCCTGCTTGCCGCCGCCCCGGGTACGGATGTCTCGACGGCCGCCGCAGCCATCCTGGTCGACCGACCCGCCGCGCGCCGGCTGCTGGCCGACCTGGCCCGGGCGCATCTGCTCCAGGCCTCCGGCGGCCCGGACCGGTGGTCGATGCACGACCGCGTTCGCCTGTTTGCCGACGAGCACGGCCGCGCCCAAGCCGACTGCAACGGCCGCGACACGGCGGTCGCCCGCCTGCTGGACCACTACACGGTGACGGCTGCGGCGGCCGACTCCCATCTGGACGCCCTGCCCGGCCGGCTCGTTGCCGCCCGTTTGAGGCAGCGGCGTTGGCCTGGTTGGACGCCGAACGTGTCAACCTGGTGGCCGCGGTGCACGTCGCAGAGCAGACGGGTCTGCCCCGGGGCGCTATCGACCTGCCGCTGGTCCTGGCGGCGTTTCTGCGCCGACGGCGGTATCACGAGGACGGCATCGCCCTCGCCACCATCGCCCGCGACACGGCGGAGGCGCTAGGCGATCGCCGCGGCGCGGCCAACGCCTGGAACGACCTGGGTCTGGCTCTCAAAGAGGCACGGCGGTTCGAGGAGGCGGTCCGTGCCTCCGAGCGTGCCCGCGATGCCTTCGCCGCACTGGGCGACCGCGAACGTGAAGCGCCGATGTGGACCAACCTCGGCGAGGCCCTGAGACACGTGCGGCGGTTCCCGGAGGCGATCGATGCGAACCGCAAGGCTCTCGATACCTACCGGGAACTCGGCGACCTCCATGGAGAGGCGGTGGCGTGCAACAACCTCGGCGGTGCATTGCAGGAGGCACTCTCCTTCGAGGCCGCGATCGCCGCCCATGCGCTGGCCCAGCGCCTCTATCACCAGGTGGGTGACCACCGGCAGGAAGCCACGGCGTACATGAACCTCGGCAGCGTCCTCGTGAAGGTGCAGCGCTTCGACGAGGCGGTCGAGGCCTACACCTGCGCCCTCGACACCTCGCAGGCCTTCGGTGACCGCCATCACGAAAGCTCCATCTGGGACGGCCTCGGCAACGCCCTCGGTGAGGCGGGGCGGTTCGAGAAGGCGATCGCAGCTCACCGCCGGGCTCTGGAGATACACCGGGAACTGCGGAACCGCCACGGCGAGGCCATGGCACTGCACAACCTCGCCGCAACCTTACGCGGGGCTGGCTGGGACAGCGAGTCCATCGCTGCCTGCGAGCAAGCCCGCGACATCTACCACGAGCTCGGCGACCACTGGCGGGAGGCTGGTGCATGGCTGAACCTCGGGGGGTTCCTGCTGCTCGCCGACCGTCACGACGACGGCATAGCCGCCGCCGAGCGCGCCCGGGTGATGTTCTGCGATCTGGGGGACCGGCATGGTGAAGCCGCCGCGCTGGGCAACCTGGCCCAGGGCTTCCAGCAGGCGGGCCGACCCGCTGAAGCCGTCAGCATGTGCGAACGCGCCCACGACACTTTCGCCGAGCTGGGCGACCGCTGTAAGGAGGCCGACACATGTTTCGTCCTGGGACAGGCCCTCCAGGACGCGGACAGGCTCGACACGGCGATCCTGGCATATGAACGCGCCCGTGACCTCCACCGGCAGCTCGGAGACCGTGCAAAGGAAGCCCAAGCGTGCTTCAACCTCGGCAGCGCGCTACTGCTCACCGCACGACTTGACAAGTGTGTGGCAATCGCCCTGCAGGCCTGCGAGGCGTATCGGGAACTGGGCAACCGCCGTGAAGCAGCAGGGGCGTACACTCTCCTCGCCACGGCCCTGGCCATGACCGGGCAGACCGGTGAGGCCGTGACCGCGTACCGGGAAGCGCTGGCCGCCTGCAAGGACATTGGCGACACGGAACTTGAGGCAGTCACATGGTGCATGTTGGCGGAAGTGCACACCGCTGCCGGACAGACCCCACAGGCCCAGGCGGCACAGCGAGCCGCTGCCTCCGCCTCCACGCGGGGGGCAATCGGCAGGGGCCTGTGAACCTGCGGCTCCGGTACGCAGGGCCAAGTCTCGACCGGCCAGGAAGCGCAGGCGTTGACGCGTCACCGCCCGACCCGTCTATCTTGATCTTTAACCTGTGCGACGGGGTCGTGGGTTCGTTGACTTTTTCGTCCACCAGCGAAGCCCACCAGGCGGGCTTCCCTGCGAAACGCCAACAGGCACCCGCCGGCCAGCAGGAAATGGCAGCCCGTCTCACCACCCCGACCGGCCGGACTCAGTACCGTGCACGCCCAGCGCGACTGACCCCTGAGCCAGGGCCGCCGACCACGTGGTAGGGGTACGGCACCAAGCTCCGAGCATCAGCCTGGTGGCGTCGCACCGCGCTTCGCAATGTGCCCGGGAAGAAGGCCGGGTGGTACCCGGTTGGCCGAACCCCCGGTGACCTGAGCACATCGCCCACGTTGTCCTACCGTGCCCGCCAGGCGAATGTGCCCCTGGGGGCTGCTCGGGAGGTAGTGGTGAGGCGAGCAGTGCCGCCGGCCGTCCGTGAGGTGGCCCGCGCCAGGAGTTGCCCGAACTGCCGGGCCAGGCCGGGGGAGAAGTGCGCGCCCGATCGGGCTGGCCGCTCCCAGATGCACCGCGGGAGGATCTCAGACGCCCGCCGCGCACTGGAGCCCATGCCGCCCCACCGGATGCTGCCGCCGGAGACGGACCGCATGTACATGGAGCTGGACTCGAACGACGCTGACACGCTGGTGGTGTCCTGGCACAAGGACGTCCTCGATGCTTTGGCGGCTTATCCGTACGAGGCTGCCGCCCTGCTGTGGCTGGCTCTGAAGCAGGCGGAGGTGCTCCGGCCTGGCGGCCCGAAGATGAACAACTTCGGGCTGGCGGTGATCCTCATGCCGCTCAACTTCCTGACCGTGGGCGAGGTCGGCGAAGCCGTCGAGCGGCTCACCGCACGAGGGTTCCTCGAGCGGGCAGGCAAGGACAGCGTTTACATCGACCCCGTCGCGATCCGCGTGATCGACCGGCGTGAGTTGCCCGCCCGGTTCCTCATGGAGTGGAACGTAGCGAAGGCCAACGCGCCGATCCCGGGGCTGCTTCCCGAGGCAGATGTGGAGACACCCGTCTGCGAACCCACTGACGAGACGCCAGGGAGAGGAACCTCGTCATGACCACGGTGCCGTTGCCGCACTGGCCGCCCGAGCAGCAAGAACTGCACTTCCACAGCGTCGTCCGAGGCGGGTGGTTGCGGATTCCCCACGCTGGGCCCTCAGACGAGCAACTGCCTCTCGCCGGGCTCGCCCGCGACCGGGGCGGTCGGCCTGGAAGCACGTCCAGGGAACACCAGGAGACGACGCCGGCCACGTCCTGGAAGTGCTCTCTGCTCTTTAATCGCTCCCACACCGTCGCCCGGGACTCCAAGATGATCCCATGACGAATCGTGCCGTGTTCTCCCATTCGTGCCCGAGCCCCTGGACAGAGGACTATGCAGTCCTCGGCGGCCGGCCTGCCGCCTCTTCCTCCAGGGGCGCTGAGCCGGAGGCGGAGACCGATGCGGAGCTCGCATTCGCGTTCCGCACCGCCGCCGACGTTCTGGCCGAACACTGGCACGACGACAGCGCGGACGATTCTTTGGTGCTGGTTGTGCTGTACAACTACCGGCACGCTCTCGAACTGGCGCTCAAAGTGGTGCTGCGCGCCCTGGTCGACAGCATCAAGTTCGAGGTCGCGCCGGGAGACGAACTGCCCGAGATTGTGGAGAAGGTCGGCACGAAGCTCGCCCAGACTCATCAGCTCAGCGTCTTGACCGACTACCTCGCCCAGCTCGCGCCGATGTTCCGGATGCACCTTCAGGAAGACGTCACATCACTCTGCGACGAGGTCCATGCCCTGGATCCGAGTGGCCAGGCGCTGCGGTACACCATGGTCAAGGGGCAGGGCGGGACGACCGTGCCGGCCCGCCCTGCCCCTCTCTACGTCGACGTCCCCGAGTTCGCCCGCCGGGCGGGTGAGGCGTGCACCGCGCTGGACCAGCTTCTCGATCAGATCACCAACGTGCAGGACTGGCAGGTCAACCTGGGGCCGGATTACATGAGGGAGCAGAGCTAGTCACCTGCGTGGGCGGCGCAGGTTCTCCTGCGAGGACGGCAGGACAGCAGAACAGCAGCCCGAGGATCGCGTGATCCTAGTGGTACTTGCCCCACCGCTCAGCCAGTGCCCGGTCGGTGAACTTGCCTCGACCCGGATCGCTCGACGTGGTCAGCTCGATCGCGGGCCACCCGCCGGCTTCCTCGGCGAAGGCCGTGGGCGAGCTCCGCGAACGACGGGCCACGGTATTAGGGTCTGTCTTCAAACGGATCTTGCCCAGAGCAGGAATGACGCGAGGGTGACCGCCGCTTCGTAGGAGGTGGCGGTCTTTTCGTATCTGGTGGCGATGCCGCGGAAGCCTTTGAGCCGGTTGAAGCAGCGCTCGATCATGTTGCGTCGGCGGTAGGTCTCCCGGTCGAATCCTGGCGGTCTGCCGCCGTGGCGGCCGCGGTTGTGTCGGTTTCGTCGCTGGTCGGTCTTCTCGGGGATGACGTGCGCGATGCCGCGTTTACGCAGGTAGGCGCGGAAGCCGCGGGAGCTGTAGGCCTTGTCTGCGACGACCTGGTCGGGCTTGCAGCGCGGTCGGCCCGGGCCGATGCGGGGGACGCGGATGCGTTTCAGCAGAGGACGTGCGCAGATGCTGTCGTGGCGTTGGCCCGGTGTCAGGAGGATGGCGAGCGGGCGTCCTTTGCCGTCGCAGGCGAGGTGGATTTTGGTGGTCAGTCCTCCTCGGGATCGGTCGAGGGCGTGATCGTCCGGTTCGTCCGACCGCTGCTGCCCCGTTTCGGGCACCGGCGGCGTGCTGGTGGGCGCGGACGATGGTGGAGTCGATCTGGACCAGCCAGTCGATGTCGCCGGCTGCGTCGGCGTGGGCCTGGATCTGCTGCAGGGCTCGGGTGAACACACCGTCCAGGGCGTAGCGGCGGAAGCGGGTGTACACCGTCTTCCACGGACCGTAACGGGCCGGCAGGTCGCGCCAGGAGATCCCGGTACGGATCTTGTAGACCATGCCGTTGATGATCTTCCGGTCCTCGACGCGAGGCCGACCCGTCCGGGCTCGAGGTATCAGTGGAGCGAGTAACTCCCACTCGTGATCGGTGAGTTCATGGCGGCGTATCACGCCCACCATGATCTACCACGAGGTGATCTTTGAAGACGGACCCTAGTCGTCGATCGGGTCCCGAACGTCGGGGCCCGAGAAGACGAGTTGGGTGATCGTCGGCCCGTAGTCGGCTCTGGCTGTGATGCGGAAGAGGCCTGGTTCCGGGAGGGCGATGTAGGCGCCGAGTTTGTCGTCGTCGACGGTTTCAAGTCGGACGTGTGACTGCCAGTCTCCGTCTGCGGCGGCGATGGTGCAGTCGACCTGTGCGGGGTCGTCGGTGCCGGCAACGATGCAATGCCAGGGTGTGCCAGGGGTGACGTAGTCGGGCACGTTGAGGCCGATGCCGTCTTCCGCCTGGTCGGGTCCGAGATGGTCGTCTTCGAGGAGGAAGTCGGAGACGATGCGGCGGGCTTCGCGTCCGTTGGCGATGGCGCCGTGTTGGGCGAACACGGGGCTGGTGCGGCGGGTGAGGGAGGCTGAGTCGCGGTGGACGGTGCCGTCTCCCCAGACGGGGTAGCGGCGCGGTCGGCCGTGGTCGTCGCGTTTGATCTTGCCGTCGCTGTCTGTGCGGAAGGTGTATTCGGAGGCGTGGACGATGCCGCTGATCAGTTGCATCGACTGGACGGTGGCCTGGCGGATGCCGACGACGGGCCGGTGGTGGGGGAGGGGCTGGGTGTAGAGGGTGGTGAAGTAGTCCTGTGCTGCTTTGAACAAGTCCTTGTCGCCGCCCAGGTCGGCGACGTCGGATGGGGTGAGGCAGCGGACATCTTGGCCGTCTTCCAGGCATAGGAAGCTGGGGAGGAGCTCGTGGACTGCCGGCATGGTGGTGGCGGCGGCTGCGAGGCGGCGGTGCGGCAGGGGGAGGGGGCCGCCCTGGATGGTGTTGAGGATGTTCGCGGCGACCACGGAGCCTCGGAAGGGGGTGCCGAGGGTCATGACGCCGCGAGTGTCGGCCGGCAGGTCGTTGTCGCCGCTGTGAGTGAGGGCGGCGTAGGTGACCAGGCCGCCCATGGAGTGGGCGATGAACACCAGGCGGGCGGGGCGTTCGTCGACGGCTTGTTTGCGGGCGGCGGTGTGGGCTGGGTGCGTGAGCCACTGTTGGAGGTGCTGGCGGGCTGCTTGGGCGAGTCTGCGGCCGTTGACGGCCACTGGCAGGCGCCAGTCGTAGGGGAAAGTCGTGATCGCGTCGGGATGGGCGACGGTTTCTTCGACGGTGCGGATGAGCTTGTGGTAGGGCTCGATGCCGCGCAGGAACGGGCTCCACGCCGGGGTTTGCAGGAGTCGTGTGGGTTGAACACGGCCGTAGTCGCCGGCTAGTTCGTCGGGTGTGAGCTGGAGTGGGGCGAGGCCCTTGCGGGTCAGCCAGGCCCGGGCGAGCCAGCTGCCGTTTGCTAAGCCCCAGATCACCCGGTCGGTGCTGGTGTCGACGAGTTCGCTGCCCATGATGCCGGGAACGATGACGACGGCGTCGTGGGTGACGGCCGGTGTCAGGCCGGGCGGGAGGTGCGGTGACGAATTCGGAAGGGTTCCGCCCCAAGGCTGGTTCATGACTGTCACACTAGTGACATGCGGCACACGGGGGGTGAAGTCCAGCAGAGTCGCTGGCTGTCAGGAGGCGAGGAGTCCGCGCAGCGGGTCTTGCTGACTATGGCGGTGCGCGACTATCAGGACGACGAGGCCGCGGAGGAGTTCGCTGAGGGCATCGACCGGCAGTTGGAGGCGGTGCGGGAGTGGTGGCAGACACCCGGGCCGTTACCGGCATTCCGGCAGGTGGACCCTCCCGTACTGAGACACCGGGACGATGTCGAGGACTTCCTGCGCGCGCAGAATGTCCGGGAGCTGCGTGGTCATGCGCTGGTGCTGTTCATCACCGGTCATGGAATCTCCGCGTCGTCCGACACCCACTTTCTGCGGCTGCCGGCTTCGGTGGAGAAGCGGCCTTTGGCGACGGCAGTGCGCACGGCGGATATCGTCGCTGCGGCTCTGGACTCCCATGCGGAGAACGTCCTCGTAATCGTGAACACGTGCTTCGCGGGGAACATGGCATCCGATCTGGCGGCGGTCCACAAGGAGATCCGGACCAGTCGTCAGTCCTCAGGCCGGCTTGATGTGCTGGTCACCTGCGGACTCAAAAGCAAGATCGAGGTCTTGCGGTTTCCTACGCTGTTACAGGCGGCGCTGGAGCGTTTGCGCCGGACTGCCGGCATCACCACCCCGCACCTGTCGGTGCCGGACTTCATGGCCCAGTATGCGCTTGGCCTGCGTGCGGAGGACGAGCAAAGGTTCAAGCTGCACCATCTGATCCAGGGCGGCAACTACCAGCCGTCTCCGTGTCTGCCCAATCCCGGGTATGTCCACATGCCCGAGCTGCTCGGGGCGGTCCAGCGGCAGGCGCCGCTGGCGGCGGAGTACTGGCTGGACCGGGCTACGGGGCGGCCGCAGGAGAGTGACAGGGGCTGGTATTTCCGGGGTCGCGAGGATCTGAACCGGAAGGTCGCTTCTTTCCTCGGCGCCGAGACGACACGGGGCGTGCTGCTGGTGACGGGGTGTGCGGGCAGCGGAAAGTCGGCTGTGCTGGCTCGGGCCGTGACGTTGAGCGATCCGGTGTTCCGCAGGGATCCGCTGTTCAAGGCAGCCCAGGGCGTCTCGCCCGTGGACACGATTCCGCCAGAGAATGCGGTGAGCGCGGCGGTACTCGCCCGACACCTGGATGCCGCGCAGGTGGCAGCTGACCTGCTGGATGCGTTGGGGGTGCCCGCGAAGTCAGTGAGTGCCACTGGTGACAGGGTGGCAGTGTGGTCGCAGCAGATCCAGGACTATGTGCGGACCTGCGGCAAGACAGTGACCATCGTTGTCGACGGGTTGGACGAGGCGCATGAGCAAGCGCGGATCATCGGTGATGTGCTCGCTCCGCTCGCTGCCTTCTGTGGTCCGCCGGTGCCGGCTCAGCGTCAGGACGAGCCCGGTAATCACGTGCCTCCCGCGGTGCGGCTGCTGATCGGAGCCCGCTCGAGCCGGACCGCCGACGATGCCCCGCGCGCGTTATCTGATAAGGATCTGGGCCTGCTGCACGCTCTGTGGAACGTCTTCCCGACGGCCCAGGTGGAGCACACAGACAGCACCACCAGCAAAGAGGACATGGCGCTCTATCTAAAGGCCCTGATCGCGGACACGATCGACGGTGACACGGTCGAGGACGTGGTGCCGCTGGTGGTGAAGGCTGTATGGCCGTCTTTCATAGATGCTCGGCTGGCCGGAGATCAGTTACGCAGTGCGAAAGATCCATTGGCTTTGGCGCGTAGTGAGGAGTGGTACAAGACCACGCTCACCCGCGGCATCCGGGGTCTGCTGCAGCGGGACCTGCAGCTGGTCCGCAGCGACGGACTGCCACCCGATGCCGCTTTGGCGCTGCTGAAGGCAGCCGCCTATGCGAAGGGGCAGGGTGTGCCGTGGGGCGAGGTGTGGCCGACTATCGCTGGCGTGTTCCTCCTTCCTGAGCGGCTGGGTGCTGAGGAATGGGACAGAATGATCGAAAGACTGCTGAGGGGTCGGCTGAGCGGCTACTTGGCGCATGCAGTGGAAGACGACAGGCGGGTCTATCGGCCAGCGCATGAGGAGCTGGCCGACGTGCTGCTCGACATGGACGCGGACCTGCTGGACTCGGGGGGTCTGCATGCCTGACGTGACGGACGGTCGGCACGCTGAGATCCACCGTCAGATCGCCGCTGCCCTAGCGGAACTCGTTCCCAGTGATCCCAGCATTCCGCCGCATCCTTACCTGCGTCGTCATCTTGCCGAGCATGCCGCGGAGGGCAACGTTCTGGATGACGAGCATGTGCCTCCGGCCCTGCTTGCTTGGGAGAGCAGTTCAGACGTGCGGCGCCTCCTGGCGGCCGGTGCTGCCGGCTCCGAAGGCAGGCAGTGGCTGCAAGCATGGGCTGCTTTGGAGCCGTTCGCCCGCACCGCGGACCCTGTTTCGCGTCTGTCCAGCCTTCGGCTGGCCCGATACACCCTTGCCGCGCTGACTCAGTCTCGTGCTGAGCCGACTCCGCCACAGCCGATCAGCACGGCACCGGTGACGCCGCTGTGGAGCGACTGTGCCACCCCGACTCCCGCGTGGACGACGAGCCCTGAAGCAGTGACGTCGATGGCCACAGTGGAAAACGCCGCCGGCGAGGCGACCGCCATCGCGGCCGGCGACAACACCGGCACCCTGCGCATCCTGCGGCTGGACGGCAGGCTGGCCCACGTCCCGATCAGCGTCCACTTAGGGGCCATCACCCATCTGATCGCCTTGAAGGGCGGTCTTGTCATCACCGCAGGCACTGACGGATGCGTGGCTGCGGTGAACGCGGTGAACGGGAAACTCGTCCGCAAGGTCATCGTGTGCCGGAAGCAGACATGGGTGAGCTCCCTGACCTCCTACCGGCCCAACGGGCAGCTTCCGCTGCTGCTCGCAGCGTTCAGTGACCGCACGATCGAAGCGTTCGACGCCGGCCGATTCCTGCGACATCAGATCCCGCTGCCGACACTGCGAGACCGATCGGCAGTCTTGTGCGGGATTGAAATGCCCGACGGAAGCTGCCGGCTGCTTTTCACCGAGCAAGACACCGTGTACTACTTCGACGGGCAGACAGCATCCATGCACTCCCAGCACGCCGGGCGTGTGCGTGCTGTCCTGGCACTGCCCCGCCCTGGTCAGTACGCGGTGGCCGACGAGAGCGGCAACGTCTCCGTGTGCGACCTGACCGCCCCCGGGGCGGTCAGTGCAGTGGCGCGTCATGCGGCGCCTGTCACCGGGCTGCTGCTGACTTCCTACGAGCAGCGGCCGGCTCTCGTGTCTGCCGCAGGCGACGGCACCCTGCGGCTTTGGCTGCTTTCCGCATTGACTCCCGTCGACGGTGCCTTGTCGGCGCATACCGCCCCGGTGACTGCCATGACCTGTGTGGGTGGCGGCGACCCCGACCGTGTCCTGTCCGGTGGGGCGGACCGCATCGTGCGGAGCTGGACCGTCGACCAGCAGACCTTCGGGCAACCGTCCAAAGCGTGGAACCAGGTCACTGCCAGTGCACTGTCCCCGTCGCCGCCGCACCTGCTTGCCGCAGCCCGGGCATCCCGGGTCATCGTGAAGGACCTGACGGGCAACAGGCAGCGCACGCTACTCAAAGGCCACAACGTCACCGCTCTGGCCTGGCTGCGTGTCCGCGGACGGCTCCTGCTGGCAGCAGCCCTGAACGACAACACGATTATCTGCGTCGACCCCGACACCAAACACAAGGCCAGCCCTGTAATGAGGGGGCATTACCTGCCTGTCCGCGCGCTGGTGACCGTGCCCTCCGCACAAGGTGACCTGCTGGCAAGCGGCAGCGCCGACGGCCGGGTCTCCGTGTGGCAGCCGTCCACAGGAGAGCTTGTGGCCCAGTTCCGTGACCACAACCTCACTGTCCGGTGCCTTGCCACCTACCAAGGTGCCGGCGTGAACCTTCTCGCGTCCGGCGGCAGCGATGGCAACGTCAGGATCTGGGATGCCGACTCCCTCAGACAGTACGGAACCACAATCAAATGCGACCAGGACATCATCAATGATCTGGCGTTCATCGCCCCGGACGAGGGCGGAGTGCTCATCGCCGCGGCCGGGCAGGACGGCACCTTGAAGCTATGGGATGTGCAGACGGCGCGACCGGTGCGGAGCCTGGACTGCAACGACGGTGAACTGGGATCGGTCACCGGTTTGCGGCTGCCGTTGGAGCGGAAAGCCCTCGCGGCAGCGGGAAAGACCAGCATCCACCTGTGGGACGCCACAACCGAGCGACCGCTGCTGCAGATAGTGACCGGTTCACCGCTGCGTTCCCTGAAGACGGTGCAGGACCCTCATGACGTGGCGTCCTCGATCCTGCTCGCCTCCGGCGAGGCAGGAACCATGGCCTTCCGGCTGCACCACAACCGGCTGTGAGAGCCATGCGCCGTCCACGTGCTTCAACGCTCCATCCGTGCGCCGCACCAGTCGGCCGACGGCGGCGGGCACGACAAGGCCGGTAACGAGAGAATCTTCAGTCACGCCGGTCAGGCCCCTGGGCCCTGACTGTCCTGTCACTGCGCAAAGCGAGGATTCATGACTGCTGAGTTAGCCAGCCCGCCCACCCCACCTGCCCGTTGTCTGCCGGCCGCGGACACCACACCGTCCGGAAGATTCAGGACCAGCGTGCAGGAGGGGCAGCAGCGATGACCGTTCCACCAGTCACCCTGACGGCTGCCCCGAAGGAAGGCGTGTGGCGTCTGGGATGGGCGGAAGACGCCATCAGTTACAACCAGGTGGAGCCGGAAACCTTCGACGGTTCAGCAGCCGGCCGCTTCAGTCTGTTCTCCTACGGCATGCTCTACTGCGCCTCTGCCCCGGCCGGGTGCTACGCCGAGGCGCTCGCCCCCTTCCGACTCGCCCCCAAGGTTCGTGAGCTCATGGAGGGCGCTGCCATCGGCCCGGGGCAGATGGCGCTGAGGGACATCGCCTCCAGCTGGCGCGACAGCCGCATCCTGGTTCGTCTCGTTCCCGTGCATCAGGCGCAGTTCCTCGACGTCGAAACGGAAGAAACCCGTGATGTATTGGCCAGGGATCTCCGCGCTGAACTGCGCGCCTTCGGCGTGGAGGGGCCACTGACGGACGAGCACCTCCGCGGCAAGGACCGGCGCATCACCCGTCAGATCGCCGCGTGGGCGGTTGCTCAGCGCAATGAGGCCGGCCATCTGCTTGTGCAGGGCATCACCTATCGCTCCAGTTACGGCGGCCGCCGGTGCTGGGCGATTCTGCGCGACACCGAGCTGAAGGAAGTTGAGCGGCGCCCGATCCAAGTCGAAGATCCCTCGCTTCGTGAGGTCGCCCTCGAGTACGGCCTGACCATCAGGTGAGCTAATTGGGTCGTCTGGCCGTACGTACTGTCGCCCGTTCAGGTCGTCTCGCTGCGGCTGACGTCACGCTTTTGCAACTTGGTGCACGGATGCGAACCTGCAGCTCACGGCACTGCCACAGCATCCGCAGGTGGGATTTAAGGGTGTTTTTAAGGGGGAAAACTGTGGAGTAAGCACTCCTTAAACGGGTACCCTGGCAGCAACACACAGGAGGAGCAGGCATGTTGAGCACCGCCACCCCAGTCATAGACCGGCTCTTACGCGGATCAGCACCCCGGCGCCAGCCAGGCGGAACGAGTACGTCCCCGATCGTCAACGCCTCCTCGAAGCCGACGTGGTGTGCTGCCCCGAGCAGCCAACCGGACACGAGCAACCACGGCACCGTCCACAGCCGTCGAAGTCTCCGTCCGAGCATGAACACACCCAAGGCCTTAGCGCGTTGAGCGCGATCCGTCCTTCGCTGCAGCCCGCTGGCCAGCGAGGAATCGAGGAGACCATGCAGACTCAGCGAGAGACCACCGCAGAAGCCGAGGCCCGCGCGCTCCGTGACACCGCAGAGCAGACGCCCGCCCAGATGGCCCGCTTCCTGCAGGACACGTTCAGCCAGCGAGTCGCCGCCTTCATCGCGGGCGTAGAAGACCACAAGCAAGTCGGCCGGTGGGCAAAGGAACAGAACACCCCCCGCATCGATTCCGAGGTCCGCCTGCGCGCAGCCTGCCAAGTCTTCAACTTCATCGCAAGCTGCGAGAACCCACACATTGCCCGGGCATGGATGATGGGCATGAACCCGCAACTCGAGGACGACTCGCCCATCGAGGCAATCCGCGAGGGACGCTACAAGGAAGTCATGGCCGCAGCCCGCTCCTTCCAACGCGGCGACTTGTAGACCCTCCGGGCCCCGACATCAGACAAACAGTGTGAATTCGGACGCGAGTCGGTCTCTGTATCGAGCCGGAGCCTTCGCAACCGCGGCTTGCTGCCGTGAGACGGCTCCCGTTCGCAAACGCAGCCGACGGCGAATCGCGGAATATCGCGTTCCTGCGCCGTCGCCGTTGGGCTGCTCCCCACACCCGCGGGGTTAGTCCCGGGGCCTGGAGGCCAGGCGGAGTGCTGAGATTCTGCCCCCCCGCACCCGCGGGGGTGGTCCCCGCGGTTCGCTGCCGTCGTTCGGCGCGCTCACCATGCTTTTTCCCTCGGTTGGCACCGGCACCTCGTCTCCGCGGGTTGCTCCTATTGATCGTCAAGCCCCGCGGGTGGGGTGAGCGCCGTATCGTGGCCGGGTGCGGTACTTGGCGGAGTCGTTCATTCTTGGGGCCTTGCGGCGGGGCCATTCAGTCGAGCAGTTCCTTGGGTCGTGCGGCTCGGCAGAACGGCCTGGTGTGCGCTATGTCGAGGTTCGTGCGACGAAGGGACCGTTTGAGGTCTATCTCCACACGGTCGAGGATGTCGGCAGCGAGAGCTTCCTGGACCTGGGTGAGTTCCCGCCGTTCGATCCTGACGATGAGGCCGGCGAGTTCGGCCAACTCCTGGGCGCGGCTGAGGACCCGCTGGCCGCGCTGGTCGTTGCCGAACAGCGCACTGGAGCCGTGCGGGGCCGGTGGGTCAACGAGAACGTTGTCCAGGACGAGTACGGCGACTTCGTTCACGCCGGTCGGCCCTCTGGCGTCTCCGCCGGCGGTCGGCCGTGACCCAATCGACGTTGCATGACCTTGCTGGCAATCAAGCAGCGTTGAGCCAGCCCTGTAGGCGTGGGCGAACGGTCGGGGTTACGCCTTGTCGGGCTGGCTGCCTTCACCGTGATTCCTCGCTATTCTCCGCTCGATAGGGTGTGCTTGTGTGCGCGCATGCGTCGTCCCTGCTTCGGCGGCGCCTATCGCTTCTGTGCCTTGTAGCGCTTCATCAGGGCAGTGATCCGTGCGTGGTCCGCCTGGCCGTTGAGCTCGGCCACGAGATCGTCAGGACACAACTCGTACAGATCGCCCCACCACCGACGTCCTCGGTTGTCCCAGACTCGGTAGCCACCTGGCACACCCCGGGCCACGTAGCGTCTCCTGCTCACGGTCCCCCCGTTCCCGGCGCCGATCGTGCCGTGCTTCAGCGTCTCGGTCCCGATGCATGACCATACGTGGGCTTCGGCCGACAGGCGAGAGAGTATGCAACTGTCGGCCTACACGCTTTCCAACTGTGGTGGCGGGGTGTATGCAGAGGCGTTCACCTGGGTTCGTGGGCGGCTCGCGAGCAGGTCGGAACCGGTACGACGGCTCACATGAACATTGCTGAACGGGGCTGGATGAGACGGAAACTGAGACGGTCTGCCCGCCCACCGCTGTCAGAGGCCTCGCCTAGTCTCCGGCCATGAGCATGATCGGTGAGTACCTGCGCGTTACGGCTGCTGAGCTCGACCGGGCGATTCAGGACCCGGACTGGGCGCTGGATTTCGCCGAAGAGGTCCAGGACGCCGAGGAGGAGTCAGAACCTGCGCCGACCGAAGCGCGTCATTTCAGCACGTCCAAGACCTGGGACATGCTGGGCTTCCTCTTGACGCGTGCCGACTTCCCGGTGGACGTCATCCATGGTGAGGAGCCGTTTGCCGAAGATGAGGACTGGGGTTACGGGCCGCCGAGGTGTCTGCGCTCAGAGCGGATGCGCCTTGCGGCGCGGACGCTGCGTGCCACCCCGTATGACCAGCTCGTTAGCGGCGTGAATCCGGCCGATCTGACCAAGGCTGATGTGTATCCCCTGGCCGGGGCGTATCCCCTCGGGTGGGAAGAGCCTGGAGCGCTTGAGTGGGGGCGTCACTGGTACGACGGCCTGACGCAGTTCTTCGAGGCTGCCGCGGCGGCGGATGACGCCATGCTCGTGTGGCTCGACTGATCGCCTCTGCCTGTCGGCGACCAGGAGGACGGCGTGGGCTGAGTCAAACAAGTGTGGGACCAAGATTCGGGAGGTCGAGGGAGGGGTCTCCAGTCTGAACCGTTCCGGGTTCGGTGGAGAGCTGGGATGTCACGCGCTGACGGGTTCGTTGGCGCGGGTGTGGTGGTGATGGTAGGCGGTTTCGTACTCGGCTGGTGATGTGTGGCCAAGAGCCCCGTGGAGTCGGCGGTGGTTGTACCAGTCGATCCACTCGGCGGTGGCGAACTCGACGTCCGTGAAGGTCTTCCACGGCCCGCGGCGGTTGATCAGCTCGGTCTTGAACAGACCGATGGTGGCCTCGGCGAGGGCGTTGTCGTACGCGTCGGCGACAGTGCCGATCGAGGGGGCGATGCCGGCCTGAGCGAGGCGCTCGGTGAAGGCGATCGAGGTGTACTGGCTGCCCGCGTCCTAGTGGTGCACCAGCCCGGTGACCTGGTCATTGGGCCGGTAGCCTCGCTGCCACAGGGCTTGTTCGACCACGTCCAGGACCAAGCTCGTGTGCCTGCTCATCGATGCCTTCCAGCCCAGGATCCGCCGGGAGAAGGCATCGACGCAGAACGCGACGTAGACGGTGCTGGCCCAGCAGGGCACGTAGGTGAAGTCCGCCACCCACAGCCGGTCCGGGCCCGCCGCATGGAAGTCGCGATTGACCAGGTCACCCGCCCGTCGCCCGTCCCGGCTGGGAACGGTGGTGCGGACCTTGCGGCCCCGCACCGCTCCAGCCAGGCCCTCGGCCCGCATCAGGCGCTCGGCCGTGCAACGGGCCACCGGTATGCCCTCACGCCGCAGCTGGTGCCAGACCTTGCGCGCCCCGTACACCCCGTAGTTGGCCTGGTGGATCCGCCGGATCTCGGCGGTCAGCTCGGCGCCGCGCACGGACCGGGCCGCAGGCGGACGGCGCTTGGCCGCGTAGTACGTCGAGGGGGCGATGGCCAGGGTGCGGCAGATCGGTTCGACACCGAACCGGTCGCGGTGGGCGTCGATGAAGCGGATCAGCGCGGCGGTCGGGGGTCGAGTTCCGCTGCGAAAAAAGCAGCCGCAGCCTTGAGGATCTCGTTCGCCCGCCGCAGCTCGGCGTTCTCCCTCTCCAACTGCCGGATCCGCTCGGACCCATCACCGGCGGCAGCAGCCTGCGGGTCAGCCAGGGCCTCGTGCTTCTTCACCCAGTGCCGCAAGGCTCCGGGATGAATGCCGAGCAAGTCGCCGACCTCGCGGATGATCCCCGGCCGCCCGGGGGTCTCACGTTGCTTCTCTGCGACCATCCGCACCGTTCGCTCGATCAGCTCCGGTGGGTACTTCCGCTGGGCAGGCATGGACGCATCCTTCCAAGGATCAGCGCCCTCTACCGAACCCGGAACGGTTCAGGAGTACGGCGTTGTCGACCTCGGCGCGGACCAGAAGGTCCAGGGTCTGGTCATCGGCTCGAACGGCGGCGGCCTGTCCTACGTCTTGGGCCCTGATGGGTCGGTTCACCGGACGCGGACAGCGTCGTTGGACGAACCGGAGCTCGACAAGGTGGCCGATGACCTGCGGCAGTTTCTGGAACTGCTGGAGCGATCCCTGAAGCGGTTCGTCGCCGACGGCGAGCCGGGATCTCTGTAGGTCAGCCTGCGGGACCCATTCTGTTAGCTGCTGTAAGGACGATCCGACGCCGACTCTGGATGAGGGCTTGCGTCGCGCCTCCTACCTGTACGTCGGTTCCTGGGGGGACGAACACGAGCCGGAGAACCTGCACGCGGGTCAAGGGCACTGCCCGGCCAACCGGCTGTTCAGCTGGTTGTTCTACTTGGGGACGATTGATTGTTATGAGGTGCCGTTGCTCAACGAAGAGTTGATGGCCCGGCTGGTCGAGTTCTACCGTCCCCGTCGCGGTGACCTTCCGGCCGACGCGATCGAGCTTCCACGGTTGGAGGGCTTTCTCCACCAACACTTGGGGCTGTACCTCCTCCCTCAGGAAGCGGGCCCGGAGACATACGGGCAGATGGTGCGCTGAGGTCTCCGCCCGCTACTCCCCGTAACCAACTCGGCAGTGTGTGCATTGGTCGAGGCCCGGTCACCCTGCCTGCCAGGGCCCACCGGGAAGTAATGCAGCTTTCATGAGCGCATAAGCTTCACACAGCATCCGGACTCTCCGCTGCTTCTTCACACCCCTCAGGAGAACGATCTCCGTGTTTCACCGACAATACTTCGGCGCGCTTGGCGCGGCTGCCATGTCCGTGGCCCTCGCTGCCTGCAGCAACACCGCCGCGCCCACAGCTGCAAAGCCTGCCGCGTCGCCTAGCGTCGCCGCATCCAGCCCGGCATCCTCCTCTCCGACTCCGCAGGCTGCGCTCCTCACAAAGGCGCAGCTCACATCAGCTCTGCTGTCGCTGGCGCAGATGCCTGCTGGCTGGTCAACCGATAGCAGCTCCAGCACAGGCGACAAGACGTTCTGCAACTACCGCCAGCCGCACAAGGCGCAGGTTCAGGTCTCTCACACCTTCCAAAAGGGCGGAGGGCTGACGGCCACGGTAGCGTCTGTGGGCATTCGGCAGTACGCGAGCGCGAGAGATGCCGCCGCGTCGTTCACTGCGATGGAGAAGGCACTCGAGTCCTGTCACCAGGAGACCTACCAGGGGTCGGTGCTGAAGTACTCGCCGATGAGCGTGTACAAGCTTGGCGACCGGTCCCTGGGTGTACGCATCGACAGCGACGGCGCCACGGCACTCCAGCAGTTCACCCTCGACGGTCCCACCCTGATCAACGTTGGCACCGGCGGCGTCGCGGACGCGGGAGCCGACACGGCCACCAAGCTCTTGCGTGAACAGGTGGACCGGTACGAGGCCGCAGCCCGCAAGTAGGGCTGGCTGCAAGAGTTGCCTGGCCGGGGAGTCAGTAGCCCGGCCAGCCAGCGCAGACGCACCTCTCCCTGGCAGTTGTAAGCGGGGCTCTGCGGAGTCCATCCCATAGCAACCCGGATGAAACAAGGAAGTCCTCCACAGCGCAAACACAGCTGCGGAAGATTTCATGTCGTTGCGGTGCCAGTCCGCGAGCATCAGGGCGCTAACAGGTCGCTTCCTTTGGTGGACCGGCTATCGAGCGAGGTGAAGTCCCGCACGATACTTGTGTTGTGCAGGGGACCTTCGAGCTTCGGCTACAGACGAGCAGGTGTGCTCGCTTCGCCCGCGTGACCGTTCACGTGACGCTGGCGCCGGAGACCCTTGTGGAGGTCGGCGCTGAGACGTTCGGCTGGCGCCGCACCTTGTATGGTCCGCAGGCATGGCAGTGCCCCTGTGACAACGCTCTTCGCAACGAGGCGGTCGAGGGCAGTAGGTATGCCCTGCACCGCCTGGCCGACCAACTGCCGTGCGTGCGGGTGGTCATCACCGAGATCGTCGAGCGCGCCGCGGACACCGGCCCGGGGGATGTGAAGTTCGCGGCGGCCCATGCCCTGTGGCAAGCGGTGGGCCTGCACTCGCCGGTGGGCCCACACATCGACCAGGACGGGACACTCGTGTTCCCGGGCTGACAGCACACAATGAGCCTTTTCAGCCTGGCCTGCGCCGGTTCAGACACACCGTCAGTGTCGCGATCGCGGCGTGGGCGACCGCGGCGGCATCGACGGGGTCGGACTTCGAGCCGGTGGCGGCGTGGAGCTTGCGGTGGGCGGACATCAGCCGGGTGGGGACCCAGACCACCTCGTGGCCGGTCAGCAGCAGGCCGTCGGCCATGCGGCGGGCGAAGCCGCGGCCGTCCTCGATGGCCCAGGTGACGGGGGCGCCGTCGGCGATCGTGCGGATCCACTTGAGCAGAACGCCGATCAGGTTTGCGTCGTTCTTGACGGTCAACGGCCTGGTCAGCCGCCTGCCGTCGGCGTCGACAGCCACTGCGACGTGGATGTGCTTGTGCGGGTCGATCCCCACTGTCACCATCGAGTTGTCCTCTTGTCTGCTGTCGCGGATGACGGGACAGATGCGAGGGCCCTGGCCAGGGG
>NZ_JBVKBA010000045.1:0-44376 GCF_055639175.1 Streptomyces sp. NPDC107546 | reverse complement strand
GGGTGGGGGAATCTGGGGGGGGGGGGGGCGTGCATTTTTCGACCAAAAAGAGCCGTCGGGGGTGGGGAGAACGTGGGTCCCCGCCTGTCGTGTGGGCGGCCCGCACTTCGCGTTCACTGAGCACGGTGCCGGCCCCTGGCACACAGCGCGGGCGTGCCGCCGTCCGCCGCCGTGGGGCAGCGGACGGCGGCCGGACCTCCGGGGTCAGGCGGTGGGCCGCGGCGCGCGCAGGTGGGCGCGCTCCTTGAGCTCCTGCTCGTCGACCAGCTCCAGCATGGGCTTACCGGGGGCGCACATCATCGTGACGACGAATTCGGTCCTCTCGTCGGTGAGGGCGTTGCCGTCCTGGTAGTGGATGGCGTCGCCACCCGGCTCCCAGAAGGTGCCGCCGGCCTCGATGACGCGCTCGGGCTCGCCCTCGAGTTCGAAACGGACCGCGCCCTTGATGACATAGCCGAACGCCGGGCCGGAGTGGCGGTGCGGCGGAGTGCCGGGGTCACCGGGCTCCCACTGGACGTGGATGGTCATCGCCGAGGCACCCTCGGGAACGGTGATCGGCGAGGCGTCCTGGAGCATCTTCGCCGCTCGGGTCCAGCTCGGACCGTCCGCGCCGCCGGTTCCGTGACCGTGCCCGTCGTGGCCGTGGTGGGCGTGCTGTGAGTTCTCCGACACTGAATCGCACCTTCCGTGGTTCCACCGTGTCCGGGCGGCACATCCTCCGCCGTGCACGTGGTCATGTTCCGGTCGTGAAGACCGCTCACACCTCCTGACCGGCTACCCGGCGGATCTGTGACACCCGGTGGCGGCCGGCGACCTCCGGCACCCGACAAGCAGGGCACGGTGTCACACCAAACGGACCCGCCCTGTCTAGGTGTGGTGAGCACGGCGGCACGCAGACGTCCGCCACCGCCTTCGACGGATACCCAGCGGGGCCATCGGCCCCCGGACGGAAGAGACCCAGATGAGAGTGGTCGTTGTAGGTACCACCGGTCTGATCGGTTCCAGGACCGTCGCCAGGCTCCGGGACCACGGGGTGGAGGTCGTGCCGGTCTCCCGCAAAGAAGGAGTCGACGTCAGCACCGGCCAGGGCCTCGACCGGGCGCTGCACGCCGCCGAGGTGGTCGTGGACGTCACCGACGCACCCTCACGCAGGCAGGAGGCCGCCACGGCGTTCTTCAGCACCGCGACGGGTAACCTCCTCAAGGCCGCGGCCGCGGCGGGCGTCGAGCACTACGTCGCGCTGTCGGTGGTCGGCACCGACCGGGTCGGCTCGGGCTACTTCCGGGCCAAGGCGGCACAGGAGGAGCTGGTGCGGCACACCGCCCTTCCGTACTCCGTGGTGCGCGCCACGCCGTTCCACGAGTCCGTGGAGGCCGCCGCGACGGCCGGCACCCGGCCCGACGGTGTGCACGTCCCCCCGCTGCTGCTGCGTCCGGTCTCGGCGGACGATGTCGCCACGGCCGTCGCCCATGTCGCGGTGGGCCTGCCGCTGTTCGGGGTGCTCGAGGCCGCCGGGCCTGAAGAACTCCGGTTCGAGGACGTCACCGCCGAGCTGCTGACCTCCCTGGGCCGGCCCGCCCCGGTGATCGCCGACGCGCAGGCCCCGTTCTTCGGCGCGGTGATCGAGGAGCGGGCCCTCCTTCCCGGGCCGGCCGCCCACGTCGGCCACCACACCTTCAGCCAGTGGCTCAAGAGCCGCTGAGTCCGCCGCGCGGCGACGCGTCGTCGCCCGTGATCCACACCGACCGCCCTGTGGCGCCCACCGTGTCCACGGCCGGCGTCGCCGGCACCCACGCAGTGACAGGAAGGCTGCCATGAGTGATCCGTCCCGGCCCACTGAGACGTCAGTGATCAGTGAGCTCGACCAGCTACCCGATCGTGACCGCGAGGAGACCGCCGAATGGCAAGCCTCTCTCGACGCCGTCGTGCGGAACGCCGGGCCGGAGCGGGCGGTGTACCTGATGCGGCGGGTACACGAGTTCGCCGCGGCGTCGGGGACGCCCCTGCCCGGACTGCTGTCCACGGACTACATCAACACCGTCCCGGCAGCCGCACAGCCGGAGTTCGACGGTGACCTGGAGATGGAGTCCAGGATCACCGCGCTCAACCGGTGGAACGCAGCGGCGATGGTCACCCGTGGTTCCCGGCTGGGACTGGGCGGCCACATCTCCACCTACGCGTCGGCGGCCTGGCTCTACGAGATCGGCTTCAACCACTTCTTCCGGGGCAAGGACGGTGACGGCTCGGGCGACCAACTCTTCCTCCAGGGGCACGCATCCCCGGGCATCTACGCCCGGTTGTTCCTCGAGGGACGGCTCAGCAGGGAGCAACTGGACGCCTTCCGGCGGGAAGCGGGCGGCCACGGCCTGCCGTCCTACCCGCACCCGCGACGACTCCCGTGGCTGTGGGAGTTTCCGACGGTCTCCATGGGGCTGGGCCCGCTCGGTGCCATCTACCAGGCCCGCTTCAACCGCTATCTGCGGGCTCGCGGCATCAAGGACACCTCCGCCTCGCGGGTGTGGGCGTTCCTGGGCGACGGGGAGACGGACGAGCCGGAGTCGATGGCCGCCTTGTCTCTGGCCTCCCGCGAGGGGCTGGACAACCTGACGTTCGTCATCAACTGCAACCTGCAGCGCCTGGACGGGCCGGTACGGTCCAACTCGAAGATCGTCCAGGAGCTGGAGGCACGGTTCCGCGGCGCCGGCTGGAACGTGGTCAAGACCCTGTGGGGCGAGGCCTGGGACCCGCTGCTGGGACAGGACACCAACGGCGACCTGGTGCGTCGGCTCGGCGAGGTGCCCGACGCGCAGATGCAGACGCTGGCCGCGCGGGACGCCGCCTACATACGCGAGAACTTCTTCACCGGTGACGCCCTGTCCGCCGTCTCCGCCTCCCTGAGCGACGCGCAGGTGGTCGAGCTGTTCGAGAACTCCCGAGGCGGACACGAGCCGTTGAAGGTGTACGCCGCCTACCGGGCCGCGGTGGAGCACCGGGGCGCGCCGACGGTGATCCTCGCCCAGACGGTGAAGGGCCACACCCTGGGGTCGGCGTTCGAGTCCCGCAACGCCAACCACCAGATGAAGAAGCTCACCATGGAGCAGTTCCGTGAGATGCGCGACCTGCTGGAGCTTCCCATCCCCGACAGCGCGCTCGCCGGTGACCAGGTCCCGTACTGGCACCCGGGGGAGAACTCGCCCGAGGTGCGGTACCTGCGCGACCGCCGGGCCGCGCTGGGCGGTCCCGCCCCACTTCGGCGGGTGATCGCCAAGCCGCTGCCGGAACCGCCCGCCAAGCCCTTCGAGGCGTTGGAGAAGGGTTCCGGCCACCAGGAGGTCGCCACCACGATGGCGCTGGTCCGGCTGGTCAAGGATCTGATGCGCGACGAGGAAAGCGGGGCGCGCTGGGTGCCGATCATCCCCGACGAGGCCCGTACGTTCGGCATGGAGTCGATGTTCCCCACGGCCGGCATCTACTCGCCGCTGGGTCAGAACTACGATCCGGTCGACGCCGACCAGTTGCTCCACTACAAGGAGAGCACGACCGGGCAACTGCTCGTCGAGGGCATCACGGAGGCCGGTTCCGTGGCCGAGTTCGCCGCCGCGGCGACCTCGTACGCCACGCACGGCGAGCCCATGATCCCGTTCTACATCTTCTACGCCATGTTCGGCTTCCAGCGCACCGGCGACCAGTTCTGGGCGCTCGGCGACCAGATGGGCCGAGGGTTCGTCATCGGCGGCACCGCGGGGCGCACGACCATGACCGGTGAGGGACTGCAGCACGGGGACGGGCACTCGCACCTGCTGGCCGCCACCAATCCGGCGGCGATCAGTTACGACCCGGCCTTCGCCTACGAGATAGCGGTGATCGTCCGGGACGGTCTGCGCCGGATGTACGGCGAGCGGCCCGAGGACGTCTTCTACTACCTGACCGTGTACAACGAGCCGAAGCACCAGCCGCCCATGCCCGCGGTGCCGGGGATCGAGGAGGGCATCGTCCGGGGCATCTACCGGTTCCGGCCCGCCGAACCCGCCGCATCCGGACCCCGGCTCCAGTTGCTGTCTTCCGGTACGGCCATTCACTGGGCGCTGCGAGCGCAGCAACTCCTCGCCTCCGACTGGAACGTGCACGCCGACGTGTGGTCGGTGACGTCGTGGACGGAGCTGCGCCGCGACGCGATGCGCGCCGACGACGCCCGGATGCGCGGTGAGGAGCGCACCCCCTTCGTCACTCGGGCGCTGGCCGGTGCGCCGGGGCCGGTGCTGGCCGTCAGCGACTGGATGCGGCAGGTGCCCGACCAGATCAGCCAGTGGGTCGAGCAGGACTATTACTCCCTGGGCACCGACGGTTTCGGGCTGTCCGACACCCGTGAGGACGTGCGGCGCTACTTCCACGTGGACGCCGAGTCGATCGTGGTGACCGCACTGGACCGGCTGGCCCGGGCCGGGCAGATCCCCCTGGCCACCGTCGCGCAGGCCCGCACCCGCTACGGCCTCGACCGGTGAGCGGCGGGGAAGCGCGACCGATCCCCCATGGCGCAGGCCGTGGACGACAGGTTCGGAGGGCCCCTGCGCCCTGCCGGTCCGTGAGGAGCTGAACGACATCATGACGATCACCGTGACCCTGCCGGCCCTCGGCGAGTCCGTCACCGAGGGCACCGTGACCCGCTGGCTGAAACAGGTCGGCGAACGCGTCGAGACGGACGAGCCCTTGCTGGAGGTCTCCACCGACAAGGTCGACACCGAGATCCCCTCCCCCGCCACCGGCGTACTGCTGAGCATTGCCGTCGCCGAGGACGAGACCGCCGAGGTCGGCGCCGAACTCGCCGTCATCGGTGCGGCGGACGCGGTCCCGGCAGCCGCACCCGCGCCCTCGGCCGAGGCCCCTCAGGCCGCCCCGGCGCCGTCTCCCACCCCGGCGCCCGTGCCGGTCACGCCGCCTCCTGCCGCACCCCTCGCCCCGTCGCCGGCCCCCGCACCCGAACCCACGTCGGTACCACCGGTGCCGGCGCCGGCCGCGCCGGTGTCACCCGCGCCCGCTGTGCCGGCCACCCCGGCGGCGCAGGCGTCCGTGCTGCGCGGCCGGACGGTCCGGATGACCCGCATCCGCAGAGCCATCGGGGACAACCTGAAGAAGGCCCTGCTGGAGCAGGCGCAACTGACCAGTACGGTCGAGGCCGACGTCACCCGACTCATGCGGCTGCGAAACCGGGCGAAGGACGGTTTCCTGGCCCGCGAGGGCCTCAAACTGTCCCCGATGCCCTTCTTCGTCAAGGCCGCGGCCCAGGCGTTGAAGGCGCATCCGGTCATCAACGCCAGGATCAACGAGGCCGAGGGGACGATCACCTACTTCGACACCGAGAACGTCGGCATCGCGGTCGATACCGAGAACGGGCTGATGACCCCGGTGATCAAGGCCGCCGGCGACCTGACCGTCGCCGGGATCGCCCGGGCTGTCCGCGACCTGGCCGACCGGGCCCGCAGTGGCCACCTCGCCCCCGACGACGTGTCGGGCGCGACCTTCACGATCTCCAACACCGGTTCGCGCGGCGCCCTGTTCGACACCGTCATCGTGCCGCCGCGCCAGGCCGCGATCCTGGGCGTGGGCGCGACGGTCAGGAGGCCCGGGGTCGTGCGCAGCGCCGGCGAGGAGGTCATCGGCATCCGGGACCTGGTGCACCTGTCGTTGTCGTACGACCACAGGCTGGTGGACGGGGCGGATGCGACTCGCTACCTGACCACGGTCAGGGAGATATTGGAGTCCGCGGCGTTCGAGGACGACCTGTACCCCGACGCCGGGACGTGAGTCGTGCCGGTGCCCCTTTGAAGGTGCTAATGAAACAGCCGATGCGGAACACTATGTTCCGCATCGGCTTTTCTGTTCGAGCCGGTACCCGGTCCGGCTGACCGGAAGACAGTCGATGATCACCGGTGCCCGGCGCGGAGGAAGCAACTCCGCCGGCGGCCGGGCAGGCCGACCGCCAGATCACGTGCCTGGACCCAGGCGGTGACGGTGCCGCCCTCCTCGCTCCGGTGCACGGCGACGGGCACGTGGCGCAGGAGGGCGTCCATCCGTTCGTCGCCGGACAGGACGACGCCGTAGAGCGTCGCCCAACCGCCTCTGAGCGCGTCGTGGCCCAGGTGGTGCAGCAGGCGGGTACCCAGCCCCTGGCCCTGCCAGGAGTCCTCGACCAGAAGCGCGGCCTCGACGGCCGAGTGATCCGGCATCAGATGGCCCACGGCGACGATGCGGCCGGTGGTGTCCCGTGCGGCCAGGTGGACCGAGCCGGGGCGGGCCAGCAGAGCGGGCAGGTAGGTCTGAGGGTCGGCCATGGCCCGGTGGTAGCGGCTCCACAGGGTGTGCGAGGAGCAGCGACGATGCATCGCCACGAGGGGAGCGAGGTCGCCGGGGCCTATGGGAATGATCCGCGGTTCGCGGCGCATGGGCTTGTCCTTGCGCGGCCGGGCCCGGTGCGGGATGCGCACGGTCGGACCGGCGGTCGGGGGAACGGGGTTCGCGCACAGGGAAGCGTGGAACGCCCACGGGACCGACGTGGACCGAACGGTCCGGGTCAGTCCCGTGGGCGTTACGCGGAAGGGTCAGCGCACCGAGCGCGCGGCGTCCTCGATGACGTCGGTGACCTTGCCGGGCTGCGACACGCTCACCGCGTGGGACGCTCGGACCTCCGTGGTGTGGGCACCGGCCCGCTCGGCCATGAACTCCTGAGCCTGCGGAGGAATGTTGCGGTCCTGCGTGGCGACCAGGACCCAGGACGGGATGGTCTTCCAGGCGGGCTCCGCCGCGCCCTCGGCCAGGGCGGCATTGGTGATCGGTCGCTGGGTGACGGCCATCAGATCGGTCTCGTTACGGGGTACGTCCGCCGCGAACTGGTGCCGGAACTTGTCGTTCTGAATGTAGAGGTCGGTGCCTTGAGAACCGTCGGCGTTCGTGAACGGCACCGGGCGCAGCGCGTCGCCGAGTGTGCTGCCGGGGAACTTCCCCGACAGGTCGACCGCGCTCTCGCCCTTCTCCGGGAGGAAGGCGGCGAGGTAGACCAGCGCCTTGACGTTCTTGTTGCCGGTGGCGGCATTGCTGATGACCGAGCCGCCGTAGGAGTGACCGGCCAGGACAATGGGACCGTCGATGCCGGCCAGGACGATTGGCCACGGCGACCACGGGATAACCGTCGCGCCGCAGTCTCTTTATGACGCCGTTCCAGCTCGTGGAGTCGGCGAAGGCACCGTGGACCAGGACGACGGTGGGCTTGGGCGCCCGCGAGGGGGCGCCCTTGTCGGCGGAGGCCAGCGCGATGGTGGTGGCGAGGAGGCCCGCGGCGATGGTGGCGCCGGCCAGAACGGTGAGGGAGGTACGGGCCCGGCGTGTGCGGAAGGTACGGGTCATGTCGAATGCCTTTCGGACGGGATCGGGGGGCCGGCTCCCGGAGGGGGAGCGGGCTGGTACTGAAGGTCGATGCCCCTGCGCGGCCCGCTGCCGCGGTATGGGTGTGGATCCGCTGTGGCTGCGGGACAGCACCGATGCTGCCGCGCGGGGGGCGGGCCGGCGAGGCGGGGGCGCCGCGGCGAACAGCCGTGTGCGACGAACCGATCGGCCCGGCACTTCCTTGTGCCGCCTCTCACTCATGTGACCGGAAACATGTCGAAGGTGTGACATGTCATGACGACAGGTCCTGGAGTGTGCGTCGGCGATCAGGAGTGGTGGCGGCCGCTGATCTCCGTGTATTCGGCCGCCGTGGGCTTGGGAACCTGCGTACCCGAGCCGTAGAGGACACGGCTGAGCCTGACGCGCAGACGCTGGGCTCGGTGGGGCATGGCGCCGTCCGCGTCCTGCACGGGGGCGACCTCCAGGGGCCGGTACTGCGTGTGGGCGGTCAGGGCGTGCAATTGCGCCTGGGTGAGCGGCTCGTGAACCTCGACGTACTCTCCGTGCGGAAGCCGTTTGATGATGCCGCTCTCCCGCCCGTGCAGCACCTTGTCGCGGTCTTGCCGTTGGAGACCCAGTGCCACACGTTTGGTGACGAAGAAGGCCAGGACCGGGACGACGAACAGGCCGATGCGCACGGTCCAGGTGACTGCTTCGACGGAAACACGCAGATGAGTCGCTATCAGGTCGTTGGCGGCACCGACGAGGGCCACCGAGTAGACGCTGAGCCAGGCCACGCCCAGGGCGGTCCGCACCGGGCGGTTGCGAGGGCGGTCCAGCAGGTGCTGTTCGCGGTCGTCGTCCGTGACCCAGGACTCGATGAAGGGATAGGCGCCCATGGCGAGGAAGAGCAGCACGCCGATCAGCAGGGGCAGGAGGTTGTCCAGGGCCAGGGTGTGGCCCCAGAACGAGATCTCCCAGCCGGGCATGACGCGCAGGAAGCCGTCGGCGACGCCCATGTACCAGTCGGGCTGGGAACCGGCGGAGACCTGGTCGGGGCGGAAGGGCCCGTAGTTCCACACCGGATTGATCTGCGCGACGGCGGCCATGAAGAAGATCACGGCGGAGACGAGGAAGAAGTAGCCGCCGGCCTTGACGGCGTACACCCGGAACGGGATGCCGACGATGTTGGTGTTGGTACGGCCGGGCCCGGGGTACTGAGCGTGCCGGTGGCGTACGGCCAGGGCCAGGTGGCCGACGAGCAGGGCGACCATCAGTCCGGGGATGACCAGGATGTGGAGGGTGTTGAAGCGGGCGACCAGGTCCTCGCCAGGGAACTCGCCGCCGAAGAGGAAGAACGACACGTACGTCCCGACGACCGGGATCGAGAGGATCGTGCCGTTCACGACCTGCAGGCCGGTTCCGGACAGCAGGTCGTCGGGCAGGTCGTAGCCGGTCAGGCCCCCGAACATGGCCAGGATGAGCAGCAGGAACCCGAATACCCAGTTCAGCTCGCGTGGCTTGCGGAACGCGCCGGTGAAGAAGACTCGCATCATGTGCACGAACACGGCGGCGACGAAGACCAGCGCCGCCCAGTGGTGGGCCTGGCGGACGAGGAGGCCGCCGCGGACGTCGAAGGATATGTGCAGGGTCGAGTCGAAGGCCTCCGACACCAGCCGGCCCCGCAAGGGGGCGTAGCTGCCGTGGTAGACCACGGGGTCGGAGGAAGGGTGGAAGTAGAAGCTCAGGTAGGCGCCGGTGAGCAGCAGGATGACGAAACTGTAGAGTGCGATCTCGCCGAGCATGAACGACCAGTGGTCGGGGAAGACCAGGCGCCGTGCGGAGCGGGCCAGACGGCGGTAACCGAGTCGGCCGTCCGCCCATTGGGCGAGCCTCTCCCCCGTGTGCCCCTGCCCCGGCTCGGCCGGCCGGCTGTCGTTGCCCATCTCTTCACCATTCATTTCTGCATCACCCAAAGCTCGCTGCGTCTGATGGCGCCGCGGTCCCGGACACTGCCGTGGGTCCGCGGCACTGGCGTGTTGCGAGGGCTCCCCATCGCCGTGCAGCCGTAGCCGTCCGTGCCAAGTGCGTTCTCCCGGCCCCGACACGGGCCGGGGCCGGGGGAACGCACACGCGGCGCTGCGGAGCCGACTCGTCCACGGCTGTGTTGTTCGGGCACGGTTCGTGAACTGCTGTCCCAGTCATGACCGGCGAGACGGCTCAGGTGTGACACGAGGAGCCGGGTGCCGCCGTGCTCCTCGACGTCCGTGAGGAGGCCTGGGCATCAGCGTGGAACGACGTCGTCAAGCTCCTCACCTGCGGCGAAACGGATCAACTGGCGCCGGATGAGTTCCACGAGGGAGGCCCCGAGGAAGGGTTGCACGCGCCGACGTGCGGGGTGACCAGCACGCCGGGTGCTCCCAGAGCGGTGCTGGGACGAGTGGCTTGCTCATGATGCCGATGTCCTGGGTCAGCGGGCGTAGCTCAGTTCACAGGGAAGGCCGGCGAAACAGCACAGGACTTGTGACGGCGGTCACCCCGAGCCCGCACGGACCGGCACCCCGCTCGCCGCCATCGCTGTCACACCCACGGCCCAGGTGCTGTCTTGCTGGATATGCACCCTGTCATAGCGAGAGCACCGACCTTCCGGCCGCAGACGGATTCCTACGCCGTCACCGCGGAGTTCTACGACATCCTCCAGGCCGAAGCGGACGAGAGACGGGTCCGTCACCTCTACGGTCGCGAAGTCGCGAAGGCCCGTATCGGCGTCCTGGACATCGGTGCCGGCACCGGACGGGTCACGTTGATGAGCCTGGCCGAGTCTCAAGCCGACGTGTATGCCGTCGAGCCCGCGCGGGCCATGCGCACGTCCTTGATGACCCGCCTCGCCGCCCTGCCCGCATGGCAGAGGGAGCGGGTGACAGTACACCCGCACGCCTTGGACGAGGCGGCTCTGTGCGCGGTGGCGGACGTGGCCGTCTGCCACAACACGGTCGCGTGCCTCTCGCCGAGCGCGCGGCACGCGCTCTGGCATGCGATCGGCGCGGCCCTGGTCCCCGGCGGTTCGCTGTTCCTGCAGCTCCCGCCTGCCCTGCTTCCGGCCCGGACCGTTCTGCGCGTCCTGGCCGAACAGCGGGTCGGCGAGCACACGTACGGCGGACGCATGGCGATGTCGACCGCCGGGAACCGCATCCACACACGCGCCGACTACTGGGTCCGGGGGGCGGAAGGTGTGCTCCGGGAGCACAGCGAGACGTTCTGGATGTGGCCCGCCTCGCGCTCCCAGGTGATCGGCGACCTGGAACGGCACGGATTCGTCCCGTTGCCGGGACACGATGATCCGGCCGTCCTGGCGGTGACGCTCCGATCTCCCTGGTGAGACGACGGATCACACATCCTGGTGCGCGCGAAGACGGCCGGGGGACGCCGACGGCGGTCGCCCCGGCACGCTGACGCGACGATGTCACAACACGTGTCGTCGCCCGGTCTCATGGATGACCGCACCACACGACCCGCTGTGTGCGCCGCACAACCTGAGACGGGAATCATCATGTCGCCTGCGAATACGTTCGTGATCGTCGGGGGCGGGCTGGCCGCCGGCAAGGCCGCGGAAGAGCTGCGCGCGCACGGTCACGACGGGCCGCTCCTCCTCATCGGGGACGAGCGGGAGCGGCCGTACATTCGACCGCCCCTGTCCAAGGGCTATCTGCTGGGCAAGGAGGACCGCGAGTCGATCCACGTGCACCCCGAGGGCTGGTACCGGGAACACGGGGTCGATCTGCTTCTGGGCACGAGCGTGACGTCGGTCGACGGGCAGGCCAAGGAGGTGACGCTGGACGACGGTCGCCGCGTGCCCTACACCAAGCTGCTCCTGGCGACCGGTTCCTCACCGCGCCGCCTGTCCGTCCCGGGGGTGGACCTGGACAACGTGTTGTACCTGCGGCGCGTGGGCGACAGCGAGCGTCTCAAGTCCGCCTTCACCGAGGGTGCGCGGATCGTGGTGGTCGGCGGCGGATGGATCGGTCTGGAGACGGCGGCCGCGGCCCGGACGGCGGGGGCGGAGGTGACCGTGCTCGAGCACGCCGAGCTGCCCCTGCTCAAGGTTCTGGGGCGGGAGGCGGCCGAGGTCTTCGCCGGCCTGCACCGGGACCACGGCGTCGTCCTGCGTCCCCACGCCGCGATCGAACGCGTCACCGGAACCGGCGGCCGTGTGGACGGGGTCGTGCTCGCCGACGGCAGTCACCTGCCCGCGGACGCCGTGGTGGTGGGGGTGGGCATCACACCCAACGTCCGCCTCGCCGAGGAGGCGGGCCTGGACGTGCGCAACGGCATTGTCACGGACGAGTACCTGCGGACCTCGGTGGCCGACATCTATGCCGCCGGCGACGTCGCCAACGCCTACCACCCACGGCTCGGCCGGCACCTGCGCGTGGAGCACTGGGCCAACGCGCTGCACCAGCCGCGCACCGCCGCGCTGAGCATGCTGGGCAAGGACGCGGTCTACGACCGGCTGCCGTACTTCTACACCGATCAGTACGACCTCGGGATGGAGTACACCGGCTACGCCGAGCCGGGCGGCTACGACCGTGTCGTCTTCCGCGGGGCACCGGACGAGCGGCGGTTCATCGCCTTCTGGATGTCCGGGAACCGGATCGTGGCGGGAATGAGCGTCAACATGTGGGACGTCATCGACACGATCCGTTCCCTGATCGAATCCGGCGTGGAGACGGACGACGCCGTCCTCGCCGATCCCGCGGTTCCCCTGGAGAGCCTTCTTCCGCGCGTCTGAACCACTTCGGCGACACGGTTCGGCTCCACGGTGCCCGAGCACATCGACTCGCGCGGCCCCGTGCCGGCCAGCCGCCCCATCACGCGACACCGACGAGAGCAGACACATGACCGACAGCCCCCTTCCGCCGCTCCGCCCTATGCCAGACGACTGGCGACGGGCACTCGCCGTGGTGGCCCATCCCGACGATCTCGAGTACGGATGCTCGGCCGCCGTGGCCTCCTGGGTGGCCGATGGCCGGCAGGTCACCTACGTCCTCGCCACCCGCGGTGAGGCCGGTATCGACAGCCTGGCCCCCGAACGCGCCCGGTCGCTGCGCGAGGCGGAGCAGCGTGCCGCCGCGGCGGCCGTGGGTGTTTCCACGGTGGAATTCCTCGATCACCAGGACGGTGTGATCGAGTACGGCGTGCCCCTGCGGCGCGATATCGCCGCGGCCGTCCGGCGCCACCGGCCGGAGCTGGTGATCACGCTGAACCACCGGGACACCTGGGCCCATGGTGCCTGGAACACACCGGACCACGTGGCAGTGGGGCGCGCGGTGCTGGACGCGTCGGCGGACGCGGGCAACCGCTGGATCTTCCCGGAGCTCACCGAACAAGGCCTGCAACCCTGGAACGGCGTCCGGTGGGTGGCCGTCGCCAACTCGCCCGCGCCGACTCACGCGGTGTCCGCCGAGCCGGGCTTCGAGCAGGGGGTGCTGTCCTTGCTGCGGCACCGCACCTACATCGAGGCATTGACCGAGGAGGACCCTGAGACGTACGCGCGCCGCTTCCTGGCCGACAGCACCACCGCCCACGGCCCGCGGTTCGACAGCCGGCGCGCCGTCGCCTTCGAGCTGTTCAGCCGGTGACCGAACGCGCCCAGATCTCACACGCCCCGCGGAACCTCGCTCATACCCACGAGACCGTGCCGAGGAAGGACCATCCATGACGTACGAGTCCCCCACCGTTCTGGACGCCGGACCGTCCGACGACGTCGACCCGGACGAGTTCGTCCGAGCGGCCATGCGCTGGCACTTCGACCCGGCGACAGGCTCCCGCTTCTGGCTCGACCGGGCCGATCGGCTCGCCTTCGATCCGCGGCAGGACGTCAAGGGCATGGACGACCTGATGCTCTTCCCCGACCTGACCGACGAACTGCGAGACGTCCCGGTGGCGCACCTGATCCCCCGGGGCTACGGAAGCGACGCCCGGCTGCTCAACGTCTTCGACAGCGGCGGAACGACCGGGGCGCCCAAGCGAGTCGTCCAGCTCGACGACTGGATGCGGCACAGCGCGGAGCAGGTCGACAAGCGCCTCCGGGACCACGGCCTGCCCGTCGGAGCCCACTGGCTGACGGTGGCGCCGACGGGTCCGCATCTGGTGGGTGACGTGCTGCAGCGGGCCGCAGGATCCCTCGGCGGCCCGGGGCTGAGCATCGACATGGACCCCCGCTGGGTGAAGAAACTGGTCGCCGCCGGCCGGAGCGACGAGGTCGAGTCCTACACCGACCATCTCGTCGAACAGTGCCGGCGGATCCTGCTGACCCAGGACATCGGGGTACTCGCCGCCACTACCCCGCTGCTGGAGCGCTTCGCGCGCGAGGACGACCTTCTGGAGCGGATCAACGGCTCCGTCCAGGCGATCATCTGGGGTGGCACGCACATGGACCCCGACACCCGCCACCTGCTGGGCACGGAGGTCTTTCCCGACGTGCCCCTCATCGGCATGTACGGCAACACCATGATGCTCACCGCGCTGCTCGAACGGACAGGTCTCAGCGCTTCGGAGCCCTGCGTGTTCGACCCCGTGTCGCCGTACGTGTTCCTGTCGGTCGTGGACCCCGACACCGGGGATACGGTCGAGGTCGGTGAACGGGGCCAGGTGATCGTCAGCCACGTCAGCAAATCCATGCTCATCCCCAACAACGCGGAACGGGACACGGCCGTGCGCATGCGGCCGGCCGACGGCCAGGCGGGTGCCGCCGTCGCAGACGTCGCGCCGGTGCCCACGGTGAAGGGCGAGACCGTGATCGAGGGCGTGTACTGATGACGGATGCCGAGGTCACCGGACCGGTGTACCTGGACGCGCTGGGTCCCCGCGGTCCGTACCGGACGCGGGTGCCGAGCGCGGTGACGGATGTGTCCGGTGCCGAGGTGGCGCGGCTGAGCCTGGTGCCGCCGGTGTTCGTCGGCCGGGCGCTGGCCGCGCTGCGCAAGGCCGAGGCCGTGCCGGCGGCCGACGTCGACGCACTGCTGGCGGCGGCCGGCGAGGAGTTCGCCACCGGCACCGTCGGCGGACTGGACGTACGCGAGTACGAACACCTCGTCAGCCGTACCTCCGGCACTCCGCTGACGGTGGTGCGCGCCGCGACACGGGGCACGGCCCGATACGTCAGCCGGGCCCGTTCCTCCGCCGAGCAGGGACGACCACGCGGGGCGGTCTCCGACCGCCTGGATCCGTCCCTGGCGGCAGGCCACGCCATCTGGGCCCGCCGGGGACATGTGTTCGCCGTCAACGCCTCCGGCAACCATCCCGGTGTCCACCGGTTGTGGCTCGAGGCACTGGCCATGGGCTACCGCGTCGCCGTGCGTCCGTCACGGCGGGAACCTTTCACTCCCCACCGGCTGGTCGGGGCGCTGCACCGGGCGGGTGTCCGGGAGGACCAGCTGATGTTGCTGCCCACGGACCACCGGACCGCCGACGTGCTCATCCGCGGTGCCGACCGCGCGGTCGTGTACGGCGGCGACGAGGTGGCCGCCCGGTACGCCCACGATCCGCGCGTGCTGCCCCAGGGGCCGGGCAGGACCAAGATCCTCATCACCGCGGACACCGACTGGCGGGAACACCTCGACACGATCGTCGGCTCCGTCGCCGACGAAGGGGGCACCGCGTGCGTCAACGCCACCGCCGTCTTCGTCGAGGGCGATCCCGCGCCGCTCGCCGAGGCCGTCGCGGCCCGCCTGTCCCTGCTGCCCGTTCTGCCGCCCCAGGACGTGCGGGCGGTGCTCCCGGTGTGTCCGCTGGACCGGGCACAGGCCCTCGACTCCTACTTGAGGTCGATGGCGGCGGGGACCCGTGCCTGGCTCGGTGGTGAGGGCGTCGTCGGTGACCTCGGTGACGGAAGCGCCGTCCTGTGTCCCGCCGTCCACCAGGTCGCCGGCTCCAGCGCCGCGCAGCTGCGGACCGAACTCCCCTTCCCCTGCGTATGGGTGGCGCCCTGGAACCGTACGGACGGAATCGCTCCGCTGCGGGACACACTCGTGCTCTCGGCGCTCACCCGTGACGGCGCGTTGCTCGACGCTCTGCTGGCGGAACCCACCATCGCCAATGTGTACGTCGGTGACCACCCGACATACTGGATGGCTCCCGGCGTGCCCCACGACAGTTACCTGTCGGACTTCCTGATGCGTAGCAAGGCCCTCGCCGGCGCCCTATGACAGGCGGTCAGTGGGACATGAGCAGCATCAGGGCCGTCCCCAGCGCCATCGCTCCGTCGCGGACGTGACCGTATGGGTCCGTCGCGGCGGCGCGGTGCGCGGCGTCCGGGACGGACCGCAGCGAGGGCATGGGGCGGGTCAACGACCACATGGCGCACGCCAGGAGATACACCGCCAGCAGCCTGGTGACCCAGGCAGCCGACACCGGTGCGCCGGTGGCATGACCGTAAGCCACGGTGTCGTGCGCGGCCGGGACGCCTCCGGCCAGGATCTCGTGGGACGGCACCGCCCGGCCGTGGTGTGTGCGCAACATCCAGGCCATCGCGGCCATGCCGGCCGCGGACGGCAGCTGGCCGGCGATCTCCGTCACTCTGTTCGCCGTGTGGCGGCGGAGGGCGGTCAGCGGGAACCACAGTGCGGCGAGGGTGAAGAGAACCGTCGTGGACCGGCCGGGCAGCGATCGGCCGAGACTCCAGGGCATGGCCGCCATGGCCACGGACATGGCGAAGTGCAGGAGATGGTCCACCCGGTCACGGCGTCCCGCCCCCGGCGACCGGACGCCGTGCCACAGTGCGTGCACCGCCGCGAGGGCGAAGAGCACCGTCAGCATGAAGTGCACGACGTCGACGGGAGTGTCCATGAGGCGGGTCAGGCGGCGGGACGCGGGGCCACGTCACCGCCGCCGTGGCTGTGAGGGGAGTCGTGCGCTGGTCTCCTGAACGACACCGTGTGCACCTTTCCTGGTCCAGGACCTTTCGCAGTCTTGACCGGACGTGCAGTTGTTTCGTGACACAGCTCGCTCGGCACCAGAAACGAGCAGGTCGCGGGACCGGTGCGGTGCCGTGCCCTGCACGGGATACCGCGGACTCATCGAGTGCCACGGGGTGTGACCTGGACGGCATCGGGAACGATCGTGTCAACAACCCCCGACGCGTCCCCCCTCGACCGCTTGTAGCATGGTGCGCACGAAGCCAGAAGGGACGATCCATGCACGCTGGCGCCCACCCCGACGCCCTCGGTCAAGCGACGAAGGACTTCCTTTCGGCGCGCCCGCGACTCTTCGGCATCGCCTACCGCGTCCTGGGCAGTGCCGCAGAGGCCGAAGACGTCGTGCAGGAAACCTGGCTGCGGTGGCAGAACACGGACCGCACGAAGATCCTCGAACCGGCCGCCTTCCTCACCACGGTGGCCACCCGGCTGGCGATCAATCTGGCCCAGTCCGCACGGGTGCGCCGGGAGTCCTATGTCGGCCCCTGGCTTCCCGAGCCCGTCGACACCACGGAGGATCCGCAGCTGGGCGCGGAGCGGGCCGAGGCCCTGGAGATGGCGGTCCTGCTGCTCCTGGAGAAACTGAATCCTGTGGAGCGCACCGCCTACGTGCTGCGGGAGGCGTTCGACTACCCCTACGGGCGGGTCTCCGAGATTCTCGAGACGAGCGAGGCCAACGCGCGTCAGCTGGTGAGCAGGGCACGCAGGCACCTGGCCGCCGAGCGCAGGGAGCGCGTCGCGCCGGCAGCCCATCGGCGGCTGCTGGAGGTGTTCCTCTCCGCGGCGCGGACGGGCGATCTGTCGATGCTGGAGGACGTTCTCACCGCCGACGTCGTCAGCTACACGGACGGTGGCGGGATCCGCGGCGCGTCCAAGATCCCGGTCATCGGACGGCCGCATGTCTCGCGGTACCTCGTGGCGTTCGCACCGCGCTTCTGGCCACAGGCGGACATCCGGTGGGTCGAGGCGAACGGCCTGCCGGCCGTGCTGGTCTCGTCCGGCGGGCAGGCTGTCGCTCTGCTGTCCGTCGACGTCTCAACGGAGGGTATCGACCGGCTCATGTGGGTGATGAATCCGGCCAAGCTGGCGCCCTACGTGGCCTCCCTGCACGACTGACCCGCCGGCGGGCACCCTCCCCGGCCGTCGGCGGGCAGGCGTCACAGGATCGGTTACTCGTCGGTCAACCAGTAGTCCGGACCCCGGACGCCCCGACCCCAGGACGGACGACGTGACGTGTGGTGTGTGCGGTGCGGTGTCGCTCGCGAGAGAGAGCGCCCCGGCCTGCCCGGCGTGTCCCGCGGACCCGCGCGTCACCACCTTCCGTGCCTCCGGGCCCCCTGAGTACGCGCTCCCGGACGTCCGCCGGAACGCCGTACCACGACCACATCGGAGTCATGCCGTGACCGAGCGTATCCAGTTGCCCACCTTGTCGACCGAGAAGGACTACGACGGGAACGAGTTCTCGCCCATCTACACGACCACCGTGACCGTCCACGGTGGTGTGGCCTCGCACGGGCGGGCCTCCGGCCGGGCACGCTCGTCCGACGGCGCCCTGGACCTCGACCTGCGCATGCCCGCCGAGCTGGGCGGCGACGGTCAGGGAACCAACCCCGAGCAGCTCTTCGCGGCCGGCTTCGCGGCGTGCTTCCACGGCGCGCTGAGCCTCCTGGCACGGCAGGAGGCGCTCAACCCCGCGGCCATCTCGGTGGTGGCGACCGTCGCCTTCGGACGGGATCCAAAGGACGGTGGCTATCTGCTGCGCGTCGATCTGGTGGTGCAGTGGCCCGGTGTCGCTCCCGAGACAGCAACGGATCTGATGGAGAAGGCCGACGCGCTGTGTCCCTACGCGCGCATGGCCTGGAGGGGTACGCCGACCACCATCACGCTCGCCTCCTGACCGGCACGGCCGGCATGCGTCGGCCGTCGCCCCGGGCGGCGGCCGCTCATCACCGGCACATCCGGTCAGGACGGGAACCACAGGTCCGCGTCGGCGGCTTCCTCCTTGCGCACGGCGAAGACGGAGATCTCCTTCTTGTGGAGACCCTGGCGGGGCAGGGCCGTGACCAGAGGGTGATCTCCGGCCGCGCCACCCCGATGGTCCCGCTCCGGGGTCGCGGCCACGAAGAACTCCGCGTTGACGGACCGGTAGTGCGCCCAGTGCCGCGGCAGGTCGTCCTCGTAGAAGATGGCCTCCACGGGGCAGACGGGCTCACAAGCGTGGCAGTCGACGCACTCCGCGGGGTTGATGTAGAGCGTGCGTGAACCCTCGTAGATGCAGTCCACGGGGCATTCCGTGACACACGCCCGGTCCTTGATGTCGACGCAGGGCTGCGCGATGACGTACGTCATCCCTCTCCTCCTCGCCGTCGAACACGCCACAGGACCGGCTCGGGCGGCCGTCGGACTCATCGATACGACCGGGGATGCCGTCTCGTTGTGACACGTGCGCTCTGCCCGGGGTCACCCGCCCCGGAGCCGGGAGGCGCCCGTGTCACAAAGCTCCGCCTGGCCTGGTCGTAGTCGGTGACACCCACAGCGACGGGAGCAATCGTGGCTATCACCGAACAACGACTTTCGACCATGGTCCTCGTGATCGGTACCGGCGGGGCCGGCCTACGGGCGGCGATCGAGCTGGCCGAGGCCGGCGTCGATGTCGTTGCCGTCGGCAAGCGCCCCAAGGAGGACACCCACACCTCCCTGGCCGCCGGCGGGATCAACGCGGCCCTGGCCACGATGGACCCCGAGGACAGCTGGCAGCAGCACGCCGCGGACACCCTCAAGGAGAGTTACCTGCTCGGCGACCCCCGCACTGCGGAGATCGTCACCCAGGGCGCGGCCCTGGGCATCGACGACCTGGAACGCTACGGCATGGCCTTCGCCCGCGAAGGGGACGGCCGCATCTCGCAGCGCTTCTTCGGCGCCCACAAGTACCGCCGCACGGCCTTCGCCGGCGACTACACCGGCCTCGAGATCCAGCGCACGCTCATCCGGCGCGCGAGCCAGCTGGACATACCCATGCTCGACAGCGTCTACATCACCCGTCTCCTGGTCCACGACGGCGCCGTCTTCGGGGCCTACGGCTTCGACCTCAACAACGGCACCCGTTACCTCATCCACGCGGACGCCGTCATCCTCGCGGCCGGCGGGCACACCCGCATCTGGCGGCGCACCTCCTCGCGACGGGACGAGAACACCGGCGACTCCTTCCGCCTGGCGGTGGAGGCCGGGGCCCGGCTGCGCGACCCCGAACTCGTCCAGTTCCATCCCTCCGGCATCATCGAACCGGAGAACGCCGCCGGCACCCTCGTCAGCGAGGCGGCCCGCGGCGAGGGCGGCATTCTGCGCAACGCCCTCGGCGAGCGGTACATGAGCCGGTACGACCCTCAGCGGATGGAACTGTCCACCCGTGACCGCGTGGCCCTCGCCTCCTACACCGAGATCAAGGAAGGCCGCGGCACCGCCAACGGCGGGGTCTGGCTCGACGTCTCCCACCTTCCCCGCCAGACGATCATGAACAGGCTGCCCCGGGTCTACCAGACGCTCCTCGATCTGCAGATGCTCGACATCACCCGGGAACCCATCGAGGTCGCCCCCACCGCGCACTACTCGATGGGCGGCGTCTGGGTCCGCCCCGAGGATCACAGTACGGACGTCCGCGGCCTGTACGCCATCGGCGAGGCCTCCAGCGGTCTGCACGGCGCCAACCGCCTCGGTGGCAACAGCCTCATCGAACTCCTCGTCTACGGCCGCATCACCGGCCAGGCCGCCGCCGCCTACTCGGAGTCGCTCACCGCGCAGCCTCGCTCCGCGGCCGCGGTGGCCCAGGCCCGCGCCGAGGTCGACGAACTGCTCGCCGCCGACGGGCCCGAGAACGTCCGCGCCCTCCAGCGCGCCATCCGCAACACCATGACCGAACACGCCGGCGTCGTCCGTGACGAAGAGGGTCTGCGCACGGGTCTGGCGGAACTGGACACCATCGAGAAGCGCATGGAGAACGTCGGAGTTCACCCCGACATCGCCGGCTTCCAGGACCTCGCCCACGCCTTCGACCTCAAGTCGGCCGCCCTGGCGGCCCGCGCCACTCTCGAAGCGGCGCTGGAACGCCGGGAGACCCGCGGTTGTCACAATCGCAGCGACTTCCCTGACATGGATCCCGCCTTCCGCGTCAATCTCGTCTGGTCCCCGACGACCGGAATCACCCGTGAGAGCATTCCGCCCGTCCCGGGCGAGATCGCGTCCCTCATGGAGGACGTCTCCACCGACGGAAAGCTCGTCGAATAGCGGTCCGTCATCCCGCGTTCCTGCTTCACGGATTTTTCATCGTCACAGAAAACCGGCGCACCCGGTCATTCCTGGTGCAAACCCAATCACACATCTCCCAAAGGATTTCCACTATGAAGGTCGTAGTGATCGGCGGTACCGGACTGATCGGCTCGAAGCTGGTCGCCAAGCTGAACGAGCACGGTCACGAGGCCGTGCCGGCCGCCCCCAACACCGGCGTCAACACGCTCACGGGTGATGGCCTGGCCGAAGTCCTCGACGGGGCCTCGGTCGTGGTCGACGTCTCCAACTCGCCCTCCTTCGCCGACGACGCCGTCATGGAGTTCTTCCGTACCTCGACCACCAACCTCCTCAAGGCGGAGGCGGACGCCGGGGTGACCCACCACGTCGCCCTCTCCGTGGTCGGTACGGAAAGGCTTCAGGAAAGCGGCTACTTCCGTGCCAAGCAGGCCCAGGAGGGGCTGATCAAGGACTCGGGAATCCCGTACTCCATCGTTCACGCCACGCAGTTCTTCGAGTTCATGAAGGGCATCGCCGACTCGGCGACCGACGGTGACACCGTCCGTCTGGCCCCGATCAAGATCCGGCCCGTCTACTCCGACGACGTGGCCGCCGCCGTCGGCCGCACCGCTGTCAGTACCCCAGTCAACGGGGTGGTGGAGGTCGCCGGCCCCGACGTGTTCCAGCTGGACGAGCTGATCCGGAAGGGGCTGGTCGCCAAGAACGACCCGCGCACGGTCGTGACCGACGAGCACGCCCCGTACTTCGGTGCGGAACTGCAGGAGACCACCCTGCTCCCCGGTCCGGACGCGCACATCGCCGAGACCCGTTTCGCCGACTGGCTCGCGCAGCAGCAGTGAGCCGCCGGTGGCGGGCCCTGGGGCAGGGCCCGCCACCCGCGAGGGGGCCTGTCATCCGCACCGCGGCACGACAGGCCCCTTCTTCCTGTCCGGCGCGGCGACGACCGGGACGCCGACACACCTTGCAACCACAGACAACCACCGCAGAGAAAGCCACCCACCATGCTGACGCAACGCGATCAGGCCGTTACTCCCCGCTCAGGCTCGTACCCCGGGGTGACCGGTAATTACACCATCGACCCGGTCCACAGTTCGATCGGCTTCTCCGTCCGGCACGCCATGATCTCCAATGTCCGCGGGAGATTCGACCGTTTCGAGGGCCTTCTCAAACTCGACGGCTCCGACCCCTCCCGTTCCGAGGCGTACGTGAGTGTCCAGACCGACAGTCTGGACACGGGCATCCCGGAGCGCGACGCTCACCTTGGGGGGCCCGACTTCTTCAACTCCGCGACGTTTCCCCTGATGGCCTTCCGCTCCACCGGTATCGTCCCGCTCGGCGACGACGAGTTCCGTCTCACAGGCAGTCTGCGCATCAAGGACATCGAGCTGCCCCTGGACATCGACGTCGTCTTCGGCGGAGCCGGCGAGGACGCCTACGGGCGGCACCGGGTCGGCTTCGAGGGCACGGCCACGCTGCGGCGTTCGGCCTGGGGGCTGGCCTGGAACACACCGTTGGCGACGGGCGGAGTCCTCGTCAGCGACAAGGTGACTCTGACACTGGACGTCTCCGCGATACGGGCCGACCGGGACACGGCGGCCTGACCGGAAGCCGGTGTGGGCGGGACCGCACCCGTTCCGGAACCACCCCGCCCACCCCCTCCCCCGCCTGCGGTCTGCGGCTTCGGCTCCTTCCACCGCGGCCACAGCCGGGTCCGCTCACTCGGCCTGCGCTCACGCGGCGGTTTCCGTCGCCCCCGGCGTACGCGCCGTGCGCCGGCGCATGGCACGGCGCTCCCCTTCCGTCGTGCCGCCCCAGATGCCCTCCACCGGATCCGCGTCGACGGCCCACGCCAAACACTGCTCCCTCACGGGGCAGCGACGGCAGACGGCCTTCGCCTCATCCGTCTGTATCGCCACCGGGCCACTGTTGATGTTGCCTATCGGGAAGAAGAGATCAGGGTCCTCGACTTGGCAAAGCGCCCGTTCGCGCCAGTCCATGGAACACCTCCTGAGGTGAGGGACGGATACGGTCTCGGGGGGGCGGCTCGTCATCAGGGATTGCGAAGACGCGGGTGGGCAGTACACCACCGCTCGTCACTTGAAACGACCGAGCGGTCGACGTGTGTGTGACATCGAAACCGTGCCGGGCTCGTGTTTCCGAAGGCCGGCGAGTAATCCACCGATGTATGCGAAGGCGCCCCCGCCGAGGGGCGACCTGAGCGAGGCCGTTGCCGTGTTCGTTGAGCTCCGGCATCTCTCCGGCATCACGGCGCCCTGTCCCGGAGGCCGGCGCCGCATGAGCTGCTCACGCCGAACGCGGTCAGTCTGTTCGACGGCAAGGGCATCCGGGGGCGGCTGGCGTCCCCGGCCGACCGCGACCGTCATGACCGTCGCGGTCACGTACCAGGGCATTCACCAGGTGACGTGGGTTTTCACCCCGCGTGGGAGCGCCGCCCTCTTCGACTCCGCTCCCGCTCCGCGGCCGTCCCCCGCGTCCGAGACCGGGTTCCTGGGCGACTCGTCATGGACGAGGGCGGTTCCAGGAGCGCAGTTTGTCGGGGTTGAGGACGACCCAGACCTGGACGACACGCGAGCCGGTGATGTCGAGGGTGATGACCGCGGCGACCTGGTCGTCGTAGCGGACGACGAGACCAGTGCGTCCGTTGGCGGGGTGCGTGTGCAAGGTGGTGCGGGGGTGCCGGGCGAGCAAGGTCAGCAGACTCCGGGCGACGCGTCCGCTGCCGGTGACGGGCCGCGTCAGCGCGCGGACCTTGCCTCCGCCGTCGAAGAATGCGATGGCGTCCGGGGTCAGCAGGGACGCCAGGCGGTCGGCGTCCCCGTCGGCGCACGCGTGTCGAACGGCGTGGGCGATCTCGTCCTGCCGGTGTGGCGGCGTCGGCTGTGCGCGCCGGGCCCTGATGCTCCGGCGGGCCCGGTCTGCCAACTCGGCGCATTCCGCGTCGGACCGTCCCACGATGCCCGCGACCGTGCCCGGTGCCATTCCGAACACGTCATTGAGCACGAACGCGGCCCTCTGGACCGGTGACAGCATGTCCAGCGTTCGCAGCAACACCGCGCTGACCTCGCCCTCCAGACCGGAACCGTGCTGCTCCCTCCTCGGCACAGGGCCCTGGGCGTCTTCCCTGCGGCCGGGCAAGGCCAGCCGCGCCAGGCAGATGTCACCGACGACCTGGGTCAGCCAGGCTCGTGGCGCCGTTATCCGCTCCCGCTGGTGATCGGAGAGCCCGTACCACCGCCGGTACGCCTCGTCGGTGACGCGCTCGGCCGCGAGGCGGCTGCCCAGCATCCAGTGAGCGACCTCCAGCAGATGCCTCCGCTCGTCGAGTAACTCCGTGATCGGCAGGCTGTCACCGACAGGCTCCATACCGGGTTCTCCTTCCGAACCGCCCTCCGGCACCACCGTCGGTGCGGTGGCGTGTGCATCTCGCGACTGCCTCATTGTGTCGCCGAAACACACTTTCACGGGACCCCGCTGTCGGTGTTATTCCCCACGGCAATACGGTGAGTCCTGTCGAACAGGCCGCTCATGAAGTGCACTTACCCAGGCGGCCCCTCACATACCCACCTCCCGAAGGGGATCAGCATGCGCAACGTGTTGCGTGCCGCGGCCATCGGTGCCGTGTCCGCAGGGCTCACGCTCGCCATGGGTGTCGCCCAGGCGGCGCCCGGCGGTCCCGGTGTCACCGGCAAGACGCTGGCACACTGGACCACCAGTCGTTGGGACTACAGTCTCCGTGAGATCACCGTTCCTCCCGGTCAGGGGACGGGATGGCACTACCACGACGGCTACCTGTACGCCTATGTCAAACAGGGGACACTGAGCCACTTCGATGCCACGTGCGGGTCGGACGGCGTGTACAGGAAGGGCGGCTACGTGAAGGAACCGCCTGGCGCGAAGCACGGGCACATCGGCCAGAACCGCGGCGCGGTGAATGTCGTATGTCGTACTGAAGGTCCTCTACGTCCTGCCGCACGGCGCCCCCTTCGCCCAGGACGCCTCTGATCCCGGGTGCGAGCCGGAGTAACGGGGCGCACCGCTCCACGGCTGTCACAGCTCCCGCCACTGCCTGGTCAATGCGGTGTCGACGGCTTGCAGCGGCAACCGCTCAAGCCGTGCGGCGAAGAAGGAGGAGCATGGCAGGGACACACGTCAGCCGATGCGTTCGAGTGATCGCTGTTCGAGAGACGTCCGTGCCCAGGCTTCCGGCACAAGCTGAGGAAGGACGAGAGGATGCCCCGAAGCACTGACCGGCAGGCCGATCCCGCCGCCGCCACCGCGTCGCTGGCGGCGGAGGCGGCACTGCTCGAGGGCCGGCTGCACCTGCTCCGAGAGGCGATCGACACGGTGGACGCCCGCATCGACGCGGTCTCCGAGGCCCTCCGGCAACTGCAGCATTCGGTGGCCTGGCCCGCCGACGGCCAGAAGCACCCGGGCGAGACAGAGGGCGCCAGGCTCGATCACTCGAGGCCCGACCGCCCCTGACAGATCGCGCGGGCGGACCCGGTGAATCGCCTGGCCAGTCGATGCGGGCTCTCCGGTGTCCGCCCGCTCCGTTCCCGACCGGCGGGGGCCGCTGCATATGATGTGCGGGTAGCATCCGACGGCGGTGGGCCGGGCTGACGTCGCCGGCACATCGGCGGCCGCGCCGGAAAAAGGGTTGAGGACGAGAGGAACACATGGGCTCCGTGACCCCCAAGGCTCGCAACATCGAGATCACCGCCGAGAGCCTCCGGGAGGACCTGGCCCGGCTGGAGGTTCAGAAGCAGGCGCTGGAGCGGGAACTGTCCGCGGTCACCGCTCACCTTGACTCCGTTCAGCGAGCCCTCAGCGCCCTTCAGGCCCTGATGCCCATGGTCGCTCCGCCGTCTGCGGCACCCGGGTCTGTGGATGTCCGGCCGACGGCGGAGCCGGCGCCCGTGGACACGACCGAGGACGCCGACGCGAGCCGGGCGAGGCCCGACCACGAGGCCGAGGCCGAGGCCGACAGCGCACCGAAGTACGGCAAGCTGACCGAACAGATCCTCAGGTACTTCACCGAAGTCGCGGACACCGACGTCCGTGCCCGCGATGTCGCCGCCGCTCTGGGCCGTGACACCGACAGCGGCAGCATCAACGCCGTCCGGAGCACGCTCGACCGTCTGGTCGGCACCTCCCGCATTCGCCGTGTCGGCCGCGGTCTGTACCGCGCCGCCAAGCCCTGACCGGGGACCGTACTTCGCCGCGCCAGGTGATGGGTGCCGCCGTCACCGGAAGTCAGCACGCCACCTCAGGGCAACGGGTGCTCCCAGCGAGACACCCGTCACCCGGCACGTCACCGCCGGCCTATCCGGCGACGACGTCCGTGGGCTCCTCGCTGCGCCGTGGGGCGCCGCTGGAGACGAAGGCGTCTCTCGGGCGCTGGACCGAGACGAGGGACACGATGTCGCGGCCGTAGAAGGCGGCCGTGGCCCACACCGCGAAAACACGGACCTTGCGTTCCCAGCTGGGTACCGCCAGGACGTGGTAGCCCCGGTGCATCAGCCAGGCCGGGAAACCCTTGATGACCAGGCGCCGGCACTGGAAGATGCCACGGCCCAGCCCCAGCGTGGCCACCACCCCCAGACTGTGGTGCACGTAGTCCTTGACCGGCCGGCCACGCAGTGACGCCAGGATGTTCTTCGCCAGACGCTTGCCCTGGCGGACGGCGTGCTGCGCGTTGGGCACCGTGCGGGCCCCCGGTCGCCCGGCTGCGAGGTCGGGCACGGAGGCATCGTCGCCGGCCGCCCAGACATCCGCCACCACCTCGGTGTCCGTGCCGACCCGGAGATCCGCCCGCACCGTCAGCAGGCCCCGTTCGTCGACCGGGAGGTCGGTGTGGTTGTGCACGATCGGGTTGGACGCGTTGCCCGCCGTCCACACGATCAGGCCCGAGTCGTACTCCTCTCCGTCGGACAGCACCACGTGCCCGTCCTCCGCGGAGACGAGCTGGGTGTTCAGATGCACCCTGCCACCCCGCTTCTCCAGCGAGCGCACAACCCACTCACCGGGCCGGTCGGTCACCTCGGGAAGGATCCGGTCCCGCGCCTCGACCAGGTGGAAGCCCAGTTCTCCCGCATCGATCTCCGGGTAGTGCTTCAGCAGGGCGGTCGCCAGGGCCAGCAGTTCACCGAAGCCCTCCACCCCGGAGAATCCGCCTCCGACCACGGTGACGGTGAGCAGCTTGCGGCGCTCGGGACCGCGCGGAAGGGTCGCCGCACGGTCGAACGAGGTGAGCAGCCGGTCGCGGATCGCCACGGCCTCCTCGACGTGCTTCAGTCCGTACGCCTGGTCGCTCAGCCCAGGAATCGGGAACGTGCGCGTGACGGCCCCCGCCGTCACCACCAGCACGTCGTAGTGGAGGTCGAAGTCCGGCCCGGTCTCCGGCCGGACCGTGACCGTGCGCGCGCTGTTGCGGATCTCCGTCACCGTGCCCGCGATCACACGGGTCCGGTGCAGGTGCCGCCGCAGCGAGACCGCGGCATGCCGGGCCTCCACCGACCCGGCGACCACCTCGGGGAGGAACGGCTGGTACGTCATGTACGGACGAGGGTCGACCACGGTGACGCGTGCCTCACCCCGCCGCAGCTTCTTCTCCAGGCCCCACGCGGTGTAGAAACCCGCGTAACCACCACCCACGATCAAGATCTCACGCACGGTGTCCTCTGTTCCTCTCGGTTTCACCTATCAAGACCGGCCAGAACCACGTGGTGTGACGTGACCGGGAGCGGAACCGGGAATCCCGTACGTGCAACTGGCGGCGCCGTTTCTGGTCTACCCCTTGGATTGGATACCGTCCCTCGTCGCAGAGACACGGGGCGTTTGCAGTGCCGGCCGCCGGATTGCCACACCTGCGCTGTGCAGCGGACCGGCCCGGACGACTGGGGAACGTGTCAGCCCACGGCGTCGGCCCTTTCCGGCAAGTGGACACCGCCGGCCACCCCGTGGCGCCCTTGGACTGCCGTGGGTGAGTCCGTGGTCACCCCATGGCGCGCTTCGTGGCCAACGCCGGGGGCCGGGGTCAGTGATCGCCGTGCGAGCGATTCCCGGCCGTCACGTCCGTCTCGTGGACGAGGTACGTACGGTGGCCGTATTGGATGGTGTGCACCTTCTTGCCACGAGCGGCGCGTGAGCCCGCGACGAGAGGCCGTCGGGGATCTCGGCGGCGTCCGGGCAGCCGGTGCCGTGGACCTTCACCGGCTCGGTACCGGCGGCGCCGACGATCGTCATGCGGCCCGCCGGTACGGTGTCGCGTTCGTGCGGGTGGCAGAGCCACACCTTGCTGCCGCCGAACCAGATCGCGATCCAGTCGTCCTTCGTCCCCGCGACCACGAACTGCTGCCCGGCGTAGGCCATGCTGCCCCGGTCGTTGGTGCGGACGGCCGGGCGGACGGCGGTCGCGAACGGGAGAAGCGCCCGCCGTTCCGTCGGTGCGGCCGGCGCGTTCATCACGCGTTCGCGTGCAGACTCCAGTGCGCCTCCAGGATCTCGGCCACCTCCGCGGGCCGCTGAAGCACGGGCCAGTGATTACAGTCCATCTCGATCACCGCTGACGCGTGCAGGGAGGCACCGAGCTTGCGCCCGAACTCGATCTGACAGGCGGGGTCAAGCGCCCCCCAGAAAACCAGGCACGGCGCCGACACCGCGGACAGCCCCGGCTCCCACTCCGCCCCCATCGTCACAGCCGACCGGTACAGCCTGAGGATGGCATCCTTCATCGGCCCGTCCACGCGGCTCGCCATCTCCCGTGCCAGGTCGATGGGCACGTCGAAGCCGGTCGCCAGGTCGTCGGCGAACGGTTCCGTTTGCAGTTCCTCCATGAAGCGGTCGCCTTCGACCTGGTCCTGCCAGATCTTGGCCAACGGATGCCATACGTATTCGGAGTTGATCGGCCCGTTGCCCCCGGCCCAGGTACGGACCAGATCGGGGCGCAGATAGGCGACGCGGGCGGTGAATATGCACCCCCAGTCGTGACCGACCAGGTCCACCGGCTCACCGACCCGCTCCAGCCGTTCGATGAGCCAGTCCACGTACTCCTCCTTCGTGGCCCCGAAGCCGGCCGGGCGCGCCGCGCCGAAGCCGGGCAAGTCCCAGGCTTCCACATCGGTCCGGGTCAGGTGCCGCCGCACGCCGTCCCATACCCGGTGGGTATCGGGGACGCCGTGAATCAGGATGGCAGGCATGGCAAGGTCCCTTCGTCAGCGGGCGACGCCTGGCGATCGGTGTCGGGAGAGCATCCTGTCACACTGTTATGTACGTGGATCCCCGGGCCTCGCTCATTGTCACACGCCGGCGCCGCGAGGTGGAATTCCGTCGGATCGGGTGACGGGGGCCTCCTGAGGTCACATGATCCGTGCCTGTCCGGTCAGCACTGCTGAGGGCACCGAAGACGAGCCCGTCGGCCAGGGGCGTCCCGGGACCGGGTGCTCCGTCCGCCGACCGTCACGGACGTCGATCCAGCCGATCTCGGCGGTGGTGACGCTATGCCGTGTGAGAAGGAGAATGCCGTATGGACCAGGCCGGTGACGCGGTGCCGATCGCGGATCTGCTCGACGAACGACGGCATCTGCTCAATGTCGCCTACTGGATGCTGGGCACAGGCCCCGAGGCCGAAGACGCCGTCACCGAGACCTACCGGCAGTGGTACAGCCTGTCCGATCTCCAGAAATCAGGCATCACCGACCCAGGCGCCTGGCTGACCGAAACCACGGGCTCCATCTGCCTGGCACGCCTCATCCTGACCGAGCGACTGCACACAGGCCCGGGCGGGAAGGACGGCGATACGGCGGCGGGACTCCACCGGGCCCTGGAGGAGGAGATCAGCGGCGCCATGCTCAACGCCCTGGACGCTCTGTCCCCCACTGAACGAGCGGCGTTCGTCCTCAACGACGTCTTCGCCATGCCACCACGAGCGGTCGCCGACATCGTGGGACGGACGCCACGCGAATGCGTCGAACTCGCCGACCGCGCCCGCCGCAGCCTGCGTAGCAGCCGCTCACACCCCACCACACCACAGCAGCACGACAGGATCGTCCGCGCGGTTTGGCGCGCCTGCACCACAGCCGACGCCACCCATCTGACATCCCTGCTGGCACCCGACGCTACCGCGTTCTTCGACGGCGGCGGCAAGGTTCGTGCCCTCACCCGGCCGGTGCACGGCAATCAGCACGTCGCCCGCACCCTCCTCACCCTCCTGACCCTCCGACCGCACACCACCCTGCACCTCAGCCCGGCCAACGGCCGTACCGCAATCGTCGTACGCCACAACGACCAGGTAGCCGCCGTCATCAGCTTCGACATCGCCAGCCACCACGTCATCCAGGTCTGGGCCGTCCTCAACCCCGACAAACTCCGCACCTGGAACCGCCCCCACACCCCCGGCGCCCCCACTTCCACAGCATTCAAAGACTGAGACGCCTTCACACCGTGCGCCCGGGCAGGCCCAGCGCACAACACTTTTTCGCTGCTCACAACCACTGGTCACGATGACCTGTAACGGATCGGGGATGGCCCTGGTCTATGAAGCAGACAGTTGAAATCAATGTGACTTGTTGTGGCGTGTCCAGGAGTCGGCCGACGGGCGGACCGTCACGCGGCAAGCCATACGAGCGCGCCCGCCGGCAGCACCGATCCGCGGGGAACGGAGACAGAAGGATCATGCATCGTGAGACGCCCTCCATGGGAAGCAACCTGGACGAGGCCGTATCTGTCTTCGTGGAGCTCCGCCCACGTCTGTTCGGTATCGCGTACCGCGTGCTGGGCAGTGCGATGGAGGCCGAGGACGTGGTCCAGGACGTATGGATGCGCTGGCAGAGAACGGACCGCTCGGTGGTGGTGAACCCCGTGGCGTTCCTGTCGAGTGCGACGACCCGGCTGGCCATCAACGTGGCCCAGTCCGCCCGGGTGCGCCGCGAAACCTACATCGGCCCCTGGTTGCCCGAGCCCGTCGACACGAGCAGCGACCCGGAGATCGGCGCGCAGCGGGCCGAGGCACTCGAGCTGGCCCTGCTCCTCCTCCTGGAGAAGCTGAACCCGAGCGAGCGAGCCGCCTACGTACTGCGGGAGGCGTTCGACTACGGCTACGCCGAGATCGCCGAGATACTGGGCCTGACCCCTGTCAATGTACGGAAGATCGTGAGCCGGGCCCGCAAGCACCTGTCGGCCGAGCATCGGGAGTCCGTGGATACGGCCGAGCACCGACGGCTCCTCGATGCCTTCGTCACGGCGGCGCGGACCGGAGACGTTGCCTCGCTGGAGGCCGTCCTGGCCCCGGACGACGTCCGTCCGCCCGGCGGCAGGTCCTCCGGTCCCACTCGCTGTCGACAGGACAGGACGCTGGGCGCCCCGCTGCCTGTCCCGGCGTTCGGGGCGTTGCTCGAAGTCGGTTGACCTGTAGTGACGACTGCGCTCAGACGTGCGCGCAAGCGACCGGATCGGGTGCGGGCCGACAAGGGCTACGCCGCAGCAACCGGTGCTACCTGCGCAGACGCGGGATCAAGGCCATCATCCCGGTTCCGGCAGACCGAGTGCGCAACGGCCTCGGACTCGGTTCGCACGGTGGGCGGCCTCAGTCCTTCGACCAGCACGACTACAACCAGCGGCACGGGGTCGAGCGCCGGATCAACCGGCTCAAGCGCCACCGGGCCGTCACCACCCGATACGACGAACTCGCCGTCCGCTACGAAGCGTCCGTGCTGGTCGCAGCCACAACGAGTGGCTGCGACCAGCACTTTCACAACATGGCTCAGACCTGTCACAGCTGCGTCGGCTGCTCGGCCACGGCGGGTGGCGGACCCGGTGACACCGCTCGGGTCCCACCCGACCGCACGTGCGCGATGCGCCACCGCGTCAACGTTGTCCGGCCGCGACCGCCCGGAACGGGTTGCCGGTGCTTCCGCTGCTGCGAAGGCGTTCGTCGTTGCGTTTCGAGCGGGCCAGCGGCAACAATTGATGGACAAGCATTCACCGAAGTATCACTGCATCTTTCTCCCCTGTGACAACACAGGTCTCCCGGATGCGGATGCATCGGCAGATCGTTTTCCGCATAGGATTCACCGCAGCGCCCATCCCGGCGTCCGCGTCGAGCGTCACCCCAGGTGAACGGGGCCGGGCACGGCAAGGCTGAGGATGAGAGGAAGACATGGCCCCGGCAACTGGCGCGGCGCGCAACATCGAGGTCACCGCTGAGGGGCTGCAGGAGGATCTGGCCCGTCTGCGGCTCCAGAAACAGGCACTGGAGAGGGAACTGGCCGCCGTCATGGCCCATCTGGACACCCTCCAGCGTGCCTTGGGCGCACTCCAGGTCCTGATGGCGGATCCGACGGGTGGCACGCCGGTTCCCGTGGACACCGTCGATGCGGGCCGAAGTCGTGCCCCGGCGCCCAGACGGGCGCACACAGACGCTCCACCGGCCCGACGTCCCGCAGCCGCAGAAGTCACCCGGGCCTCGGGGCAGCCCGAGAACCGGCAGGGACCGGGCATGTGGGCTCCCCGTCCCGAGGCCGAGGGGAAACAGACATACGGAAAGCTCACCGAGCAGATCCTGGAATACTTCTCACAGGCCGGCGACGCCGACGTACGTGCCCGGGACGTAGCGGCGGCACTCGGCCGCGACACCGACAACGGAAGCATCAACGCGGTGCGCAGCACACTCGACCGTCTCGTCGGTGCGTCCCGGGTCCGGCGGACCGGCCGTGGTCTCTACCGGGCCCGGCGTTCCTGAACAAATGCGCGGTGACGACTGTGAATGGCCCCGGACGCCATCTACGGGGGATCGATGACATCCGGGGCACTGCACCCGCTCGGCGCCGTGCAGCGGGTGTGGAAGCGCTCCCGACGCTTGTCTGGGAGTTGCCACCCTGCGTCTGGAACACTGTGACCAGTGTATCGCACGCTCACAGTACTGAAGGCCGACAGTGGTGGCGTGCGGCCGAGTCTTGGAGCAACTGCACCACGCCGGACCGTTCCAGCGATGCTCGACCGAGCGGCCCAATAACAGTGTGATGACATGTTGCGTTTTTTGTTGGAGGGCGCCACCCCGCAATGGATCATCGGAAGGCGTGAAGCACTCGTCATCGCCGCTGTCGCCCGGCACCCACACGATCACCGTCCCTCACGACGCCGCCCACGTCGAACAGCGATACCACGTCGCCGGTTCGGGGCCTGTATGCATCGCCCACTCGGGCGGACCCGGCATCGGCTGGGAATACCTGCGCATGCCCGCGCTCGAGCGCAGCCTCACCATGGTGTACATCGAGCCGGTCGGCACGGGCGCTTCCGGACGACTTCCCGATCCGCAGGACTACTCCGTGACCATGTACGCGCGTCTCCTGCACCATGTGGTCGAGCACCTGGAACTGCCTGAGGTCACCCTGCTCGGCCACTCCCATGGTGGTTTCGTCGCCCAGCAGTACGCCCTCGACCACCCAGGGCGCCTCGCTGCCCTGGTCCTGTACGACACGTCGCCGGTGGCAGACGACCAGTTCTGGTCGGCGGCGGTCGCCGCCATGCAGCGCTTCGTGGACCGTCACGTCGACGACCACCCGGAGGTGGCCGGTTACGTCGCTGCCCTCACGGCCCGCCTGGACCTGCTCGACGACGACGGCACCACCGCCGTCCTGCGCAAGATCATGCCCGCCTATCTCTTCGACTACTGGGGCAGGAAGGAGGAGTTCGCATCCGTCCGCCAGTCGCTCCGGATGTATGCAGCCCCGACCCGCGGCCAGGGCGCTCCGTTCGATGTCCGGGACGCCCTGCCCCGTATCACCACACCGGCACTCGTCCTGGCCGGCAGGCAGGACTTCATCTGCGGACCGCGATGGGCCCGCCTACTGCACGAGGCCATGCCCGCAGCCGAGTTGTCGATCCTCGAGGACACGGGACACCTCGCGCATATCGAACGGCCCGCACAGTTCTGCGCTGCGGTCCTCGCGTTCCTCCGCGCTCGCGGTGTGTTCGCGGGCCAGCAGAACCCATAGCCGTTTTGTCGGACAACAGTGTGGAAACGGCGAGAGAGTGGCAGCGGTGCGCCGCCCGCGCCGCGAGCGTTGCATGGTGCGGCCGAAGGATGCTCCTGATGCCGGTGGTGGCTACGGCCTCCGAAGCTCTGCCCAGTGCGGGCATGTCACGGGTCAGCGACCGAAGAGCGCACACAAGGAGGTGCAGCGCCAGCACTCCGGTGACCACGCCCCCGACCTTCGACTCCCCAGGAGGGTGACTGAGATGCGCGGCTTGGTGTGCCGCCGGCAGACCTCCCACCAGTATCTCGTGCGACGGGCCGGCCGTGGAGTACGCCATCCAGGCCATCGCGGCCATGCCGATCGCGTACGGCAGCCTCCGCGCTGTTGCGGCCAGTCTGGACTCCTGCCGACAGCTGACAGCGGTCAGCGGGAACCACGCTGCGGCGGCTGCGAAGAAGGCCGTCAGCGGCACCTCCGACAGTATGCGCCCCCAGTTCCACGGCATCACTGCCAGGGCCATGGCCATGGCCATGGCAGTGTGCAGGAGATGGTCGACCCGGCTGCGCCACCCGGAACTCCGTGACAGGACAGCATGCCGCAGGGCGCGGATCGCCGCCGCCGCGAACAGCGCTGTCAGCATGCAGTACACGACATCAGTGGCACTCATGCCTCAACGCGCCCTCCGCGGAAGGGACGGCCGTTCGTTGCGGTTGCAGGCGTTGATGACGGCGATGCGTGAGGTCAGGGCGGCGAGATGGTCCTCGTCGAAGTGCTTGGCGGCGTTCGTCCAGGCCTCGTCGGTGCCCCCCGGCCGCGTCCGCGACGCAGGTGCCCTGCTCGGTCAGCTCCAGCGCGGCGCGCTCGGCCTCGGTGGTGACCGTCGCCTCCCGCCAGGCGTCGACCAGGTTGAGCCGCACCGCGGTCTCCCCGGCGTGAGCGGCCTCCTTGGTGTGCATGTCGGTGCAGAAACCGCAGCCGTTGATCTGGCTGCCGCGGATCTCCACCAGATGCTGAACGGTGGCCGGGAGCGTCGAGCACTTGCTCCCGGCCGGGTGGCTTGATGCCGGTCCTGGACGACTTGCAGGCAGCGCCGGTGGAGAAGCCGGACGGGGCGAGGCGGGTCCAGGTCGTCCGGTGAAGCGTCCCCGAAGAAGGCATCGGGGCGCAGCGCATTGTGAGAAAGGTTGTGAGGCACCGCCACCTCGGAAGTCTGGGTGCACTACGGCGATGGCACGATGCAGCAGCGGTAGAACACATCATGCATGGTGTGTTTGGGCGTGTAGCCTCTCGCATGGCCGGTCGTCTTCGAACACGGCACGTTGCTGAACTATCAGCCGAGGCACAACCCGTGCCGCGGCCCCTTTCCGTCACTTCGCAGGGAACCCACCCCCATGAGTCAGTCACCGTATGCTGGAGTTGCTTGGTGCCGGCCGATGCTCGCTCGTCTTTCCGACGAGGAGCACCGTCCCGCCACCACGCTGGAGCTGTTCTTCGATCTCTGCTTCGTCACCGCCGTCGCCCAGGTCGCTTCTGCATTCGAGCATGAGCTCTCTGCGGGCCGGATAGGTCACGGCGTCCTCGGCTACGCGCTCGTTTTTTTCGCGATCTGGTGGGCGTGGATGAATTTCACATGGTTCGCCTCGGCCTACGACACCGATGATGTCCTGTACCGGCTCCTGACGCTGGTTCAGATCATAGGCGCCCTTGTCATGGCCGGCGGCGCGGCACAAGCTCTCGAGAACAACGACTTCACCGTGATTACGTTGGGTTACGTTGTCATGCGCCTGGCCATGGCAACTCAGTGGCTGCGTGCAGCGTATTCGGATCTCGAACGCCGCCGCTCCTGCCTACGTTACGCCCTTGGAGTCCTCCTGGTTCAGGCTGGCTGGGTGGCCCGTCTCGCTCTGCCGGGCAACGGTGGTCTCGCCTGGGTCCTGCTTCTCGACATGGCTGAACTCGCCATCCCGGTGTGGGCCGAGCGTGCAGCCAACACCACCTGGCATCCGCGTCATATTGCTGAACGCTTCGGGCTGTTCACACTCATCGTGCTCGGTGAGTCCGTCACTGCCGCCGCCGGCGCCGTGCGAATCGCATGGGACAGCGAAGCGAATACGGGCACGGTCGCGTTCCTGGCGCTGGGCGGCCTGCTCACGGTCTTCTCGTTCTGGTGGCTGTACTTCAACCAGAACGCACGACGACGACTCGCCACCTTCACCACCGCGATGCTGTGGGGTTACGGCCACTACGCCGTCTTCGCCTCTGCGGCTGCCACCGGTGCCGGCCTTGCCCTCAATGTGGCGCGTACTGCGGGCCAGGGAGCACTCACCGACCAGCAGGCCGCAGCCGCGTACACCGTCCCGGTGGCCGTTTTCATCGTGCTCGTCCGGCTCCTGCACCGGCACCGCTCGCCAGCATCCGCCGCGGTCGACATCGTTCACCTGGGCGCGATCATCGCCGTCCTGGCCGCCACCTACACAGCCGAGCCCGTGCTCGGCACCGGAATCATCACAGCGCTTCTGATCGCCGCGACACTGATCATGACAGGGCGACGAGATGGTGCCAGAGTGTCCTGACGCCGGTCTGCCCCCGGCAGAGCGAGCACGCTGACAGCTGTCACGCCGCCACGGTGACCGCGTCCGTGCCCTGGCGGGCCTCACGCCGCTTCATCGCACGGCGTTCGCTCTCCGTCATGCCGCCCCAGATACCTTCCACCTGCCCCACCTCCATGGCCCAGTCGAGGCACTGTTCCACGACGGGGCAACGGCCACAGACGGCCTTGGCTTCATCGATCTGTTCAAGCGTCGGCCCACTGTTTCCTATGGGGAAGAACAGATCAGGGTCTACGCGCAGACAAGCTGCCCGTTCGCGCCAATACATGCCGTGGTCTCCTCGTTCAGCAGCCATGGGAGAGCAACCTCCAGGGTTCGTCATTCGGGAGGCCCGGAATCCGATCGCGGTCAATCTCGTCTCTGCAAAAGGCACCGGGGAGCTGTCATGTGAGACCGGCCACCCGGCGCAGGTGTGACGCGCAGCCGAGTTCCGCGTGGCTTTCGTCGTGGGACATTAGCGCTGCATCCGAAGCAAGTAGCGGCGCGGTCGGTGAGTTTTGCACACTCCGGCTCTGTGCGGCCCACGACGTCGGCGACCGCATCGGGGGCCATCCCGAAGACGTTCGTTCGGCACGAACGCCGCCCGTTCGGCCGGGGACAGAGAGTCCAGTGCGTTCAGCAGGCCCGGCTGACCTCCTCCCCCTGTTCTTGCTCCTGCTCCTGCCGCCGCTCAGCCGCCTCAGGGCCCCGGACAGTCCTTGTCAAGGTGGCCTCAGCGGCCGGGGAGGTGTGGGCGAGCCGGCCAAGACAGATTCCTCCCGCGGTCTTCGCAAGCCAGGGTCGGGGAGCGGCGATCCGCCTGCGTTCCGTGTCGGACAGCCCGTACCACCGGCGGTAGGTCTCATCCACGACGCTCTCCGCCTCACCGGGGCTGCCCAGCATCCGGTAGGCGACATCCAGCAGGTACCGACGCTCGTCCAGCAGTTCGGCGATCGGCTCCGCATCAGCATGGTCCATACGGCATCCTCCCTCTCGCACGGCACCACACAACGCGGCCGCGCAGCGGTGATCCAGATGACGGGCTCGTACACGACAGGGCATCGTGGGATCCCTCTTCCACCTCACCCATGTGCTCGGGCTGATCTCGCCTGGCCTGTCGGGCCGTGGCCTGTGCGGCCGCCAGGCGTTCACCACTCGTCGCCGGTCTCACCTGGCGGATCCGACTCGGGCTGCGCCTGCTGCGCGACCCGCAGGTATAACACGATCTGACACTGTTGCTGTGTCGGCGTTCTCCGGCGGGGGCCAGGCCCATACGGCAACCGGTCTCCGTCGCACAGCTGTCACACCTCCTTCAGCTGTCCGGTCAATGCGCGAGGGCGGCTCGCGCGCCGCTCGTACAAGCCCGCGCAGCGAGGAAGGAAGCACCATGGCCTGGCGCTCCAGGGACCGCCGATGCATCCGCACGACACCCGCTCAAGCTTTGCCCGGCCGGCAAAGCCGGTTCCAGGGCATCCGAATCTCCAGGTTCCAGCCGCCCCGTGCCGTCCTGCGGCGGCCGACCGCGTGTCTTGTCCCGAGCGCGCCGAGGCTCCCTCGATGCGGACTGTGTTGACGTAGTGGCAGGCGGACTGTTGTCGGTACGGGCCGCAGGACGCCGGCAGCACCGTACGGACTGGACGGCCGCTGCTCCGCTGCCCGTCCGCACATACGCCGGTTCCGTGCTGCTACCGGCTTGAGCCGCAGAGAGACACGTCATGTTACGAGACCGCGACGAGCACTCCGACCCTGCCACCGCCAGTGTGCCCACGGCAGCAGCAGCGGCCCTGCTCGAGGTCCGCCTACGCATGCTTCAGAGGGCATTTGACACTGTCGACGCGCGCATGAAAACAGTCTCCGACACGTTGCGCCTCCTGCGCCGCACGTCTTTTGCTTCCGCCGAAGCTCCGCACAGCGAATAAAACCGCGCGTCGTCCGGCTGGAAGGTTGCCAAGAGCCACGCGGCCCGGGAGCGGGCCGGAGCATTGCGAACGGTGTCAGTAATCCGCGGAAGTGGTGTCCTCGCACCCTCGGTAGGTCAGGTGTTCCTGCGGCCTCGGGCCTTTGGCACCACGGTGACCTGCCCCGTTTGTGCCCCTCATCAGTGGGGTGGCTCTTTTGGACACCGTGGGCCTTCTGACGCACCTACATTCCGCATGAGCCACTACATATGATGTATGGGGGTATGCGTCCCGCATCCAGGCCAGGGGGCACCGGAGGTGAGCCGAGGCGCGGCAAGAAGGGTTGAGGAGGAGAGGAACACGTGGTCTCTGTAACCCACACGGCGCATGACATCGAGGTCACTGCTGAAAGCCTTCAAGAGGATTTGGCCCGACTGCAGATCCAAAAGCAGGCGCTGGAGAGGGAGCTCGCTGCGGTCGTGGCGCATCTCGGCTCGGTGCAGCGGGCCCTCAGCGCCTTCGAGGCCCTGGTGCGTGACCCTGCTGCTGCGGCGGCTACGTCGGGCACGGCCCATGCCGCAGTCGCAGAACGCGGCCAGGCCGCGGCGCCCGTCGTCCCGCAGCCGGACATCGCCTCCCCCCAGTCCGCGGACGCCACCACCACGCCGCCACCCCCACCCCAGGCGCGGAAGCCGAAGAGCGGCAAGGACGCGGGCCGTGCCCACACGGCCGGATCGGAAACGGACGAGCAGAAGAAATACGGCATGCTCACCGAGCAGATCATGGAGTACTTCGCCACGGTGGGTGACGCGGACGTGCGGGCCCGCGACGTTGCCGCGGCTCTGGGTCGTGACTCCGACAGTGGAAGCATCAACGGGGTACGCAGCACACTCGATCGCCTCGTCGGTTCGTCCCGTATCCAGCGGGCCGGCCGAGGCCTCTACCGCGCCAAGCGTTCCTAGGCCCCGCCGCACCGCCGTCACCGGCCGCGCACGGCAGGTCCGGCCGCTGGGCCGAACCGATTCCGGATCTCGTAGTGGCGGAGCCAGCTGTGTGCTGGAGGAGTTCGGGCGTGGCTGACTCATCACCTACTCATCGGCAGACTCCGGCCTCCAAATGCCGGGTCGGCAGCATCAAAAGGCGTCCGGAGGTAGCGAAGGAGGCCACGGTCGATGTCTCCTGCGTCAGTGGCCTGCACTGCCTGCGCTCGATACGGGCCTCGATCTGGCGGTGGGGCCATCGAACGGGCTTCACCGTTTGATCGATGGCATGTCTCCGCTCATGCGGCCGCGTGGTCCCTCGCCAGGCCCTCCTCCAAGCGGTGCGGGTTTGTGACCGTGACGAACGCGTCCCGTGGATGCTGAACGGAGGCGAGGCAGACGAGGTCCCTGCCCCACAGTGCGGCGGTGAGCCAGACGGTGAGAACATGGACCTTGCGCTCCCAGCTGGGCACCGCCAGGACGTGATAGCCCCGGTGCATCAGCCAGGCGGGAAGTCGCTTGATGACGATGCCCTTGTACTGGAAGATGCCGCGTCCGAGCCCCAGGGTCGCCACCACTCCCAGACTGCTGTGGCGGTAGTTCCGGATTCTGTCTCCCCGGAGGCTTGCTGCGATTTTTTTCGCAAGATGCTTGCCCTGCCGGGCGGCGTGCTGGGCGTTCGGCACCGTGTGTGCACCCGGTACGGCCGAAGCCAGGTCGAGAACGGCCGCATCGTCTCCCGCCGCCCACACATCCGGCACGGGCTCGATGTCGGTGCCCACGCGCAGATCGGGCCGGACCACGAGCAGGCCCCGCTCGTCGACGGGAAGATCCGTGTGGTTGTGCACGACCGGATTGGAGGCGTGCTGGCGGCCCAGGCGATCAGCCCGGAGTCGCATTCCTCTGCGTCGGACAGCGCGACGTGGCCGTCCTCGGCGGAGAGCAGCTGTGAATTCAGGTGGACATGCGCGCCACGGCGCTCCAGAGAACGCACCACCCAGGCACCGGGCTTGTCTCCCACCTCGGGCAGGATGCGGCTTCGGCCCTCGACCAGGTGGAACGACAGATCGTCGATACGGAGTTCCGGGTTGAACCCGACCATCGCCGTGGCCAGCGACAGGAGTTCACCAAAGCCCTCGACGCCGCAGAACCCCCCGCCCACGAACGTGACGGTGAGCAGCTTTCGCCGCTCGGCACCGGGCGGCAGTGACGCCGCCTGGGCGAACGCCGTCATCAGCCGGTCGCGAACGGCCACCGCCTTCTCCACGTGCTTCAGGCCTATCGCCTGCTGCGCGAGCCCGGGTATGGGGAAGGTGCGGGTCACGGCACCGGCGGTGACCACGGGGATGTCGTAACGAAGTTCATCCTGCGCTCCACTCGCAGGTCGGACGACCACCCTTCGGTCTGCGTGGCGGATCTCGGTCACGCTCCCCGCGATCAGCCGGGTCCTGCGAAGGTGCCGACGCAAGGACACGGCAGCGTGACGTGCTTCGACCGATCCAGCCGTCACCTCCGGCAGAAAGGGTTGGTAGGTCATGTACGGACGCGGGTCGACAACCGTGACCCGTGCCTCGCCCCCCTGCGCAGCTTCTTCTCAAGGCGCCATGCAGTGTAGAAGCCCGCGTAGCCGCCACCGACAATCAGAATCTCACGCATTGGTCCCTCTGTCCGTTGTTCGTCATCAGATAGACAGGGCGGGGCCGGAGGGTGTGACACGCGGACACAGCTGCCGGGAAGGCCGCCGTCTGTGCTGCGAGTCTGGACGCAGCTACGAGACCGTAGGGCGCGAAACCGTCACAGACGTCGAGTGCATCCGGTCTTCACTTCGAGGCAGCGGTCTGAGCCTCGGCACAACAACCACGGAGGTACAACAGAGTGTTTGACAACCACTCAGCAGCCGCGGCGACCGACCGTGACGGGGCACTCGGCTCAAACATCGAGAGAGCTGTGCTGCTCGTCCCGGATCCCAAGGTCGTCAGAGGGCTGCTGACGCGCTACGCGTCGCTGCAGATCGCGCTCGCCGAAATCGAGACGCCAGAGAGGGAACGTGAGCTCGAGGACGTGAGCTACACGCTGTGCGTCACGATGGGAACCAGGAATTTGCAGGAGGCCATCGCCGCCGCCGACGCACTGCTCGTGGCCGGGACCAGGCGGGACGGTGTCCAGGAGCCCGACGCTGACGGTGGTCTTCCGGTGGCGATCTGAGAAACGACCATGAGAAATCATCAGGTGGCAGCTCCCGAAGCGTCCCCTTGGAAGGCGCCTGCCACGGCCCGAGCGGCTTGCGGCTGCCAGCCGGGCCGCGGCAGGCGATCCGGCGATCAGCTGACGTGGGCGGCGATGGTTCGCGCACAGACCAGGGACTCGGTGCTCGGTGTGCGTCGGGTCCACCTCCAGGTCAGTAGACCACACCCTCGTGAACCAGGTCCGCTTGCAACGCTGCCACCCCCTAGACGCGATCTCCTCGTGTTGATGTGCGCGGACAATGGTGGAGTCCACCGAGTGGTCCCAGTCAATCTCTCCCGCAATGTCGGCCTCAGCCTGGACCTGCTGCTCTGCATGGCTGTCAGCGACGTCCTGGGCGATATCGTCGCGCCCCTGAACACCGTGCTGTTCGACTTCGGCCGCGACGCGGTGACATGGGCGGAGCTGCTCGGCTTCGCCACGGGCGCGGCCTGCGTCTGGCTGACCGTCAGGGCGCGCACCGCCAACTTTCCCGTCGGCATCGCCAATAACCTGTTCTTCCTGGTCCTGTTCTGGAGCGCCCAGCTGTACGCCGACGCCCTGCTGCAGGTCGTGTACCTGATGCTGGCAGCCGTCGGCTGGTGGACCTGGCTGCGCGGCGGCGAGCGCCGCTCCGCCCGCCTGATGGGCCATGCCTCCGCACGCACCGTCGTCGTCTTGCTGCTGATCGCCCTGGGACCTGACCGTGGTGTTGACCCGCGCCCAGGACATCGCGCCATTCTGGGACGCCCTGACCACCGCACTGTCGCTGGCCGCCCAGTGGCTGCTCAACACCAAGTCCTTTGAGAACTGGTACTTCTGGATCGCCGCGGACGTGGTCTACGTCCCGCTGTACTTCGCCAAGGTGCTCTACCTGACTGGCATCGTCTACGTGCTCTTCCTGACCATGTGCCTGCTCGGACTGCGCAGCTGGCACCGGGAGCTGGCCGCCGGCCGGTCGACCGCCGCAGCCACCCTGGTGCGCGCATGACGGCCGCCTTCGACCACGGACTGGTCATCGGCAAGTTCTACCCCCCCTCACGCCGGTCACCACTTCCTGGTGCGCACCGCGGCGGACAGCTGCTGTCGCGTCACGGTCGTGGTGATGGCAGCCGACGTAGAGTCGATACCGCTGGCCAACCGGGTCGACTGGCTGCGCGAGGCGTACGCGGACCGCCCCCAGGTGGCCATCGCCGGCATCGTCGACAACCTCCCGGTGGACTACAACAGCGACAGCGTCTGGGCAGGGCACGTCGCCCTCATGCGTGAGGTGGTGGCCGCCGCGGCACATGCGGCCGTCCCGGTGGACGCGGTGTTCACTTCAGAGCCGTACGGCGCAGAACTGGCGCGCCGGTTCAGCGCGGCGGACGTCCGCCTGGACGCCGCACGAGAGACGTTCGTGGTCTCCGCCACCGCGGTCCGCAGCGACCCGGTGGGCCGCTGGGACGCGCTGGAGCCGCCGGTGCGGGCCTGGTTCGCCCGGCGGGTGGTGGTGCTCGGCGCCGAGTCCACCGGCACCACCACGCTCTCCCGCGACCTGGCGCAGGCACTGCGTACCCGTGGCGGTCCGCATTCGCTCACCCGGTGGGTTCCCGAGTACGGGCGCGAATTGACCGTCGCCAAGCTCGCGGTGGCCCGCGCGCTGGCCGCCCGCCGCGGCTTTGCGCAGCCCACTGTTTTCGACCTGGAGTGGAGCGACGCCGACTTCGAGGCCGTCGCCGCCCGCCAATCGGCCGAGGAGGAACGCGCGGCCCGAACCGGCGGGCCTGTGCTGGTGTGCGACACCGACGCGCTGGCCACCACCGTCTGGCAGGAGCGCTATCTCGGCCGGACCACCGAGGCGGTGCACATCCTCGCCAACGCCATGCCGCCCAGGGCGCTGTATCTGCTCACCGACCATGAGGATGTGCCGTTCCACGATGACGGCCTGCATCAGTGAGACCTCACATCGTCGGTTCCTCTCATGGCCGCCAGCCTAGTGATCAAGCCAGTTGAGACAATCTGTCCTCCTCGCTCGAACCGCTCACCCGGCCTCTCAACCAATCAGCAACACACCAGGCCAGCCGCCGCCCCGTACACCAACAAACCCCCCTCCGAGCGTCAACACCGCGGGCGAGCATGAACCTGCCCGGCGCCGGCTCGGCCCGCCAGCCCCGCGCAACCAGGCGTTTCGCCTTCGCCTGCAGCGCCTCCACCCGTGCCGGCACCACGTCCATGCCAAACGCGGCGGCGGCCATCTCCTGGAACCGACCAGGCAAGCCCCTGACACCACACCGGCACCTGCGTCTTCGGCTTCGCCGCATCCCGGGCCGTCGGCGGCGCGTCTGCATTCTGCGGATCTGCGGATCTGCGGATCTGCGGATCTGCGGATCTGCGGATCTGCGGATCTGCGGATCTGCGGATCTGCGGATCTGCGGATCTGCGGCAGCCTCGGCCTCGACGGTGTTGCCGCCGTCCGGAGCCAGCACCGTATCAACCCGCGTGCGGCCGATCACCCACTCCTGCCACTCCTGCTCGGCCGCGGCCAGCTCGGCCTGGACACGGTCGGCCTCATCCCGCAGCTCGTCCACGCGTCGGCGAGCAGCAAGCTCATGCTGTTCCAGCAGTCCAACGACCGACGGCATCCGCTACCTCCCGAAGAGCGGCGACACCACAGGCCACAGCTCCCACGGAATCACCGGCCCTATGCCTGACCAGCTAAAACGCCGACTTCAGGTTCGGAACGACAACAGCTTCTTAACCTGAAGCACATGGGACCTGCCGTCCTGCTGCGGCAGCAGAAGGTCGATGCCGCCGTCACCGCGGGAGGGACGGATCCTGATGCTGTCTGGGTGCTTACGCGACACGAGGATTGCCACAGTTTCTTCAACTTCATCCCCGCTCATGCGGGTCCACTCCACTCTCGCCATCCTCGCCGCCTATGCCCGAGAAGCGAAACAAGGAGGCTAGTAGGACTCCGTTAGGTCTTTCTTGATCTTGGCGTGGCTCTGCTGGGCAGGGGTTGGTGGCAGGTGGTGCAGGTGCCGGTCCAGCAGTTC
>NZ_JBVKBA010000044.1:0-44609 GCF_055639175.1 Streptomyces sp. NPDC107546 | reverse complement strand
GCCCGCCGGCCAGCTACGACGGCGACGATGGGCACTCCGAGGCCACGACAGTCTCGACAGTGACACAACGTCGCCACCGGATGTGAGACAGAGCCAACTTAACGGCCCTGTCCCACATTCGGTGGTGACGGAGGGTGGCGCTATCCGAGGAGGATGCGGTGGCGGAGGAGGGAGAAGCCTGCTCGGCCGTGCATCTGGCGCGCGATGCGCTTGGTCTTGGTGTTGACACCTTCGGTGGGACCGTTGCTGTGCGGAAGTGTGAGTGCGGCGTCCACAGCGTCGCGATCTCGGTCCAAGCCCCGGGCGAAGGCGTGCAGATGGGGCAGATCGGCTGAGCGAACCTCGACGATCCAGCGCGAGAGCCCGTCGACATTTCCTGCGCAAGGCGTCAGGAGTTTGGCGAAGCCCCGAACAACGGCGGCCAGTTGGGTGATCTCGGGGCAGGCGGCGGTGAGCCGTGCGAGAAGATCGTGATGTTCGGGCATGAGGTTGTCGGGCCTGGTGAGGATCATCCGAGCGAGCCGACGCGGGGAGACGTGGCTGCGGTCGGCGTCCGCGCGGCCCTGGTTGATGTACTTGTGTAGGAGGTTCAGGCAGCCGGCGAACCCGAGGGCCTTGATCTCTTCGACAGTAGTCGCCCCCTCCAGGCGCAAAGACTGCGGCGATCCTGGGAGCGGCCGCCTCCTGGCTGCCGAGTCTCGTGCGAGCACGCGGTTCCGCTCCCCGGAAAGAGGTGCGGCCTCGCGCAGGCTTCCGGGGGAAGTGCTGCCGTGGTGCGGTGCCGGCGCCGCAGCCTGCCCGATCCTCGCGGACTGCACGATGGCGCCGGCGGGCTCACCCCGAGGTCGGGGACCCCCGAGGCGCCGCAACAGCTTGCGGCGCCCGTGGGACCAGCCAGCCGGCTGCGCCGTACCCCAGCGGCGCGGCGCCCGTGGGACCAGGCAGGGAACAGCCGCCCGCTCCTCGGCCCGTCGGCTGCGTCCGATGTGCCGCCCTACTGGTCGCCGTCCGGGCGGTCCTCTTCGTCCTGGACCTTCTGCTCGAGCCAGCGCTGCATGGAACTCGTCGCATGGCTCAAGTCAGAGCACGGCGTCGGACACGGGCACGCCAACGCCCTTGTCGCCCACACCCTCGGCCAACGCGGCAGCAACTAACCCTAGACCCGGCCGTGGCTCCTGCGGGCGATGGGACCCACGGCCGGCCACGGTGCTGTCGGTTCTCATGAACATCGAATACGCCGACCGCGGGGGCCTCACAGAGTGACGAACAACCGCTGTAGTTCTCGTGAACAGAACCACCCGGCTCCCCTGATCCGTCACGACGGCATCGGGACAGCTCCACGACCGGATGAGCAGGCCCTGATCAACGCCCTGCCTGACGACCATGACCAGCTCGTCACCGCTGAAGGTGTTCCACGGCGCCGAAGACCCCGGCCGAGCCAGCCCGCCGCTGGGGCGTCGTGATCCCTTCAGCACCGCTCACATCAGGCGGCGCGGGTGTGCGGGGAAGGCGAGGGGGTACGCGAGCCAACCGGAATGACTACATCCGCATAGGAACCGCGTCGCACGGTGATAGGACGCAGGGCGAGCCGAGCAGGAGGAGAAGAGCATGAAGTTGACGCGACGAATCGCGAGCGCAGGCGTGTGTGCCGCGATCGCGGGAGGCCTGGCAGTGACAGGCGGCAGCTCAGCGATGGCGGCTACTGCTGGGACGGGCAAGCACCACCGGGTCGCCAGCGCCACAGCCGGCATTGCGGGCCACCGCACTGCGCGGCAGCCCACAGATCCGTGGATCGCTGACCAGCTGGCAGCTTTCTACCCCTCGGCCGCCCACCAGCTGGCGGTGTTCGATCCCTGGGTCAAGGACCAGCTGGCCCTTTCTCATCTCGGCCAGTGAGTGCAGCGGGTGGCCTTGAGACGTCGTCTTCTTGGGGCCGCCGTGCCGCGCCCGGCGGTCGTGGACGCCGGGCGCGGCACGACGGCCTCAGCACACTCGCCGGGCATCCGACCACACCCAAGCGCGCCTGGACGCACGGCCCGCGTGCGCTGCCATGCGGGTGACGCGAGCGTGACCGCTGATAGTTCCCGGTGTCGGGAGAGCGCACGAACCCGGCAAGTCCTTCGCCGCCGCAGCGGCGAAAGACCCTCGGAGTGATTCAAGCCGTCAGGGCATCATCCGGGCCGTCCGCGGCCGTGGTGTCGGCCGCCAACAGGTCGTAGGTCTGCGTGATCTCGAGAAGGCGCGCGGGCTGGGGCTGGAGTCCGGTGACGGCCAGGTGGCCTCCCTCGGCATGAAGGCGCTGGCGCAGCAGCAGGAGCAGGTTCAGCGCGCTGGAGTCCATGAAGGACACACCGGATAGATCCAGGTACAGCGGCTTGCCTCCCAGGGGGGTGTCTAAGGTGGCCTGCTCCAGCTGGGGACAGGTCTGCAGGTCGATCTCTCCCCGCACGGTGATCACGGTTCGGTCGGGGTGCTGTTGTGTCACCACGGTGAAATCGCTCATGGTTCGCCCCTCACATTTCGGGGTCGAGCCCATCACGCCCTCCGTGGGGGAGGGCATCAAGCACGCGGCGTGGGGCCGCATGCAGCCGAGCAAGACAACCCGTACCGCGCCCCGGCCATTGAAATGACCTGTAAGGGCGGCGCGGGGCCTCTCACCAGACCAGGCTGGTTGTCCGCGCAGCGTCGCACATGCGGGTCAGCGTCCACCAGCACGTGCTCCCGAAGCGGGCAGGGATCCGTATACGACCTCCTCACGTCAGCACAGCCACGGAACGGGGCGCAGCTCCACCCGGCGGCGCATCCCACATAGCGGCCAGCACAGACATCGACGGCCTGACGCCGGCCACCGCCGCCGCACTACTCCAGGAAGACGAGCAGCTCAGGGACGCCGTGGAAGCCGCCTCGTCATCGACATGGCCGGGGCGTACAGATACGGTTTCGCCCTGAAGCGTGCGGTCAGACCGGCCGTCGGTGGCGGGCCACGGCGGCGTGGACTTCGCCCTGCAGCAGGGCGGGCAGGGCCGCGCCCTGGGCGTGTTTGATGATCTCTTCCGCGATGGCGGAAAGCTTCATGTTCGTGTGCTGGGACACGTCCCGCAGCACAGTAAATCCGTCATCCGGGGTTATCTGCCCCAGTACCAGCAGGACGCCGATGGCCTGGTCGACAACGGCATGGGACGCCAGTGCCTGCCGCAGATGTTCGTTCTCTGCCCGCAATCGGTCGACCTCGGCCACGCTCGCGTCGGCGGACACAGCGGCCTGTGTTTCGGGCAGCATGGCAAACCACCGGCGGGGAGGGGACGCGGGCAACTCCACTACTGCCCTGCTCACCACTCGACATCCCCCGAAACTGTGCAATACCGCACTCTGTTCTTTGCAATACCGCACTCTGTTGTTACGGAAGGCGTTGTGAGCAGCCGCGCAGCGCTGGGCGGACTTCCTGAGGCCCGGGCGCCCTGCGTGGGTGGCGCCCGGGCTGAAGGGAGGGAAGGACCCCACGCCCAGGATCACGGCCAGGGCCAGGACGTGCATCCGCACACGGTGACGTCACCCGATCGGCCCACACGCCCCCGGCCCCCGGCATGCGGTGCACCCCGATCGGACGCAGGCTGAGCTTGAACGGTTGCTGATGCGCCGCGGCTGTGCTCACTGCTCCGTCAGGGAGGCACCGTGATCGTGATAGCCCTGCTCGTCCCGGTGATCCTGCTCCTGATGGCATTCGCGCTGGACGCCCTGGAAAATCTCCTCTTCCCTCCCTCCTCCTCGCCTCCGACACAGAGCGCGATCCCCGAGCAGCCGGCACCGACCGCCGATCACAGCGACAGCTCTGATCTCGACCCGGCATACGAGGGTTGAAAAGGCATCCCCGCCAGTTGCCGCCTGCTGGCCATCGCGCCAGCCTCCGCCCCGAACAAGTTCCGCGTGCTGACCTTGGCGGGAGAGATCGATCACGACACCGGCCACACGCTCCGCCAGGCCCTGGACGCCTCCGACGCTCCCCTCCCCCGCATCGTGGTCGATCTGAGCCGGGTCACCTTCATGGACTCAAGCGGCATCAACATCTTCATCGCCGCCCACCACACCCTCACCGAGGCCGGCGGCTGGCTACGCCTGGCCGCACCGACCGAGGCCGTGATGCGCACCCTCCGAATCGTCGGCGTCGACGCAATCATCGACTGCCGCGAAACCCTGCGCCAAGCACTCACCACCTGACCCGTCCCCCTACCGGCCATGCGCTGCCCGGCAGGATCAGTGCTGACGGTGATCGCGCTTGGACAGCTAGCGGGGACTGAGCTGGCGCCAGCAGCCCTGCACGAGGTCTTCGGCTTCCCGCACCACCCGCTGAGCGCATGGCGCCTCCGCAGGCACGCGCTGCCCGGCTTGGGGCACCGACGGAACTCGCTGACCTGCTCAAACGTGGCTCGCGTTGTCTGTAGTTTCCGTGCTGGGTTTGCGGGTTCCTGGTGGACTTCCGTTCCTCGCCGTCGTCGGTCCGGGTGGTTCAGTGCGCAGGTGAAGGGCTCGGCGATGTGCGGTCGATGGTGTTGCGCCCGGGTCATGAGCCGTCGATGCGATCGAACAGCGCCAGGGCCTCGGCGGTGCGGCGGTGGTCCGGGCCGAAGGCAGCCAGACAGGCGTGGGCGGTCTCGACCAGGGTGCGGGCCTCGGTACTGCTGCCCAGACCCAGCAGGGCGGTGGCCAGGGCCAGCTCGACGGCGCCGGTCTCCGGGCGGCACTCGGACTCGGGCAGGCTGCGGCGCAGCTCGTCGGCGTGCTCTGCCTCGCCGAGAGCCTCTTCATGGCGGCCCTGGCCATTGAGACTGCGGGCCAAGCCGAGCCGCAGGGGCCAAGGTGAACCTGCCGGTAGGCGCTGAACGGCAAGGGCCTCGCGGGCGAGCGCCTCGGCCTCCGCGTGGCGACTCTGCCCATTGAGAGCGTAGATCAGCCCGTTGCAGGCGGCTGCCGCCAGCATCCGCATCTCCAGCCCTCTGCCGCGGGCCGTGACCTGGGCAAGCGCCACGCACTCCGCCTCGCATTCGGCGTGCTGGCCGAGCGAGGCCAGCGTCCGGGCGCGGTTCGAGCCCAGCGCCAGGGTCTCCGGATGGGGGGCGGTTCACATCACATCGTCGCAGTTGCTCATTCCGGCCCTCCCGGCGGAGTGTTTCGCACCGCCCGTCCCACCTCCGTGCGCAGCGCCACGAAACCGGGAGAGCTGCGCGTGGTGATCTGGTCACGCTCGCCCGGTAGGGCGACCAGCAGGTCCCGGACGACACGGGAGCCGGGGCCAGGAGAGAGGACGACGACACGGTCTCCCACGTACACGCTCTCGTCGATGTCGTGGGTGACGAACACGATGGTCGTGTCGTCGGCGCGATGGACCTCGAGCAGCAGGTCCTCCAGATCCTCGCGGGTGCCCGCGTCCAGCGAGCCGAACGGCTCGTCCATGAGCAGCAGCGAGGGCCGGCAGACGAGGGCGCGGGCGATGGCGACGCGCTGCTGCATACCTCCGGACAGCTCCCGGGGATGGCGCCGGGCGACCCCGTGCAGCCCGACCCGTTCGAGGATCGTCTCGGCCTCGGCCCGGCGGGCGGCGCGGGCCAGGTCCCGACGGCGCAACGGCAGGGCCACGTTGTCACGGACGGTGAGCCACGGCAGCAGCGATCGGCCGTACTCCTGGAAGACCACCGCGAGCCGCTCCGGCACGCCGGTCACCGGTGTCCCGTCGACTGTGACCGTGCCGTCCTGTGCGGGCAGCAGCCCGGCGATGGTGCGCAGCAGCGTGGACTTGCCGCAGCCGGACGGCCCGACCACGCTGAGGAGTTGCCCGTCGGGCACGGTCAGGCTGATCCTGTCCAGGACGTGCTGGTCGCCGAAGTGCCGGCTGACGGAATCGAGGCGCAGCATTCCTCACCCGGCCCAGGGCTCGTACAAGGTGCCGGCGCTGCCGGTCACCGCGACGTTCAGCAGGAAGGGGCCGGTGTCGTCGCCCCGGCCCAGGGCGTGGTCCAGGGCGGCCGGCAGCTCCTCGGGGTGCTCGACGCGGGCCGCGGAGCAGCCGAAGGACTCCGCGAGTGCTGTGAAGTCGATACCCCCGATGTCCGTGCCGGGGACGGGCGCGATGCCGATCCGGCGGCCCAGCGCGCGGACGGCCGCGTAACCGCCGTTGTCCAGAAGGACGTAGGTGACCGGTGCCGTGTGGCGGGCCGCGGTCCACAGGGCCTGCACCGAGTACAGTGCCGAGCCGTCCCCGACCACGCACACCACCCGGCGCCTGTCGGCGAGGGCCCGGCCCACCGCGAGGGGCAGGCCCCAGCCGAGCGCTCCGCTGCCCGTGGTGAGGAAGCCGCCGCTCAGTTCGATGGGCACGCGTGCGTGGAGCGCGTCACGGTGGCTCGGTGCCTCTTCTACGAGGACCCGGTCGCGCGGCAGCCGGGCGCGCAGCAAGTCGAAGATCAGCTCCGGGGTGATGTGCCCCCCGGCGCGGGCCGGGACGGGTGCCGGCCGGGGCGGCGGCGGGGCGCGGTCGGGTTCTTTCAGCAGCCCGGTGAGCCTTTCCAGGGCGGCCCGCAGGGTGGTGACGATGCTGGTGCCGGTGGGCAGCCAGGCGGCCTGGCCGGGGTCGCAGTCCAGATGGAACAGCTCGGTACCGGGCGCGAGCGGCGGACCGCCGTCCGCCACGTGATAGGTGAACACTGGTGCGCCTAGGGCGACCACCACGTCGTACGGCGCGAGACGCGCGGACAGTTGGCGGGCGACCGGCGGCAGGAAGCCCTGGAACAGTGGATGCGACTCCGGGAAGCCGGAGCGGCCGGAGAGCGGGCTGATCCACACCCCGGCCCGGATCCGCTCGGCCAGCGCCCGCACCTGTTCCAGCGCGTCCTCGTCGTCCACGCCCGGACCGACCACGAGCGCCGGGCGCCCACAGGTCTCCAGCCGGGCGGCGAGCGCGTCGAGGGCGGCCGGGGCGGCCGTGAAACCCGAGTGCAGCGTGCGGGGCGTGACGGGCTCGGCGGGCCGGTCCCAGTCGTCCTCGGGCACGGACACGAACACTGGGCCGCGTGGCGGCGCCATCGCGACCCGGTACGCCTCGGCGAGCACGGCCGGCACGTCCTCGGCCCGCTCCGGCTGGCGCGCGGACTTGACGTACGGGCGCGGGAACAGGGCCGGTTCGTCGGCGCCGAGGAACGGTCGCAGCTGGATCAGCGAGCGCGCCTGCTGACCAGCCACGATCACCAGCGGCACCCGGTCGCGGAAGGCGTTGAAGATCGTGCCGAGCGCGTGCCCCACCCCGCCGGCCGAGTGCAGGCTGACGAACGCGGCCCGCCGGGTGCCGAGCGCGTGCCCGGCCGCCATGCCGACGGCGACGGACTCCTGCAGACCCAGCACATAGGTGAAGTCGTCCGGCCAGTCGCGGAACATCCGCAGTTCCGTGGAGCCCGGATTGCCGAAGACCGTGGTCATGCCGGTGTCGCGCAGAAACCGCACAACCGCCTCGCGCACGGTGGCTGTTGTCATGCTGTCCTCCCTGCAGACGATCCCGGGCCGACGAGCCGCTTCTCGACCGCCAGCAGTCCGGTGTTGAGGAGATACCCGAGTGCGCCGAGCAGCAGCAGCGCCGACCACACCGTGAGCAGGTCGGAGCGCGTCTGGGCGTCGGTGAGCGTGAACCCGATGCCGTCGTCACTGCCCGGCAGCAGCTCCGAGAACACCATCAGGATCAGGCACAGCGACAGGCTGAGCCGGAGCCCCGCGAAGATCCGGGGCAACGCCGAGGGCAGGATCAGGAACCACAGCCGTTCGGGTGCCGTCAGTCGCAGCACGGCCGCCACCTGGAGCCGCAGCGGATCGGTGGCACGGGCGCCCTCGGCCGAGTTGATCAGCACCGGCCACACGGCGCCGAACACGATCGACGCCACCTGCATGGGCGTACCGACATCGAAGACGACGACGAAGACCGGCACCAGCGCGGGCGGCGGCACGGCCCGCGCGAACTGGAGCACCGGGTTGCACAGCGCGTACGCCCAGCGTGAGCGGCCCACCGCAATCCCCAGGGCGATCCCGGCGACGGCGGCGAGCGTGAACCCGGCCGCCATTCGGCCCAGGCTCGGCAGGATGGTGCCGACGGCGCCCGAGGTGAGGAACAGATGGCCGACTGGGCCCGAGAACCACAGGTCACGAGCGTGCCTGGCGATCCGTAGCGGCGGCGGGAAGTACACACTGTCCTGCGCACGGGCGGCCAGCTCCCAGCAGAGGACGGCGCCGAGGAACACCGACCAGCGAAGCAGGAAGGGCACGGCGGGGGTGCGAGGCGAGCCGGGTGCGGATCCGGACTGTGCGTTGCCCTGCGTCTGCGTCATGGGCGACCCCGCTCCGACTTCCCCGACGCTGGGCGTGGTTCCTGCGTCCAGGCAAACAACCGCCGCTCGGCGCCGACCAGTACGCCGTTGATCACCAACCCGAGGCCGCCCGCCCACACCACCCCGGCCAGCACGTCCCGCGTGCCGTCGGTCCCGGTCTGGGCCTGGGCGATGAAGATGCCGAGGCCCTGGCCGAAGCCGGAAAGGATCTCCGTCGCGACGGCGAGGATCAGGGCGACCGCGGCCGAGATCCGCACGCCGGCGGCGATGAACGGGGCGGTGGCCGGCAGCTCCACCCGCAGCAGTACCGCGAGCCGGCCGAACCCGAAGGCGCGCAGGGTGTCCCTGGCCAGCGGGTCGGCCTCGCCGAGGCCGTAGACGGTGTTGAACAGCACCGGCCACAGCGAGGCGTACGCGATCAGCGTCACCTCCGTCTGTGTGCCCGACCCGAGCAGCAGTGACACCAGGGGGATCAACGCGACGGACGGCAGGGGCCGCAGGAACTCGATCACGGCACGTGCGGCGGCCTCCGCCACCGGCACCGCGCCCAGCAGCAGTCCCAGCGGCACCGCGAGCGCACAAGCGAGCCCGAGGCCGAGCGCCCACGCCCGCAGGGTCACCCCGATCCCGTCGAGAAAGGCCGGGTCACCCGCCAACCGCGCGGCGCGGATGAGGACTTCGGATGCGGGCGGCAGATAGCTGCGCCGGACGATCCCCGCCCGGGCCACCGCCTCACACATCCCGAAGGCCACCGCTGCGCCGAGCAGACCCAACAGGAGTTCCTGACGCTGTTTCATTTCACCAGCAGGAGTGCCGGGTCGATGTCCTTGCTCAGCATTCCCTGGGTACGCATGAGCCGGATAAGCCGGAGCAGGGCTGACGGATCGGCGGCCGGTGGGTAGGCCGGCAGGTGGATCGACGCGGCTTGGTCCGCCGTCACCTTGGTGTACTTGGGCAGTTCGGTTCGCACAGCCGCCGGGTCCTCGGCAGCCAGCTTGGACGCCGCCTCGACGGCACGCCGGAAGCCCGCTGCTGCCTTTGGGTTCTTCTTCACGAAGTCGGCCGTGGTGATGTACCCGCTGGCGGGCAGTCCCCTCGCCGGCCCCGAACCGCCATCGAGCAGCACCCTCGCGCCCAGCTCGCCCTGGATGGCCGTGTCGAAGGGCTCGACCGCGTGTACCGCGTCCACCTGAGCCCTCTGCAGAGCGGGACCCATCTGCGGGAACAGGATCTGCCGGTAGACGGGGCGCCCGGCGTGCCGGGCGTCGAGGATCGCGTTCAGGGTCAGGGACTGGATGTTGTTCAGGACGGCGACGGCGACCTTCTTGCCGACGAGGTCCGCGGGCGACTTCAGGGCGGAGTCCTTGCGCACGAGGACATCCATCATGTGCGGGGCGATCCGCACGCCCTCGGCCAGAATGCGCAGGTCCAGGGTGCCCTTCTCGTACGCCTGGAAGTAGGTGACGTAGTTCGCGCTCGCGATTACGTCCACCTGGCCCTTGAGCAGCGCGGGCAGCGCCTGGATGCTCTGCTGCACGGGCTGGATGCGCACGTCCAGGCCCTCCTTGGCGAACAGCCCACGGTCCCGGGCCAGATAGAGGGCGGCGGAGTCGGTGAGCGGCAGTGCCGCCACGGTCAGCTGCTGCCGGCCGTCACCGGAGTGCGGTGTGCCGCCACTGTCACAGCCCACCAGGATCAGCGCCGCGGCGGCGACGAGGGCGGCGAGGCGATTGGTTCCCGAACGCGATCGACGTAAAGGCATGTCGGCATGACTACCCCGAATTTGTCATGATCGCTACATATTCGGGGCGGGCTTCGGGGTCTTTGGAGAAATACGAACCGAGCGCCGGGGAGCTACGCAAGCCGGGCGGGGGCGTGCAGCGGGGCGTGGGGCGCGTTAGCGTGCCGCACCGAGGCGGTTCGTCCGCAGGGCGCCGTCGAGTACCACTGTTCGCGCAGTCTCCCCTGACCGGGGGCCTGTGATGCGTGCGCGATGCGTGAGCGGACCGTCCGGCATGGGGCATCACGAGGAGGAGCAAGCACACAGCAGCGTGACGCTGACCAGGTAAGACAGCATGACACATTGACTTCCGCTCCCCGGCCTAAAGTCCGGGGATTCCTGCCACGGTCGGCTGACCGTCTCGGTGGGTTCCTGCTTCAACGCGCTGCGCCGGTACGGGCACCGGTCTTACTTGCGCTCCACAGGCTGATACCGCCAGTCCGGCGGCCTTGGCGACGTTGACTGCCGCGTTGATGTCTCGGTCCAGGACGGTCCCGCAGGCCCCGCACGTCCAGACGCGGATGTGGAGGGGCTCGGGGCCGTCCTTGACGCCGCAGGCCGAGCAGACCTGAGAGGTCGGCTCGAACCGGCCGATGCGGTGGAAGATGCGGCCGAACTTGGCGGCCTTGTACTCCAGCATCGCCACGAACGCCGACCATCCGGCGTCGTGGACGGACTTGGCCAGGTTGGTGCGGGCGAGGCCCTTGACCGCCAGGCGCGTCCGGCCGGGTGCGGGGGCGGCCGGCAGGTCCGCGCACCCCCACCTTCTTCCAGGACGGGGACGAACTGCGGACTGTCCGCCGCCTGGCCCGCGGTCGGGACGAGCGCCAGCGGGCGGCACTTGCGGTCGGCGGCGAGGTGGACCTTGCTGGTCTGCCCGCCCCTGGAACGTCCCAGGAGGGCGGCCTTCAGGCGGACTCTGTGTCGGCGCCGGATGCGTCGTCGCTCTTCCCGTTCGGGATCTGCTTCGACTTCCTGCCCGGTTTGTTCTTCGGAGCCACCCCCTTTGATCTGGCCTTCTCTTCCCCGGCCGCGGCCTTCCCCAGGGCGGTGAGGACGTCCTGATCCAGGTGCATGCCAGCGGCGTCGTGGTGAGCGCGCGCGGTGGTGGAGTCGATGCTGACCAGGGACAGGTCCACCTCGCCCCGCTTCGCGGCTTCTGCGATCAGTCCCTCAAGCAGGGCCTCGAAAATACCCGCGTTACGCCACTGCCGGAAACGGTTGTGCACAGTGGGCCAGGCGCCGAACTCCTGCGGCATCTCCCGCCACTGCCGCCGGTCTTGAACCGCCAGATCACGCCCCGGAGCGCAGCACCCTGTAGCCGGTGAGGTGTTTGACGACCCGGATCGCCAGCACCGACTTTCCCGACACCCCGGCACTCGCGCGCTCGATGTCCAGCACGACCTGGCGCGGGAACCACCAGTTGAGCACGGGGATGAACCAAGCCACGACAGACCGGGCACCGGACGCACCGGCAGTTGTCCTGGAGAGGATCTGCGCGTTACGCCGACAACGCCCCAGCCGCACAAGGAACAACATGGCTGTCCCCAGGTCGAGCAGCGGGAGCACGTCGCCCGCAGCGACCACGAGATCGAAATCCGCGCGATGCCGATCAGGCTCGGCTCGAACCCGACGGGATCGGCCTGGGACCACGGCAGTTCGGGCGCCGGCCGCCGTGCCACTGCCGGCATCGACGCATCAAGATCAACCCCGATACAGTCGTACGCGAGCTCCACGAGCCGGATCACGACCCGTCCGGTACCGCACCCGGCATCCAGCACCCGCGCTCCGGCGGGCACGAGCGCCGCGCAGAACCGCGCCTCCCGTGCACGTCCTGCTGGAGCGCACCCTCCCATGGGACGAGCGCCCTCTGCTCGATGCCCTGTACGACAACGAGCACCGGCCGCACCGAGCCGTGAATCCAAACGACTCGGCTTCACCTGGCCCGACCAACCACCGAGGCAGGACAGATAAGGCGCCTGGAGATCCGCCGACCAGATGGGCTCGGTGGGCCCCTCCACGAGTACGAACATGCGGCCTGAAACAGGCCGGGTGATTCATCGACCCCCTCAGAGGTCCCGGCGTGACCGGATCCCCCGCCCTCCGGGTACAAGGTCACGTTTCGGCATCGCCGTACACACCTCTAGGCCGTACCGACTGGTCGGTACTAGCCTCTGCGCACACCTTCCCCGAACACAGCGACCCGGGATTCGGCCCACCAGGCCGAACAGCGCTCGCGCCTCGCCGCGCCGCACGACGTGCACTGCCCGCACCCACCGCACCGGGCCCTCGGGCCCGACCCAGGAGCCGCCGCATGACTGCCATGCCTGCTTCGCCCGACGACACGCAACTTGGACCGACCGACACCGGCACGCCGGTAACAGCCGGCCGCGCCGCCCGGCTGTGGCGTCGGGAGTTGAACCACTACCCCGTCACCTCACGCCGCCTGGCGTACCTGGCGATCGTGGTGTTGACCACCGTGGTCCTGTACTACGCCCTCTACGTGCAGTACGCGGTCGCCACGTCGATCATCACGCACTTCCACATGACCTACAGCTATTTCGTATGGGTATCCGTCATCGGCAACGCGGTCGGCGCGTTCGCCTCGCTCGTGGCGGGCCTCGCCGACCGCTGGGGCCGGGCCAACATGGTGGTCTACGGTCTTCTCATCGCCGCCCTGCTCAGCCTCCTCGCCCTGCCCAACGCCCCGGACAAGGGCACCTACCTGGTGCTCTTCGCCTGCCTCAGCTTCATCGAGGGCATCGTGCTCGTGGCCACTCCGGCACTGATCCGGGACTTCTCCCCACAACTCGGCCGAGCCACCGCAATGGGCTACTGGACCATGGGCCCGGTCATCGGGAGCCTGGTCGTCACCGTCGTCACCAGCAGCACCCTGTCCTTCGCCGGCTGGCAGGACGAGCTGCGCTACTCCGGCTGGGCCGGGCTTGCCGTCTTCGTTCTGGCGCTGGTGGGGCTGCGCGAGCTGTCGCCCGGGCTGCGTGATCAGATCATGGTCAGCCTCCGCGACCGTGCGCTGGTCGAAGCGCGGGCCAAGGGCCTGAATCCGAGGACGGCGGCGGAGGGCCACTGGCGGCAGATGCTGCGGCTGGACGTCGTCGGCTCGGCCACCGCTGTCAGCCTCTTCCTCCTGCTCTACTTCGGCGCTGTGGGAAACTTCGTCGTCTATTTCGCCGCGACCTTCGGCTACAGCGAGCAGCGCACCAACGGGCTGGCCAACTGGTACTGGGCGGCCAACGCCGTCGCGCTGGTGGCGGCCGGGCTGGTCTCCGACAAGCTGAAGGTGCGCAAGCCGTTCATGGCCGCCGGAGCCGTCGGTTCGATCGCGGTCACCACGCTCTTCGCCCTGCACGCCACAGAGCAGGACACCGGTTACTACACCTTTGCCGCACTGTTCGTCGCCATCGGTGTGTTCACCGGCGTCACCTACGCCCCCTGGATGGCGAGCTTCACCGAGACCGTCGAGAAACACAACCCGGCCGCCACGGCGACCGGTCTGGCCGTGTGGGGATGGATCATCCGGGCGGTGGTCGCGATCTCCACGGCGTTCGTCCCGGTCGTGGTCACGTCGGCCACGCCACTGGTCGAGCATGGTGCCCAGGTGAAGGCCGCGAGCGTCCAGGCCGCCCCCGCTCTGGCCGTCATCGACGCGCACCCGCGGCTTTTCGCCGAACTCGAGGCGTACCCTCCGACCGCGGTCCCGCCCGCACTGGCGGCTCGGGCGGTGCGAGAGGTCGGGGCCGACGATCTGGCCACCGTGCGCAAGGCCCAGCCGCAGTTGGCGCTGCTGCAACGCTACGGATCCCAGGTGAAGAGCGCCGCGGCCCAGGGTCCGGAACAGTGGCGCACCTGGTGGCTGATCTGTATGGCCGGACAAGTGTTCTTCCTGCCGTTCATCTTCGTCATGGCCGGCCGTTGGAGCCCGCGGAAGGCACGCGAGGAGGCAGTGGAGCACCAGCGCGCCGTTGAGCGTCAACTGGCGGCCCTCGCCGATGAGGGCGACTGATCCCACGGCCACCCTCGAGCCTTGGTGGGCAGCGCAAGGGCTGCCCACCAAGGCCGTGGCTCGGCGATCGCGCCGTGCGCACGCCGCTCGGCCGGAACCCGTACGAGCACGGACAGAGGTCCGCCTCGCCGACGGTCCCAGCCGCAAGCCGGCTGTGCCGGCACCACCCGCAGGGTGCCTACTGCCTCAACGTGTGCCAGGCTGCCCCACTGGCGGACGAGTCGGTGGGGAGGCGACGTCGTTGCACCCCGAGCACAAGCCGCTCCAGCGCCGCCCGCGCCCGCGCGTCGGACTGTGCCCGGGCCGTGACCGCAACTGCGATCTCCCGTACCCACTCGTCGAGCGCCACCGGGCGCCGCGAAACCACCACGCCGCGGACCTCCTTGCGCGCCTCGCCCTTGCGATGGGTGCCCGCCAGGTCGAGCACGAGACGCTGCTCGCCGAGGAAGACCTCGATCCGCTCGACGCGGCACTCGCGCCCCGCGAGCCGGTCGGCCGTGCTCGGTTCACGCTCGACGGTGACGGCACCCGGCGGCAGTGCCTCCGGCACTGTCCCGGTGAGCACCTGACCGACCGCGATGAACTCCGCGATGTCGCTGCCGAATTCACGGGCCTCGACGCTGATCCGCATGCCGACGGCGACGCGCGGTCACCCGCTCGCCGGTCCGGGCCGCTTTCCCGCCGGTGCCAGGACGGACAGCACCGCATCCCCGTCCTCCGGACGGCCGACCGTCAGCCGTATGCCCTCCGCGGCCCAGTGACGGATGTGGATCCGCGCGGTGTTGAGCGCGTGCACCATCCGCTCGGTGCCGGTATCCGGCCCGGCGGCGAGCCAGAGGAAGTTGGCCTGGCTGGACAGGACGGGCAGCCCGTACCTCGCGAGCCGGCGGTGCAGGCGTTCCCGTTCGCAGATGACGGCGTCCACGCGTGCGGTGAGCTCCTCGCCGGCCTCCAACGTGGCCTCGACCGCGGCGGCGGCCACGGCGTTGATGCCGTAGGGCAGTTGCTGCTCCCGTATGCGTGCCACCAGAGGGGGATCGCCCAGGCCGTAGCCCACCCGCAGCGCGGCCAGTCCATAGGCCTTGGAGAAGGTCCGCAGCACCAGGAGGTTCGGCCGGCCGGCCAGCAGGGGGAGGCTGTCGGGAGCGGCGGGGTGGCGCACGAACTCGATGTACGCCTCGTCCAGCAGCACGGTGACACGCTCCGGTACGCGGGCGAGGAACTCGGCGAGTTCAGACGCGGTGACGAGGCTGCCTGTCGGGTTGTGCGGATTGCAGACCACCACCACGCTGGTGGTCGCGTCGATCGCCCCGGCCAGGGCGGCCAGGTTCTGTCGCCCGTCGGGCAGCAGTGGCACTGGAACCGGCTCGGCGCCCGCCATGGTGGCCAGCATCGGATAGGCGTCAAACCCGGGCCAGGCGTACACCATGCGGTCGCCCGGCCGGACAACGGCCTGGAGGAGTTGGAGCGCCACGCCCACCGAACCGCTGCCGACCGCGACGGCGTCGCCGTCCACACCGCACCAGCCGGCGATCCGCCGGGCCAGTCGGTCGGGGTGGAACGGTGGGTACCGGTGGGCCCGGTCGGCGGTTGCCCGGATCGCCTTCCGCACGGACGGCAGCGGCGGGTAAGGGCTTTCGTTGAGTCCCAGCAGGCGCGGGGACGGGAACACCGCGGTCACCATCCCTGCCCCCAGCGGATCGCGGCGGCGCCCGCGTAGTCCCCGGCGTGGGCGAATCCGGCCAGCACCACCAGGTCGCCCTCCCGGATCCGCTGGGAGCGGATCGCGTCGTCGAGTGTGATGGGCATCGCGGCGCCGAAGAGGTTGCCGCACCGGTCGAAGGTATCGGGGTGGCGTTCGACTGGCAGGCCCAGGGCGTCACGCCAGTTGCGCAAGAAGGTGCGGTTGGGCTGGTTGGTGATGAGGGAGTCGATGTCGGTGGTCTTCCCTCCCAGGCGACGGAACAGGTCTCGTACGACCTGCGGCACCAGGCGGTTGCCCCGCTGAAGCACGTTGGTGACTCCGCTCTCGGTGAACCCGATGTGGACTTGGGATTCACCGGCCTCCCAGTACTTGCGCCCGTCGTGGCGCACCATGGTCATGTCGCCGGCATGGGCGGCGATGTGCCGACTCTCGATCCCGAGGACAGGGGCGTGTGCGGAGGTTGTCACATAGCCGACTCCGCAGCCGTCGCCCGGGATGGCGGCCTGGGACAGACCGCGCACCTGCGACTGCGTGAACAGCTGGCCCGCGGCGCTCTGTGCGTTGCAGATCAGGGCCGTGCGGGCGTCGCCGTCGAGCAGGATCTGCCGAGCCAGGTCGAGCATGTGCACGAAGGAGGCACAGCCGGCGTTGGCCACATCGATCAGCCACCGGGGCGCCAGACCCAGCCGGCGCGCCACTTCGGTGCCGGCGCCCACGAAGGGCTGGTCCGGCAGTTGGCTGTGCACGAGCAGGACGTCGACGCGGCGGATCGCCGCGCGGCCGTGTCGTTCGATCAGCGGCTGGACGGCACGCTCGATCATGTCCGCGTTGGTCTCGCCGGGGGCCACGTGGTGGCGTGACGGGGGGACTTTGAACATGGGGCTGTGGCGCAGCTTGTCCTCCGCCGCCGGGTGCTCGGTGAAGAAGTCGGCGGGTACGGGATCGCCGGGCAGGTACGTGGAGACGTCGGTCAGACTCACTGACGTCATCGGGTCACCTGCTTGGCCGGGGAGGTGCTGACGGGAAGACCGTTGCGGTGCCGGTGCTCGAGAATCGCCTTGAGATTGTGCATTTCGAGGGTGTGACCGGCGTAGAACAGGTCCCAGTACTCACCCACCCAGCGCCGGTCGGGGTGCGGTGCCAGGTCCGGGTGAGGATTGCGGCGGTAGTACGGGTGGCGGCAGTTGGTCCAGGTGACCACCGATCCGGAGCAGCCGAGGACGAGGGCGGCCGGAACCACCCTCATCAGGTAGACCATCCACAGCTCGTCGCCCTGGTCCCAGGCACAGTGGTAGTCGACGGTCATCGCGCCGGGGTGGGCCTCGGTCCGGCAGTAGATCCGTGTGCCTTTCTCCAGCAGGTCGTGGCCCAACCACAGCCCCGGTGTGCCCGCGGGCTCGAACCCCCGCAGGCTGCACGTCCACTCCTCGAGGTGGTGGCCGCGGCTGAGATAGTCGTACGTCGCCTCCGGCGGGCAGTCGACGTACTCCTGGATGGTGCAGTACTCGCCGTAGACCTGCTGGTGCGGGTAGACGTCCGAGGTCATCTCCAGGCAGCGGGCGGCCAGTTCCTCCGGGCTGGTGTTCTCCACCCGGACGAGGCCCGGGATGTCAGCCAACGTGGATCGGTCGGTCATGGGTGTTTTTCTCCTCGTCGTGGATCGGCCGGTGTCCGGGCGCGTCGGTGGCTCCCGGACCGGCTGCGAAGGCGGTCAGGAACGGCTGGAACGGTGGTGTCTCGCGGTGGTCGAGGTCCACGGCCACCAGGGCCGGTCCACCGCAGTCGTTGCTGTGCAGCAACGCGGCTCGCAACTGTGCCGGGTTGCCGGCCGCAGCGACGCGCAGCCTGGGGAACATCGCCGACGCGCCGGCTGCTATGCGGGAGGGGTGAAAGACGTTCTCGAGGCGGGCGCCGCCTTGGAAGAGCTCCTCGCGCGTGACGCACATGGCGTGCGCGTTGTTGTTCAGGATGACGAAGGTGACCGGCGCGCCGTACTCGATGGCGGTGTGCATCTCCATGCCGTGCATGAAGAACGCGCCGTCACCGGCCACGACGTACGTCCGTCGGCCCGTGGCCAGCGCGGCGCCTGTCCCGGCGCCGAAGGTGTAGCCCATGCCTCCCATGCCCACCGCCACGACGAAGCGTCCGTCACGGGGGGCCGGCAGAGCGTGGATGGCGGCGGCCCCCACGTTGCCGGCGTCCACGAAGACATGGGCGTCCCGTGGCAGCGCCTCGGCGATCGCGCCGATCACCGAGGTATAGCCGGGGGTCGGACCGGAATCCCGAGCAGGGCGCAGGAGGGACGGCGGGTGATGGGCTGCGCAGGCCGGTGGCCGCGGTGACAGGCGGCGCTGAAGCGTCCGCAGAGTGTCGGCCACCGGCCCGCGCAGGGGGATTCCCGGAACGAAGGGCGGCTCCGGATCGACGCAGACCACGGGCATCCCGGTGAGCAGCGACTCCAGTCCTCCCCGAGCCAGGACGGGCAGGCGGGTACCCACCAGCAGGCAGACGTCGGCGCGGCGCAAGCAGTCCCCGACCTCGGGATGGCCCATGACCCCCGCCACGCCCACGAAGCGGGGACTGCGGTTGTCGTAGACGTCTTTGGCGTCCGGGGACACAGCAACGCAGGCGCCCAGGTGCCGCACCAGGCCGGCCAGTTCCTCACGCGCCCTCGTCCCGGCCGCGCCTTCCCCGGCGATCACCATGACGTGGGAGGCTTCCTCCAGCACGCCGACCGCCTCGCCCAGGCAGGCGGGATCCGGCTGCGGGCCGGCGAGCGCGTGAGGCGCCACTGCCCGCTGCGCCGCCCTGCCCGCTCCTCTCACCGCGAGGGGTGTGTGCGCCGCCGTGCGTTTTCCAGAGGTTCGCGCGGCACTCGCGGATGCTCCGGTGTTCGCGGGTACCGCGGATCCCGTGACCGCCGGGACCTCGAGGTGTCCCTGCTGGGCGTCCTTGGGCAGGAGCAGCACTGCGGGGCCCCGGGGCTCGGTCTGCGCCACGGTGATCGCGCGGGCCAGCAGCCCGGGGATCTCGTCGGGTTCGGTCACCCGGGCGCAGAAGCGTGAGACGGGCGCGAAGACGTCCAGGGCGTCGAAGGAGCCCGCCTTGCCGCTGGAGTCCTGGAAGGCGCCCCGGCCCTCCTGAAAGGTGGGCGGCTGTCCCACCAGGGCCAGTACCGGAATGCGCGAGGCGTGGGCCTCCGCCAGTCCCGGAACCAGGTTCATCGCACCGCCCCCTGACGTGGCTGCGACGACGCCGAGGCGCGCGGTGGTCCGGGCATACCCGTCCGCCATGGTGACCGCGGAGAACTCGTGTTTGGCCACGACACCGCGGATGCGGCCGGGGGCACGGTGCACCGCTTCGTACAGGTCCTCGATGTTGGCTCCACCCACGCCGAACACATACCGGACGCCGATCCGCTCCAGTTCGCCCGCGACGTAGTCCACGAGACGCATCCGGCAGGTCATGCCGACCTCCGTTCCGCCCATGCAGGCTCGACGGTCGGGCCGGAGTGCGTCCGCAACTGGAAGTGGTGCCGATACTGTGCGGGGGTGAGACCGACGACGGCGGCGAATGCGCGCAGGAACGTCTCGATTGCGGTGAATCCGCAGCGGCTCGAGATCTGGCGCACCGAGAGATCGGTCGCCTCCAGGAGTTGACGGGCCCGGGCGATACGTAATCGCCGCACGTACTGACCCGGTGTCATCCCCACAGCCTGCGCGAAGACACGGGCGAAGTGACGTGGACTCATATTCGCGCGTTCGGCGAGTTCGGACACCGGCAGCGTGCGATGGAGGTTCTCCTGGATCCAGTCCTGTAGGGACCGGATCGGCTCCTGATCGGTCAGCTGTGTGTCAAGGACCATGCTGAACTGCGTCTGGCCACCGGGCCGTTTGAAGTACAGCACCAGGTACTTCGCCGCCTCCAGGGCGCACGCCGCTCCCAGGTCGTCCTCCACCAGGGCCAGGGCCATGTCGATACCGGTGGAGACGCCCGCCGAGGTGATGTAGGGGCCGTCCCGGACGTAGATCGGCTCGGGATCAACCGTCACTTCGGGGTAGCGACGCGCCATCTGCTCCCCGAAGGCCCAGTGTGTGGTGGCCCGTCGTCCGTCGAGGAGACCGGCCTCCGCCAGCAGGAAGGCCCCGCCGCACACGGAGGCCACGCGTCGGGACCGTGCCGCGGCGCGCCTGATCCACGTGACGAGGGACGTATCCGTCAAAGTCTCTTTGAGGCCCGGTCCACCGGGCACGATGAGGGTGTCGATCGCCCCCTCCGCAGCGTCCAGGGGGTCGGTCTGCACGACGAGGCCCGCAGAGGTGGCCACTGACGGAAAATCAGGGGAAACGCACTGCAGACGGTAGGCGCTTGCCTGCTCGGTCATCAGTCGGTTCACCGTGTCGAAGACTTCGAGCGGTCCGCTGATGTCCAGGGTCTGGGCACCGGGGTAGACCACGATAACAACACGTCGTTGTCTCATGGTGACAGCCTGTTCCCAGCGGAGGACCGTCCACAATGACGGGCTGTTGACCATTCCTGCCACACGCCGGGCTCACTGCGCTGACCGGGCAAAAGACTCCGGGCGAGCTCAAGGTGAGACACATCACGGAAGGTGCGAGACCGACGAGTCGGCCGCCAGGCGGGGTTGAACTGCAGCGACCGGGCCTTACACGCCTACCTGCGCTGGCGCAACGCCAACGCCCGCCACCGGGACGTCCTGGCCGCCGAGCGCAAGGAACGCGTCCGCGTCCGATGCGAGAGAGGCGTCCGCTGGGGCGGGCGCGCCCCCTCAAGGCCGCGGCGTGACCGTACCTCCCGCCCAGCACAGCTCCTCGTGAAAGGCCGGGAGCATGATGGGCGGACGGCAGCGCACCGACCTCGTCGACCCCGCGAACAGGGCACCCTACCCACGGCGGTGTTCGCGGGAGCGGACATCGTCGCCATGGGTGTACTGGAGGCGGTGGCCGAGGCCGGGCTGTCGGTACCCGGCGACCTTTCGGTGGCGGGATACGACAACACGTCCTTCGCCGCGCTCGGCCCCATCTCTCTGACCAGCGTGGACCAGGCGGGCGGTGAGATCGGCAGGAACGCCGCCCGGCTGCTGCCGGAGCGGATCGCGGACCGCGGCAAGCCGTCGGTCCAGGTCAAGCTCTCCCTCACTCTGGTCCCACGCCGCACCACTGCCGCCCCGCCGCCGGCGTAGGTCTGCAGCCGGGACGTACGCCGGCATTCGACCGTTCGGTTGAACGACGTTTCCGAATGGTCCGCGGCGCTCAGGTACTCCGCCGTCGCCACCGCGCTCGCCCCCTTCGCCCCGAGGCCCGCGCCCATGAACACCGGTCCGGCCGGCCCGAGGGCGACCGGATACAGTGCGCGAGACGGCAAGCCCGGTCAGGGAGGGGAAGCGTGACCGACACCAGCAGCACCCGGCCCGCCGAGGGGGAAGCGCAAGCGCCGCGGCAGAGCCGACTGCACCGCCTGATGCGCTACATCCCGCTGATCGCCCCCGTTCTGCTGTGGGCCGTGCCCTGCGGGGTGCTCCTGTACACCGGCCAGCACTGGCCGCTGCCCGTCACGCTGGTCGGCACCGCCGTGTTCGCCCTCGGCCTCATATGTATGCCGCTCGCGATGCTGCGCGGCCACGGCCAGCGCCAGCAGGACCGGGCGGCCATCGTCGGTGACACCCTGCTGGGCACCAGTTGGGTCCTGTTCACCTGGTCCGTTCTGATCGGCGTCCTGTTGCGGCTCGCTCTGACCGTGGCCGGCGTCGGGGAGAGTCAGGACCGGGCCCGCATCGTAACTTGGGCCGTCCTCGGCGTGACCGCCGTACTGCTCGCCTGGGGGTACGCCGAGGCCCGCCGCGTGCCGCGCGTGCGCCGACTCGACGTGCAACTCCCTCGACTGGGTGCCGGGTTGGACGGCATCCGGGTCGTCCTGATCACCGACACGCACTACGGCCCACTCGATCGCGCCCGCTGGTCGGCGCGGGTGTGTGAGACGGTGAACACTCTGGAAGCCGACCTGGTCTGCCACACCGGCGACATCGCGGACGGCACGGCCGAACGCCGCCGCGCCCAGGCCGAACCACTCGGAACCGTGCGGGCCACCCGGGCCCGTGTATACGTCACCGGCAACCACGAGTACTACAGCGAGGCCCAAGGCTGGGTCGACCTGATGGACGAGCTGGGCTGGGAGCCGCTGCGCAACCGCCATCTGCTGCTCGAACGCGGAGGCGACACCCTCGTGGTCGCCGGCGTGGACGACGTCACCGCCGAGTCCTCCGGCCTGGCAGGCCACCGCGCCCACCTCGCCGGAGCCCTGAACGGCGCCGACCCCGACCTGCCCGTCCTTCTCCTGGCACACCAGCCCAAGTTCGTCGACCAGGCGGCAGCCGCCGGCATCGACCTCCAACTCTCCGGCCACACCCACGGCGGCCAGATCTGGCCCTTCCACCACCTCGTCCGCATCGACCAGCCCGCCCTCGCCGGCCTCAGCCACCACGGCCCCCGCACCCTCCTCTACACCAGCCGCGGCACCGGCTTCTGGGGCCCGCCGTTCCGCGTCTTCGCCCCCAGCGAGATCACCCTGCTCGTGCTCCGCTCCCCGCACATGTCCACCTCGCCGTAGACGGGGCGGCCCAACACATCCGCTTGAAGCAGTCCACGATGGCTTGCGCCTGGAAACCGACCGGTTCACGAGCAAAGTACGTCCCGCGTTTACCATCCGCCCGGATATCGCCGCGGCCGTCGAGGTCCCTTGCCGTGCGGCCGACACCGCGACGCGCGTGGTCCCTCCGGCAGCTCGCAGACCTGCCCTGGTCACTCCAGCCGTCAGTCCGCCGACCGTCCTGACCGCCGCCGGCCCCACGGTCACGGCGGTGTGAACGGCCGATCTGCCCAGCGCCTCGACGCCGCCGGCCCCGGCACGGGTCATGGTCTCGACGACCTCGGGTGCCAGGGCAGTGGGCGGTCAGACCCAGCATCCGGCCCGGCAGAGACAGGAAGGAGGTCACACCTCCAGTGACTCCAGTCACTCCGACCGAGTACCCGCGGGCCCTCACGCGTACCGCGATGCCATACGCCGACCGCTGTCGGAAGGCGTCTGCTCGCTCATAGCCAGCCGTTGCGTTTGAAGCTGCGGTGGAGCAGGAAACAGGCGGTCGCGATGACGCCGAGGACCAGGGGGTAGCCGAAGGTCCAGCGCAGTTCCGGCAGGTGTCCGCGACTCGGGGACAGGGCCTTCACTGCGGCAAGAGGTCAGATCCAGTCTTTGCGCTTGAAGACCCGGTAGAGCAGCGCAGACGCGATGACCATGACGCCGGTGGAAGTGAGGAAGCCGGCGTGGGTGTTGACACCCCGATACGGAACATTCTGTCCGTAGAAACCGGTGACCGCCGTGGGCACGGCCACGATCGACGCCCAGCTGGTGACCTTCTTCATGATCAGGTTCATGCGATTGCCCTGAACGGTCAGATTGGTCTCCATGATGGACGTGATCATGTCCCGCAGTGACTCGGTCCACTCGGTGGCCCTGAGGACGTGGTCGTACACGTTTCTGGTAATAGGGGAGCAAGGGCTCGGCAACGATATGCAGGTCGCGCCGGAGGAGGCTATTGACGACCTCCCGCATGGGCAATACCACGCGGCGCAGCTTGGTGAGGTTCTTGCGCAGCGCGTAGGAGTCCCGCTGGACGGAGTCCATCTGCTCGCGCCCCTCGTCGAAGAGCAGATCCTCCACTGCTTCGATACGGTCGTCGAGGTCCTGCACAGCGGCGAAATGCCCGTCGACTATGTGGTCCAGCAGTCCATGCAGCAGGAATCCCACTCCGTACTTGGCGAGATCGTTGTTGTTGTCCCAGCGTTCGACGACCTTCTCGATGTCGAACTTGTGGTCAGGGCGGATGGTAATCAACGCCGTATGCGTTATAAAAACGGACAATTCACTTGCGGTCAGCTGCCCACTGGTCTCATCCGCGCTGATGGCATAGGCACTGAGGAAGGCATGGGTGCGGTAGCGATCAAGCTTTGGCCGCTGATGCTCGTGACGTGCGTCCTCCACCGCGAGCTCATGCAGGCCGAACTCCTCGCTGATCATGGCGAAATCGTCGGAGCACGGATCACACAGGTCGAGCCAGACCGCCACATCCGGATCGTTCACGTATTCCGAAATGTCACCGGGCGGAAAGTCCTCCAGGACCAGGGAGCCATTGCGGTAGAGCCGTGTGCGAGTCATGGCGACGCACCATAAACCGCTCTGGTAAGAAGCCCAGATGGCGCGGAGCAACCGCGCGTGGCGCTGAACGTCGGCGGCGACGGCGCGGGCGGGCCGGTCAACCGCAGGGCGATCTGCCGGCCGCGGTCGCCCTTTCGGGGCTGGGCCGGCCGCGAGGTCATCCCGATGTGCAATGCCATGTCGCAGGGCGCGGCGGCCATCGGGTTGATCGCACGTGCCCAGCAGCTCGCCGGCCTCGCCCTCGGCGACCACGACCGGCAGCGCCTGGCGGAACAGGCCCTGGCCGGATGCCTTGCCGACGATCAACGACTCGCCCAGCTCGCCGCCCCCTCCCTCTGCCACGGCTGGGCAGGGCTCATACAGACCGCCTCTCGGTCCGCCGGCGACGCCGTGGACGACGAACTCGCGTCGCACCTGCCCGGCCTGCGGGCCCGTTTGAACGAGCACCTGGACCACCGCGGGCTGCCGGACGGCGCAAGCCTCATGGAAGGCACAGCCGGCGTCCACCTGGCCCGCCGCGCCGACCCCGCCAAAGCAGCAACGCCCGTCCCCTGGGACCGCTGCCTGCTCCTGGCGGGATAACGGCGCGCACACACCCTCGAACCAGAACAAAACAAGCACGATCAGCCCCTGCCCCACGCGCGGTGGGGCACATTCGGGAAGGACACAATGAACCCCACCACTGACACCACCGCCGACCCACTGCGCAACCGCCTGGTCGAATCCCCATCCTGAAGGAGGATGTCTACGGCCTCCGCGACGCACGCGTCGAAGACGCCATGCGGGCCGTACCCCGCCATGCCTTCCTTCCCAAGGCGCCCCTCGATGAGGCATACGCCAACAGGAGCGTGACGATCAAGGAGAACCCCGACGAGGACGCACTCCCGCTGAGCTGTGCCTCCCAGCTCGACGTCGTTTACTTCATGCTGGTCCACTTCGCGGTCCGGGAAAGTGACAGCGTCTTCGAGGTCGGTGCCGGATGCCGGAACGGGCTACAACGCAGCCCTGCTCAAGAACCTCACCGGCGCCTAAGGGCAGGTCACGACATGCGACATCGACCCCGAAGTGACCACCTACGCCCGCTGGCTCCTGGACGCACACCGGGACTGACGGTGCAGCCGCGCTCGGCGAGCAGAGACCGCACCTCGCCGATGGCACGTCTCCGATCGAACCCAGGGGCGGCGCGGGTGTCCATGCCCAGGAGGGCCCGGTATGTGTCTGGCGGCCACGAGGCGCGCTGTGCCGCCGACGCCTCGGCGTGCTCCATGAGCCAGGCCGTCAACTCCTCAGGCCCCGATACGGTGACGAGGACCTCGACCTGCCGCGCCGGGTCGTGACGACGACAGCGGCGGCCCGGCCCGCATCGGGCGCAGGCCGGGAGACGATACTCAGCGCCAGCCGAGCTCCGGTCCCACGTGGGTGAGGATGCTCTCCATCACGTGGACGTTGTAGTCGACCCCGAGCTGGTTCGGGATGGTCAGCAGCAGGGTGTCCGCGGCCTCGATGGCCTCGTCCTCCCGGAGCTGCTTCACCAGCACGTCCGGCTCGGCGGCGTACGAGCGTCCGAAGATCGCCCTGGTCGTGTCGTCGATCATGCCGACCTGGTCTCGCGAGTTGCGGTCGCGGCCGAAGTAGGCCCGGTCCAGGTCGTTGGTCAGGGCGAAGATGCTACGGCTGACCGACACCCGTGGCTCTCGCGCGTGCCCTGCCTCCTCGTACGCCTCGCGGTACGCCTCGATCTGCTTGCGCTGCTGGACATGCAACGGTTCTCCCGTCTCATCGTCCTTCAGCGTGGAACTCTGCAGGTTCATCCCGAGCTTCGCGGCCCAGACGGCCGTCGCGTTCGACCCGGAGCCCCACCAGATCCGCTCGCGCAGCCCCTCCGAGTGCGGCTCGATGCGCAGCAGCCCCGGCGGGTTGGGGAACATCGGGCGTGGGTTCGGCTGCGCGAAGCCCCTGCCCTCAAGCACCTCAAGGAAGGCCTCGGTGTGCCGGCGGGCCATGTCCGTGCCGGTCTCCCCCTCGGCGGGGGTGTAACCGAAGTAACGCCAGCCGTCGATCACCTGTTCCGGTGATCCGCGGCTGATGCCGAGCTGCAGTCGGCCGCCGGAGATGATGTCGGCAGCACCGGCGTCCTCGGCCATGTACAGCGGGTTCTCATAACGCATGTCGATCACGCCGGTGCCGATCTCGATCTTCGAGGTCCGGGCCCCGATGGCCGACAGCAGCGGGAACGGGCTGGCCGCCTGCTGCGCGAAGTGGTGCACGCGGAAGTACGCACCGTCCACGCCGAGCTCCTCGGCCGCGACCGCCAGATCGATGGACTGGTGCAGGAAGTCGGCGGCGGACCGGGTCTTGGAGTGTGCACTCGGCGACCAGTGGCCGAACGAGAGGAAACCTATCTTCTTCACATGTGTTCACAGCCTCCAGCAACCGCCTTTGATTCCCGGAGCCGGCACGTTGTGATCGACTCGGCTGTGCCGGAGTGCCGAACCACCCGTCGCCGACGACCAGCGGCCCCATGAGCGAAAGCGGACGGCTTCATACAGGTGCGAGCCGCCCTGCGCATGAGCATCGGCCGGACCGCACCTGCGCCTGTCCCTGCGCCTGCGCCTGCGCCTGCGCCTGCGCCTGCGCCTGCGCCTGCGCCTGCCGAGAATGTTGTCCATGCGGCTCACCGCGGGCGCCGCGCGGATCGAGGACGAAGCCGAGCCAATCAACATCCTCGTGAACAACACCGGCGTCCAACACCGCGCTCCTCTCCTCGACTTCACCGACGAGGACTGGCAGCGGCTCCTGGCCACCAACCTCACCAGCGCGTCCCTCGCTGGCCGCGAGGTCTGCGGGTGCCGATAAATCATCCGCCCAGGTCGCGGCCTTGACCGCCGAGCTCCGGCCGTGCCCCGGCCCACCCCGGTCTCCTCACGTGCACAGGCGCGTACACCATCATGAATCTTTCGTGCTGCTGCGCTTGGCCTATCTCGCCGCGCCCAACACCCTGGCACTCCTGCGCCTTCTGCCTATGAGCGACCGCGACAAGGACATCGAGATCCTGGTGCTGCGCCACCAGCTGCTGGTCCTGCAGCGCCAGGTCGCCAAGCCCACGTTCCCCGCCGCCGACCGAGCCGGCCTGTTCCACCACCTCCCGATGGACAAGCTGCGGCACCTCCTGCTGCTGATACGTCCAGACACGATCCTGCGATGGCACCGTGACCTTCTCAAGCGACGCCATGCTGCAACCTGCGTGCCCAAGCGCCGCGGCCGCCCGTCCACCGTCCACTCGATCCGCATTCTCATCCTGCGCCTCGCCCCGGAGAATCCCTCATGGGGATAACGCCGGATCCACGGCGAACTCGCGGCTCTCGGCATAAAGGTCGCCGCCTCCACCGTCTTGGAGATCCTCCGCGAGTACGGCATCCCGCCCGCACCCGAACGACAGAACACGACCTGGGCCGGCTTCCTCCACAGCCGGGCCGACGCACTGCTTCCCCGCGATCTCTTCGAGATGAAGCCCTCCTCCTGGCCGTCGGTGGCCTGGCCGGAGGCGCCCTCATCGGCTGGGCCCTGTCCGAAATGCTGGTCAAGGTACTGACGGGCGTCTTCGACCCACCCCCCGCAAGCCTGTCGGTCCCCGGCTCCTACCTGGCGCTCACCGCGCTCGCCGCACTGATCGCCGTCATGGCAGCCGCGCTGAACGGCATCCGGCGCGCGAAGCGCCCGCCCGTGGAGGAGCTGCGTGACCTGTGAACACTCCACCGCCGCTGACCAAGCCGATCCCCGCGCGCCCTCCTACGCTGTCGACCATGCGCACCCCCGCCGTACCGGACCGCAGCCGCATTCGCGTCCTGGTCATCGAGGACGACGACACCATCGGCCGCCACCTGGAAACCGGCCTGCACAGCAACGGCTACGCGCCCACGTGGAGCCGCACCGGCGCAAGCGGCCTGCCGAAGCCGCCCGCACCCCCTACGACGCCCTCCTCCTGGACCTCGGCCTGCCCGACATGGACGGCCTCGACGTGGCCCGCACCCTGCGCACCCGCTGCCCCGACCTGCTCGTCATCATCCTCACCGCCCGCACCGACGACATCGACGTGATTGCCGGTCTGGACGCCGGGGCCGACGACTACCTCGTCAAGCCCTTCAGCCTCACCGTCCTGCTGGCCCGGCTGCGCGCCCACCCGCGCCGCCACACCATCACCCCCGCCCCTCAGGAGTTGCTCCGGCTCGGTGACCTCGTGGTCGACACCACGGCGCGGCACTGCAGCCTCCACGGCGAAGAGGTCCAATTGCGCCCCAAGGAGTTCGAACTCCTCGTCCTCCTCGGCGGCACGCCGGGGAAGCCGTATCACGGGAAGCCCTCATGGCCGAGGTCTGGGACGAGAACTGGTTCGGCTCCACCAAAACCCTCGACGTCACCATGGCCAGCCTGCGCCACCGCCTCGCTGCAGCCGCCGAAGCAACCGGCCGTCCCTGTCGTCTGCCCCGCATCACCACCCTGAGAGGACACGGCTACCGCCTGGAGAGCCGCTCCTAGCGGTGGTTTGTTGACGGCGGGTTTGTACGAGAGTACGCCGTGAGGTGAAGCCGTCAACTACCGTCTGGTCGGCCTGAGAGGGCGGTATGTGACGTGGTGTCGTATCTGTCGTCACCGGAACATGTGGAGCCACGGCACTATCAGTGCTGACCAGAGAGCCCGGCCGCGCTGGAGTGTCTGCGTGAGCGAGCGCCAGCCACCCGCCGCCGTGAACGCGGCGAGCCCGACCGCCGTAAGTCGTAGAACCGGAGGCCTTCCGGCGCCCTGACGATCCTTGGCCTCCGCCGCTTCCGGCGTGAGTGTTTCGAGCTGGAGCGGCGGCTGCTACGCGAGGTGCGGACGATGCAGAGGTTGACAGGAGAAGCACAGCGGCGCGCTGACGCAAGATCCTTTGACTACGCACGTCCAGAATGCCTTCAGGTTGACCTTGTCAGGGTCGAACGGAGATCCAACCCCCCACAAGCACAGGAGCACCCTTTTGACGTCGACGAAGTCTGTGATGAAGAAGCTGCCCGAGGTCACGCTGGCGTTCTGGATCATGAAGATCGCCGCGACGACCCTGGGCGAGACGGCGGGCGACCTGTTCTCCCAGACGCTCAAAATCGGCTATTTCCTCACCACGATCGCCCTGTTCCTGATCTTCGTGGTGACGCTGGTCGTGCAGCTGCGGTCCTCGCGGTACAACCCGTTCTTCTACTGGACCGTGATCCTGTCGACCAGCATGGCCGGCACGACGATGTCTGACTTCATGAACCGCGACGCCAGCGACAAGTACCTCTCGGGCGGCGCCTCTTCGCTCGGCTGGGGCCCGCAAGGCCTCGGCCTCGGCTACCCGGAGGGAGCCGCGATCCTCGTCTCCATCCTCCTGGCGATCTTCCTCGCCTGGAGGATCAGCGGGATGACGTTCCAGATCCGCGACATCGTCACCTTCAAGGGCGAGGCCCTGTTCTGGGCGGCGATCCTCGTCTCCAACACCCTCGGTACCTCCATGGGTGACTTCCTGTCCGACAGCTCCGGACTCGGCTACCTGGGCGGTGCGGCGCTGGTGTCCAGCGTGCTGGTCGTGCTGATCGTCCTGATGAAGGCGCCCGCCGTCCCGAACGTCCTCCTGTTCTGGATCGCCTTCGTCCTCACCCGCCCCCTCGGCGCCACCGCCGGCGACTTCCTCACCAAGCCGGTCGCCAAGGGCGGACTGAACCTCGGCACCGCGGGCTCCTCGGCCGTGCTGCTCGCGGTCCTGTTCGGCCTGATGGCCTACGCGCACACCCAGGAGCGCAAGGCCGTCACACCGCGCCTGGAGGCTGTCAGCCCGGAGGTCGCAGCGGCCCGCCAGGAATCAAGTCAACGGTAAGAAGCTGTTGTCTTTTCGATCTTGATTGGTGTCCGCCGAACGCGAGCTCGGGTGATTTCGGCCGGTGCCGGGCATGGGGAATAGCGAACGACACTTCCTAGTAGTGCTTCGTTAGGTTCTGGCTCTGGTTCTGCTGGTCGGCAGGGGTCGGCCGCAGGTGGTGCAGGTGCCGGTCCAGCACCTCAACAGGTCCTGCGACATCGAGGACCTGGTAGAGGCTCAGGCCGGCATCTGGGCTTTTGGGTCGAGCCGCCGCAGGGTGAGGAAGGCCTGGGCGGCGGTGACAAGGGTGACGTGGTGGTGCCAGCCCCGCCAGGTGCGGCCTTCGAAGTGGTCCAGGCCCAGACCGCGCTTGAGCTCGCGGTAGTCGTGCTCGATCCGCCAGCGCATTTTCGCCCACCGCACCAGGTCAGTGACCGGGGTGGTGGCGGGCAGGTTCGATATCCAGTAGTCCGACGGAGCGTCCTGGCCGTTCGGCCACTCCACCATGAGCGTCCGGGTGGGCAAGACACCGTTCCACCGGTTGCGGCCGCCGCCCGCTTCCTGGGCTGCGGCGAGGGGCTGTTTGCCTGCGGGCCGCACTGTCAGCACCGCGAACCGTGAGGTCAACGCCCCTTTGCTGCCCCGCCGCCAGGTCACTTCGGTGAAGCGGTCCGCGTCGGCCTCCGCGACGAGGACCGAGACGGCTCGCGGTGGGGTGCGGTAGCGGGGAAGGGTGGGCGGCCCGAGCCCGCCGTAAGCCGGCTGGTGCGGTTCGACATCCTCCGGGTGGACGACTTCTTTTCCGGTCAGCGCCATGACATAAGACAGCCCCCGCTGTTCGAGACCGAGCCGGAAGGGGGTGCTGACGCCGTAGCCGGCATCGGCGACCACGACTGGCGCCTTCAGCCGCCACTCGCCGAGCGTGTCGAGCAGACCGAGCGCCAGGCGCCACTTTTCCTGGTGAACGACGTCGTCCGGCACTCCTGCCCTACGGCATCGGCCCGGCGCATCCGTCCACTCACGCGGCAGATACAACTCCCAGTTCAGCGGGCAGGACGCGGTGTCGGTGGCCGCGTGCACGCTGACCGCGACCTGGCAGTTCGCCCGCTTGCCCAAAGCCCCGCAGTACTGCCGGGCCACCCCGACCGACGCCGTGCCGCACTTGGGGAACGACACGTCGTCGACCACCCACACCTCAGGCCTGATCACCTCGGCCAGCCGCTCGGCGATACGCCGCCTGACCGGCAGCGGATCCCACGGCGACTGGTTCACGAACTGCTGCAGAGCCTGCATGTTCCCGTCCGGCAGCCTCTCGGCCATCGGCTGGATCGACTTACGACGACCATCCAGCATCAAGCCCCGCAGATAACACGCACCCCACCGCCGCTGATCCCGCCGCGGCAGCGAACCAAACACATCGGCAACGAACTCCGATAACTCGCCCCGGAGCCGTTCCACTTCCCCCAGCCTCATGCCACGAAGATGCCCGTAACCAGGCGAGATCACCCAACGTAGCGAAGCACTACTAGCCGCCAGCGGACTCACGCCGTGATCCCCACCGGATCGGCGAAGAGCCGGTTTTGTTTGTCTGGCGCCGCGTCGGTCAGTCGGCGGACGGCAGAAAGCTGAAAGTGTCGGGGGCGACCGGGCGGTTCTGTCTGGGAAGGCCCGCGACGACGAGCAGGTACGACTCGGTCACGAGGTCGTCCACCAACGCCTGCCCGATATCCGCACCAGGTCTGACGGTGATCCAGTGCTTCTTATTCATGTGGTAGCCGCGAGAGATGCTCGTGTGCGACGCGCGGAGCGTCTCCGCATGTGAGGGATCGGCCTTGAGGATCACGACCGGCTCCCCAGGCATCGATGTCTGCAGCATGAACACCTTGCCGCCGACTTTCCACACCTCCCAGTCGCCGGTGAACTGGTGCGTGTGCTCTGAACCCGGGAGCTCTGCCGCGCGCGCGGCCGCGCGGTTCTGAACTGTCCTGTCTGCGTCCATCTTGGCCTCCTCGAGGTCGGTGGAGGTCGACTGCCCGGCGTCCGTCGGGCCGAGGTGCGGGCGCCGGACAGTCGAGTCCCCCAGAACCGAGCCAGGCGCGCCGATCGCGCACCCGCTCAGTTCGTCACATGTGGGTGAAGATCTTCTCGGCGTCGAAGCGCGAGACCGGCTGGCGAGAGACGCGCGTCTCGTCCGGGTACCCGAGCACGACGAGCAGCGTCGTGGTGAAGTCGGTGTCGGTGAGGCCGAACGCTTCGTCGATCGTCGCGCGGTCGAACCCTTCCAGCGGGGTGGCGTCGACTCCGAGAGAAGCGGCGGCCATCATGGTCGCGCCGACCACGAGGTACGTGTTCTTCTCCAGCCAGTGGAGCACGTCGCCGCCATAGTTCTCCGACTGGATCTTCACGAAGCCGGACGCTCCAGCCTCCCATCCCGCCTGGGTCTCCAGGTCCGCGAAGCGACCGTCCGCGCGCTCCTTCGCGAAGATCTCCTGCAAGTGCTCGTCGGGAATCGTCTTGCGGGTCGTGAACACGATCGCGTGCGACGCGTTCCGCACCTTCTCCGCGTTGTCCTCGAAGCGGCCGACGAGAGCGTCCGCAAGCTTGTCCTTGCCGGCCTGCGTCTCCAGCACATGGAAGTGGTTGGGCTGGATGTTGATCGTCGTCGGCGAGCTGCGTAGGTAGCGCAGCAGGAGCTGGAAGGTCTCCTCCGGGATCTTCTTGTTCGGGTCGAAGTAGCGGGTGAGGTGCTTGGTGATCAGATTGTTGAGATCCATGTTTGGTTTTCGTTCCTTGTTCGGAGAGATCGGGTCAGGAGGTGGTTTCCGGGCGTCGGAGTCACGTCGGTACGTGGTGAACGTCGCTCTCATCGGGGCGACCTCCGTGCCGGTCGACGCGGTTTCGACGTCGCTGGTTACGCGCCCGCACCGGGGATGTCGACGACGGTGTCGTTGACGTTGTTGAGGTAGTTCGTGAGCAGCGTGACGACCACGACCGTGACGATCGCCTGGATCTCGGGATCCGTGTACCCGGCCTCGCGGACCGCGGCGATGTCCTCGTCGCCCACCTGACCGCGGGTTTCGATCACCTGCTGGGAGAAGCGGGCGACGGCCGCAAGCTTGGGATCGGTGGAGCCGCCGGTGCGGGCCAGCTCGATCTCCTCGGTGGACATGCCTCCGAGGTTCGCGGAGATGTATCCGTGCAGCGCCGAGCAGTAGTCGCAGTCGTTGGAGTGGGACGTGGCCAGCGCGATCGTGTGGCGGGTCTTCGCGTCGAGGAGCTTCGCGATGCTGCCCTGCAGGCCCATCACGATCTCAAGGACGGTCGGGTTGGCGGCGAGCGTGGTGAACATGCCCGGAGCGAAGCCGAACTGCTTGGCGATGGCGTCGAGCGTGCCCTGCGTCTTGGCGTCGATGTCGGTGAGCTCGGGCATGCGGAGACGAGACATGGTGGCGGTCCTCGGGTCGGTTCAGTCTGGGCTGTTTGGCCCACTCGCAGTAAACGCGACGCGGATTGGGCTGTCAAGCCCAATTCGTGTTCGTGTTGGGCCGCTGAGCCCAATCCGCGGGATAGGGTGGTGACATGCAGATGAACGATGGATCGCGTGATCTCCGCGGGCGCACGGGCAAGGGGCTGGCGACGCGGGGTCGCATCCTCGAGCACGCTGCGGACTTGATCTACACGCGGGGGGTCCACGCGACGAACAACGAGCTGGTGCGAAGAGCAGCGGGGGTCAGCGGCTCGCAGCTGAGCCACTACTTCGCGAACAAGGAGAGCCTGGTGCGCGCCGTCATCGACTGGCAGGCCGAGAGCGTGCTCGGCTTCCACCGAAGCGAACGGTTCGCCGGCTTCGACACGATCGAGGCGTACCAGGAGTGGGCGGACTTCTTCGTCGTCTCCGGTCGCCCGTTCGAGAACGGCTGCAGCCTCGGATCCCTCGCGAGCGAGATCGTCAAGACCGATCTGGATGTCCGCGACGACCTCACCCGTGTCTTCGCCGAATGGCGGGACATCTTCCGAGCGGGACTCGAGCGGATGCAATATGACGGACGACTCGACGCGTCGGCGGATCCGGCGCGACTCGCGCACATGCTGATCGCCGCCTACCAGGGAGGCAGCCTGCTCGCGCAGATCGCCCGCGACGTAGCGCCATTGCGTGACGCGCTGTATGCCGCGGTCGAGCATCTTCGCGCGTACACAACGTCAGACGACGTCGTGCGAACCTGATACGAAGCCCGGGGCCCTTGTTCCAGAGCGTGAACGTCTCGTGACGAGATCGATAAGGCCGTGGCGTCGGTAGACGCTAACGAACTCCCGTGGCAGCGTAGCGGGCCTGACGACCCCGTCGTCGGTTGTCAGGCCGTTGATCCCGTGCGGATTACCGGCTCTTCGCCGATCCGGTGGGGATCACGGCGTGAGTCCGCTGGCGGCTAGTGCAGCGGCGTATTGATCTTGCGAGGATCATGCGGCTTTGAGGGCTCTGGCGCTGATCTTGTGACGTTGTTGGGTCAGGGCGTGAGGAGTACGCGCTTGCGGAGGAAGTCGAGGTTGGCTCGTCCAAATCCTTGCCTTTTGAGTAGTTTCGTCCTTGTGACCTGCCCTTCGACCTGGCCGGAGCTCCAGGGGGTGGAGAGCCCGGCGGTGACGGCGTCGATGTCGCGGCTCAGTCCGTTGACCAGGAGTGCAGGGCGGGCAGGGCGTCGGAGAGGGCGCGCTCCATCCAGGCGGGCAGCTGGTCACCCCGCAGGTCGCGCATCATGGCGGCGAAGTCGCGGACGCGGCGGGTGACGGCGTCGAGCTCGGGGCAGCTGGCCCGGATTTCCTTGAGGTCGGCGGCACCATCGGCGGTCAGGTCGCCGGGATCGGTCATGATCCATCGGACGATACGTCGGGGCGGCGGAGGCGGTCGGCGCGCGGGCGGCGCGGCGGTGGCGGCCTTGAAGGGGCGGAGGTAACGCTGGACGGTCTGGATGCTTCCGGCGAAGCCCAGGGCGACGATCTCCTGGTGGAGCTGGGCACCGTTGTGACAGCCTTCGTTCCACCGCTGGTGGAGGTGGGACTTGTACTCGTCCAGGATGGTGGACCGGTTCGTCGCTTTGACCAGCAGTTAGTCGATGCTGCTGGCGCGAGCGAAGCGGCGCACGGTGGACCGGTCCAGCTGCAGTGTCCGGCAGATGTCCCCCAGCGTGCTGCCGGCCTCCAGGAGCTGCTGCACAGCGGTGTAGCGTTCCCTGGTCCGGGTCACCAGGCGGCGCTCTCGTCCGCAGACATCGAGCATCCCGGCCGCCGGTGCCGGCGGCAGTGGGGTCAGCCAGATCTCGTCGCTGATTGGCGGGGCGGCCGGTTCGATGTTCTCGAACGCGGTCCGGACGCAGGCGTGGTGGGCGGAGACGGTCTTTTCGACGGCCTCGCCGAGGTTGTGCCACAAGTACCAGGCGTCGGCGACTTGCTGGGCCTGCGGGGCGCCGTTGCGGGCGCCCTCGGCATAAGCCCCGGCACGGTCCCGGCAAATGATCTCCACTTCGGGATGCTCCTTCAGCCATGCGGCCAGCGGTTCGGCATCCCGCCCGGGCAGCACGTCCACCGGGCGCCGTCTCTCCAGGTCCACCAGGATCGTGGCGTACGAGTCGCCCTTCCGCAGCGCGAAATCGTCGACACCGAGCACGCGGATCTGTCCGACTGGTTCTTCCGGCGCGGCGCGGACCAGACGTAACAAGGTGTCCTTGGCGACACGCAGGCCCAGCACCCCGGCCAGGCGGGCCCCCGCGCGGCCGGCCAGTGCGAGAGCGATCGAGGTCGATTGCTCACGCACGAGTGGCGTGTAGCGGGCATGCGGGCTCGTCAGTCCCGAGATCTGCTCGGCGAACGTCACTGCCGGGCACGCCGGGTTCGGGCACTTGAACCGACGCACCAGCAGCTCGATCACCACTCTGGCCCCACCGATCGCGGCGTCCGCGAGCCGTCGCATGTACCGGCCGTGCACCCGGACCGACGCACTACCGCAGCGCGGGCAGTCCGAGCCCGCCGAGCGGGCCCGCGCATGCATCGTGACCACTCCAGCCACCGCCCGCTCGACCAACTCCACCACGACACCGGCCAGATGAGGGAACAACGTCTCGAAACTCCGCGAAGAACACGCGAGCCATGATCACAGCCACCGCTGACACCGACAGCGTGAGCGCAGCCTGGGACCTGCGCGCCGCGCAGGTCCCAACAGGGGGACCACCAGTGCGGGTTCGGCCCCATTCGTGCGGCATCATGACCGGTCAGCGATGGCGAACCGGCTTAGCGGGAAGATCGCTGGGTATAGTGCAGGCGTTTCGGGAAACCGGCGACCTGGAGTCGGTCGACCTCACGCGCCACCTCGTGTTCATCCGCATCCGGGGCCCTGGCGGAGCCCCGATGACCACATCGCTGAGGAGGCCGTCCCATGGAACCCGTCACGCTGATCACCGGTGGCTCGACCGGAATCGGCGCCGCCACCGCCCGCGCCCTGCTCAAGCAGGGCCACCGCGTGGCCATCACCGGACGTGACGCGGACAAGCTGGCCGCCTTCGCTGCTTCGGCCGCAGCGGGCGAGCGGCTGCTGACGATCACCGGCGACACCAGCGACGCGCACGACGTCGCCTCCGCCGTGCGCCGCGTGGTGGAGGCGTGGGGCCGACTGGACAACGTCATCGCCAATGCCGGTTTCTCACTGCCCGGCAACCTGGAGAGTCACGCCCCCGAGGACATGCGCGCCATGGTCCTCACCAACGTCCTGGGCCCGGCCCTGCTGGTGCGGGAGACCCTGCCACACCTGCGGGAGTCCAAGGGCCGGATCGTGATCATCGGTTCGGTCGCCGGGGTGCGCAACACGCCTGGCAACCTGTACTCGGTCACCAAGTGGGCCGCGCACGCACTGGCCGAGAACACCCGGCTGCTGGTCGGCAAGGACGGGGTCGGCGTGACGGTCGTCGCCCCCGGGGTGGTGGACACCCCGTTCTGGGACGAGCGCGGCGGCACCCCCGAGGCGGCGCCGGTGATGACCGCCGAGCAGGTCGCGGACACGGTCGTCTTCGCCGTCAATCAGGCCGCGGGCGTGGACATCAACCACATCACCATGCGGCCGATCGGACAGGTCGACTGACGCCGCGCTCCCAACGAGCGTACGACAAGGCGCCTTCGGCCCCGCCGCGTACCACGCGGTGCAGGCCGAAGGCGGGTGAGCACGCCCTTAAGTACCAGGGGCAGGGAGGTCACTTCGCGCAGCCAGGCGAGATCCTCCCGGATGATCAAGGCGTCGAACTGCTCCTTGGATTGCCAGGCGATGGCCGACTCCCCGTCCCGGCTGCCGTGCAAGGCGGCCATCACGTCGTGCGTCACGTTGACCGCCCGGATGCCCGGGGGCACCGCGAACCCGTTGGCGGCGTCCCGCGGCCGGAACGACACCCTGGGCGCGTCGACGGTGAGGACCAGCGCGCTGGCTATGTCCATGAGAACTCTCGTGCACAAAGCCAAGCGCGCGGAAACCGGCGGCCTCGGCCCGGCGGATCAGGTCACGGCGCTTGAGCCATTACAACTGCATCCACAGCGGGCCGCTGGCCACGGCGGCGATGTCCACTGACACCTACCGCGTCACAAGATCAGCGCCAGAGCCCCAAAACCGCCCTCGACGCGGTACAACTCGACCACCTCGCCGAACAACAAACCCGCCCCACACGCGCCCGCCGACCACCCGCCCAGCCACGGCGCCGGCGAGACAAGGGCACCCCCCTGCCTTCAGGCCGAAGCACCACCCCGTCGATCCGTCACCCGCACTCCCGACCTGCAAAAACAGAAACCAGCCGGGTCGGCCGCCACGGCAAAAGCGTCCTCATGACGGCCCAGCCACTCGACAGAGCTCGGAGGGCATCCGCCAGCGGAATGAGGATCTGCTCGAACATCGCGGTCTGTTGGCGCGCCACGATGTCGTCACACAGGGCGCGGCCGCTGCGGCACACGGGCAACCTGGCAGGAGCGGGACATACCCCACCATGCGAGGAAACACGCGAGAGCCTGCAGATTCCTCGATACGGCCGGCAACTGCTCAAGATGCACACGGCAGCTCACGCCCACCAGAACCTCCCGTAAGGCCCCGAATCAGGCAGCACACTCACCGACCCCCGCCCAGAAGACCAGCTACAGAGCAACACACTGACCAGGTGAAACACCCCTGACCAGGCAAAACACCAGCCGAGCCCTTAGACACAGAAACTACCCACAACCCCCGCCCATTCCCACTAAAGCCTACACAACCCCAGGTCACAGCAGCCCCGGCTACCAAACCCAGTTATCAACCAACCAACAACACCCCAGCACACACACCACCCCACACACCAACTACCCACTGCCTCAACGACAGGAGGAGCGGCGCGAACAGCTTGAGGACATCGACCCGTCGTGGTGCCCGGCCTGGCCGGTGGAGTGGCTGCGCGCCTTCCACCTCACCCGACAGCACCTGGAACAGAGCGGCGAACTGCCGATGGAGCCGGGCGTCGTCGTGCACCAGGGCGAGGACCTCGGCCGGTGGGTGCGATCGGTCCGCCTCGGCTGGAACAACCTCACAGGCGTCCAGCAGTGGCCGTGCCGACACATCCTCGGCATCAAGCCCGCAGCCGAGGACGAAAAACCGAAACCGCGTCGTTCGCAGGCGGACAAGTGGGCCCTCAACCTCGCCGCCGCCACGCAGTACTACCAACGCGAAGGCCATTTGAAAGTCCCGAGGCGGCACGTCGAACGAATCGTCGTACGAAGCGACGGGGACGGCGAGGATCAGGAGGTCCGGCAGCTCAAGCTGGGTGCATGGGTCAGCAACCAACGCTCGCGGGCCGCAACACTCTCCCCCGAGCGCGTGGAGCAACTATCCGCCATCGGCATGCGCTGGACGTAGCCGCGTCTGATGGAGATCCGATGAGACGGGCCCGAGGAGTCAGGTCAGCGAGCGGGGTCGAGAAGGATCTTGCGAACGCCGTCGGCGCGGCCGGCGAACAGCTCATACGCCGTGGGGCCCTCGGAGAGGGCGAAACGGTGCGAGACCACGGCCTCCGGCTTGATCCGGCCGGCCTGGGCGAGGGCGATCAAAGGAGGGAGTTCATAGTGGACCGAACAAAGTCCGATGGCGAACTCCAACTCCTTCACCTGGGCCAGTCCCATGTGGAAGGGAAACGCCTTGCTCTGGCTGACCCCGATGACGCTGACCCGGCCGGCCTGGCGGACTGCCTTGAGGGCGAGCTCGATGGTCGCGTCCGAACCCACGGCCTCCACCACGGCGTCCGGTCCGCGCCCGTCTGTCATCTCGCGTATGGCCGTGCGCGTGTCCTCGCCCTCGACCGGCTCAACACCCGAGGTGGCCGCGAAAGCACGGCGTTCTGCGACCAGGTCCGCGCCGAGGACACGGGCGGCGCCCATGGCGAAGGCGGACTGGGCGGCCATGAGTCCGACCGGGCCGAGGCCCACGACCAGGACGGTCTCGCCGGGCCGGATGCGGGCGCGGCGGCAGCCGTACCAGGCCGTGGGGGCGTTGTCCGTCAAGACGACGGCGGCCTCGTCGGAGATCCCCTCGGGCAGGTGCACCAGGTTGACGTCGGCGTGGGGCACTGCCAGGGCTTCGGCCTGGCTGCCCGGCAGTTGGGGGCTCACCCCGTAGCAGAGTTCGGTGCTGGACTTGGCGCGCTCGCAGCGGGCGGTGAACCCGGCCGCGCAGGACCGGCACAGGGTGCAACCGACCGAGGCGGGCACCAGGACCCGGTCGCCGGGCTTGAATCGGGTGACCTGGCCGCCGGTCTCGACGACCACACCGACGCATTCGTGCCCAGGTGTGTAGCCCGTTTCCGGGCTGAACGGGTTGCCGTGGTAGATGTGCAGGTCACTGCCGCAGATACCGGCGGTGGTGACCTTGACGACCGCGTCGGTGGGGCTGGTCACGGCCGGGTCGGGAACATCCACGTAGCGGATGTCGTGGCGGCCGTGGTAAGTGAGTGCCTTCACTGCTTTCCTCCTCCTCTCTGTCCTACGCGTCCGCGACCTTGAGCACGAGCTTGCCGTTGTTCTCACCGCGGAACAGTCGCATCAGGGTCTCGGGGAACGCCGCCACTCCACCGGGCACCACGTCCTCCAGCGACTTGAGCCGGCCCTCCGCCCGCCACGTGGCCAGTTGCGCGATTCCCTCGGCGTACCGGTCGGCGTAGTCGAACACCACCATGCCCGTCATGGTGGCGCGGTTGACCAGCAGCGACATGTAGTTGCCGGGGCCTTGTGGCTTAGTGCTGTTGTACTGGGAGACGGCTCCGCAGATGACAACGCGGGCACCGCGGGCCAAACGCAGCAGCACGGCGTCCAGGACGTCGCCGCCGACGTTGTCGAAGTACACGTCGACGCCGTCCGGGGCGTGCTCGCGCAGCGCCTTGCGGATGTCCTCGGTCCGGTAGTCGATCGCGGCGTCGAACCCGAACTCGTCCACCAGGAGTCGGCACTTGCGCTCGCCACCGGCGATGCCGATGACCCGGCAGCCAAGGATCTTGGCGATCTGGCCGACGACGTTGCCGACGGCCCCGGCCGCTCCGGAGACCGCGACGGTCTGGCCGGGCTCGGGACGCCCGATGTCGATGAGGCCGAAGTAGGCCGTCAGCCCCGACATGCCGAGTGTGCCGAGGTACGTCGGCAGGGGGGCCGCCGCGGCGTCGACCTTGGTGACACCGCGCCCGTCCGACAGGCAGTACTCCTGCACGCCGAATGTGCCCGACACATGGTCACCGACCGCGAAGCCGGAGTGCCGGGAGACGACCACCTGGCCGACCGCACCGGCGCGCATCACTTCACCGATCTCCACCGGGCGGATATAGGACCTGCCCGCGTTCATCCAGCCACGCATCGCCGGGTCGATCGACAGATAGAGCACCCGCACCAGGAACTCCCCGTCGCCCGGCTCGCCGATCGCCTCGTCGACGTGCGCCCAGTCGGTGGGCTGCGGCTCCCCCACGGGACGTGCGGCCAGGCGCACCTGGTGGTTGACTCTGCGCATCTCGAGCTGCTCCTTCGGTGGATTGGGCCGACGGTCACGTCGGCATGCTCGTCGCGGCGTACCCCTGCACTCACGGGCATACCGGCTAGTCGGTATGCCCGTGAGCGTAGGGTGCCGTTCCTCCCGGGGCAAGCGGATCACCGCGCAACGTACGAGGCTCAGCCCACCGAAGCAGCAGGCCTGTAGCCGACGGGATGGGGCTGGCCCAGACCCGGAAGGGGCTTGACCAGACAGTAAGAGGTGAACCCCGCAGGCCGGCCCATCGGCTCCGCACTGCCGACCGGTTCGCGCCGATCCTGTCCGTTGATGCGGCGCCGTTCAATGGACGAGCACCGATACACCTCCTGCCGCACCTGCTGATCTCGCCGGATGGGCCGGTGTTCGTCGCGCGATCGCCAGGGTGTGATCGGCCATGGCCCGTTGGCGCGGCCGCCAAGAGCGGGCGGTGCCGCCCTGCGACCCGGGACAAGGCGCTCGAGGCGCTGCGGCGCCAGGTGCCGGCCGGCGTGCCCCCACTGCCGCCCGGACACCGCCCTCAGTAGCCGCATGGATGCGAGGTGTTGCCGGTGCGGGTGGTGTGTGGGGGTGCGTTCGATGATCAGGAGAGCGACGTCGCCGGTGAGGTGTTCGCCGGTGCGGGCGAGCAGGTCGCGGTGGAGGTGGTGCAGCAGGGCGTCCGGGCTTGGTGCGGGGAAGGAGGCGACGCGTTCGGCGAGCGGGTAGAAGGCTTCGGTCGACGGGCCTCGATCACGCCGTCGGTGTAGAGCAGCAACATGTCACCCGGTTCGAAGGTGAACCGGTCGGTGCGATCGCTTGCTACGCACAGGGCACGCAGGCCGAGTGGGGGCGAGGGCCGTCGGGAGTGCAGGACGGTCACCTGCCCGCCACGGATGAGCAGGGACGGTGGATGACCGCAGTTGAGCATCTCGGCCTGTCGGCCCTGATCGGGGACGTCGATCATGGCAGCGGTGACGAAGTGCTCGCCGGCGTCGTGCATGGTACCGGCGACTTCCTCCAGGTTGCGGCAGACGCTCTCTTCGACGGCGGTGACGAGCTCGGGGAGCGAGCGGTAGCGGGGAGCGCACTCACGGAACGCACCCATCACCACCGATGCCTCACCGACGGAGGCCAGCCCGTGGCCCTCGGCTCCGCTTTCAGCCACCGCGGAACTGGAAGTGTCACGACGCGGTGCGCAACCGCCCACGCTCGCAAGAGGATGTTTGTGCAGGTTGGCCAGGACGTTCTAGATGCGACGGCCAATCATTCAGGCAGAGCCTCGATCAGAACCTTCAATTCCTCCGGCCCATCATTGATATAAGGAATCACCGAACGCCTGACAAGCCTGGAGGCCACAACTAGCTCCGTCGAGCTTGCATCGCCTTCGTAGATTTCCGCAAGGACATTGAGAGTGGACACCAGTGCGGACTCAAGGCTCTCCGGGAGTGAATCCAAGAAGACCGTGTCCTCGGTGAATACCAAGTCCAGCAGTTCGCCGACTAGCCCACACAGAGCGTCCGCGTCAATTCTGCCAGCAATCTCCACCGCACCCTCCCAGTCGGGCAGCCAAGGTGGAAGTAGTGATGAGGTCACGTGCAGCACTCCTTGCGCAAGACCTGAGGTGGCGGGCGGTTGGAGAGCGACCGCCCGCCAGCTGGCGATCAGGTCACTCGTTGATTCCGAGCATTCTAAGCAGCGGTGTGCATGCGTTCGGGCAGGGATCAATTGGCGTCCCGTGCGCATTCCCTTCGGATCGGAGGCCCCGCACTCGCACTGCCCTCATGGACCCTCCCCTGATCGCATCTGCACCTTCGGAGGCTTCGGCTTGGATCAAGCACATTACCTCCGCGCAGCCACCGTGATGGCCTGACTCCTGAATCGCCTGCTCAAGATCTCCACCAGCTTGCGGCGACATACCGTGGCCGTTATGGCCGTAGTAAGTCTGCCCAGAAGGTGAGGTGCATTCCACTGCAACATGGGGGCCTCTCTTCGTGGCTCCCGGCCGCAGTGAATCGGCATAGTCCTGAAGAGGATCACAGTTGTGTACGAGGACCGGCGTCACCCCGCGCGCCTCCGGCGCCAGCCTGACCTACCCGGGCGTACTGCCCGGCGTGGACCTGAAGGTCACCGCCGACACCCAGGGCGGCTGGTCGGAAGTCCTCGTCGTCCAAGACGCCAAGGCCGCAGCCAACCCCGCGCTCGCCAAGCTCGCCCTCACCACTGACGCCAGGGGCGTCACGGTCGCCGACGACGGTCATGGCAACCTCACCGCCACTGCCCGGGACGGGCGCGTGCTCTTCAGCGCCCCGCAACCGACGATGTGGGACTCCAGCGGCATCGGCGCCCAGCACACCACCCCAGAACAAGGTCCCGCCCCCAAGGCCCGGGTGGCGCGAGTCCAAGGCCCGGGTGGCGCGAGTCCAAGACCGGCTGCGCGACACCAAGTTGCTCGGCGATGCGCACACCAGGTACCCGGTCTTCATCGACCCGACCTGGAACCCGCACTACGCCACCGGCAGCAAGCAGCACTACGTGGAAACCCAAGCGGGCTGTCCCACGGCAAAGAACTACGACTCCGCCCAGTACGGCGACCCCGACGTCGGTTACAACAGCTGGTCGGGCTGCATCGGCCTGGAGCGCTCCTACTTCCAGCTGGCCGTACCCTCATCCATCTACGACGCGCACATCGTGTCGGCCACGGTGAACGCCAAGGAGAACTACTCCGCCAGCTGCAGCCTGTCCTCGGACATCTACCTGTACTGGTCCGGCGCGATCAACTCCACCACCACCTGGAACACCAAGCCCTCCCTGACCAGCAAGGTCGCCACAAGGAACTTCGGTCCCGCCTGTGCCCGTCAGCCCTCCGGCGGCTTCTTGGTGACCTCCACCATCGCCAAGGGCGCCGCGGCGCACTGGACGAACTGGACCTTCGCCCTGGTCAACAGTCACGAAGGCAGCGGCGACGGCAACTACTTCAAGCGCTTCGCCAACAACCCTTCCTTGTCGAGCGAGTACAACCACGTGCCCAACAAGCCCGGCAGCCTGGCCACTAAGGTTGGCTCGACTTCGCTCGGGTGCGGCACCTCCACCCCCTACCCGATCGTCGGCAAGACCCTGGCCACCACACCGCCGACACTCAACGCCACCGTGAGCGACGCCGACAAGGACGCCCTGGCCGCCACGTACTCCTACTGGGTGGGCAGCGGTTCGGCCACCACGACGACCAGCGCCACCGTCGCCAGCGGCGCCAACGCGCCCAAGCAGCTTCCCTCAACGTTCATGAGCAGCCTCACCGACGGCAGCGTGGTGAGCTGGAAGGTCACCTCCAGCGATGGCGAGGACACCTCCGCCGCCTCGGCCACCTGCCACTTCACCGTCGACCTGCACAGCCCCGCACAGCCGACCGTCACAACGCAGGACAACCTCTACCCGGAAGACTCCCCCGGCGTGACCGCGGCCGGCACCCCCGGCAAGTTCACCGTTTCCGTGAACCCGGGCACCAACGGCAACTGATCTGAGTCATAGGGCCCGGCCGCACATGCCTGCGCATTTTCCAAGGACACGGTCGAACTCCCGGGAGACACACAGCCCGGTAGCGCCCACT
>NZ_JBVKBA010000043.1:0-45281 GCF_055639175.1 Streptomyces sp. NPDC107546 | reverse complement strand
GTCCGCCAGTACATCGAGGGCCAGAAACGACCCATCTGACCGTCACCGAAGCCGCGCAGCGAACTCCGGCGCTGCGCGCCTCCGAGCCGAGGATGTATTTCCCTCCCCGGCTGAAGCCGGGGATACCCGGCTGAAGCCGGGGATACCCACGCAAGATCAAGGATGGTGACCGTCGGCGTGGTCGGCGGTCAGCCGCCGGCCGACTTCGCCACGAGCCTGATGGCAGCGTTTTGGAAGTCGACATCGTTCGCCACCTTCAGCGCCGACACCGTGAGTGAACCCGATCGACGTGCTGTGAGGACCGAGCAGTTCGCTGCCGCGAGCCGCGGCGAACTGCAGACGGTGGTGCACGAGACGAGCTGCTGCCGCTGGAGCAAGCCGTGCCGGCGCACCGGAAGATGGACGCCGGCGAGGTGTTCGGCAGGATCGTGCTGACTCCGTAGCTCAGCGCAGTGCGCGCGAGCCCGGGGTTTCTCCACCCACCGGTATGGACCAATTCCGTCATTCTCCTTGACACGCGGATTGGTCCATACCAACTTGGGTTGCGCATCGTTTCGCATGTCCCTGCCACTCCCGAACACCCCACGTCCTCCAGGGAGATCGCGTGCGCACCACACTCAGGCGTTCCAGACGCCGACTCCTCGCTCTGCTCGGTTCCGCCGCTCTGGCGGTCGGTGGAGCCGTCGCCCTTCCGGGCACGGCCCAGGCGGCCAACATCCTGACCAACCCCGGCTTCGAATCCGGTTCCCTCTCCCCCTGGTCCTGCACCGGGAACCTCGGCTCGGTCGTCTCCTCGCCCGTGCACGGGGGGTCCAAGGCCCTTCAGGGTGCGGTGAGTTCGAGTGACAACGCCCAGTGCAGCCAGACCGTGGCGGTGAACCCGAACACGACGTACACGCTTCAAGGCTGGGTGCGGGGCAGCTACGTCTACCTCGGCGTCGACGGCGGCGCCTCCACGTGGACGACGTCCCCGTCGGCCTACAGCCAGCTCTCGGTGTCCTTCACCACGGGTGCCTCGCAGACCAGTGCCACGATCTACGTTCACGGCTGGTACGCCCAGGGCCCCTACTACGCCGACGACATCAGCCTCGACGGCCCCGGCGGAGGTGGCGGCTCGGACACGCAGGCGCCGACCGCTCCCAGCGGACTGACCTCCACGGGCAAGTCGTCCTCGAGCGTGTCGCTGAAGTGGAACGCCTCGACGGACAACGTCGGTGTGACGGCGTACGACATCTACAGCGGCTCGAGCCAGGTGCTCAGCGCCTCCGGTACGACCGCCACGGTCGGCGGGTTGTCGCCCAGCACCTCCTACACCTTCACCGTGAAGGCGCGGGACGCGGCCGGGAACACCTCCGCGGCCTCCAACTCCGTGACCGTCACCACGGACGCGGGCACCGGTGGCGGCACCGGCTTCAAGCAGGCCGCGCCCTACCTGTACGAGGGCTGGGGCGACCCGCCGAGTCCGACGACGGTGATGAGCGCGACGGGCATCAAGTGGTTCACCATGGCCTTCGTGCTGGACTCCGGTGGCTGCAACCCCGCCTGGGACGGCAGCAGGCCGCTGACCGGCGGTGCCGACCAGACCGCCATCAACGCCGTCCGCTCCGGCGGCGGTGACATCGTCCCGTCGTTCGGCGGCTGGCAGGGCAGCAAGCTCGGCGCCAACTGCTCCTCGGCGAGCGCGCTCGCCGGGGCCCTGCAGAAGGTAATCGACGCCTACTCGCTCAAGGCGATCGACATGGACATCGAGAACACCGACGAGTTCGAGAACGAGGCCGTCCAGGCGAAGATCCTCACCGCCCTGAGGACGGTCAAGGCCAACAACCCCGGCCTGAAGACCATCGTCACCTTCGGGACCTCCACCACCGGCCCGACGTACTACGGCAACCGCCTCATAGAGCAGGCGCAGTCACTCGGCGCCAACATAGACGTCTTCACCATCATGCCCTTCGACTTCGGCGGCGGCTCCGACATGTACGGCAACACCGTGAACGCGGCCGAGGGCCTGAAGGCCAAGCTGAAGTCGACCTTCGGCTGGGACGACGCCACCGCGTACTCCCACATCGGCATCTCCGGCATGAACGGCCTGTCCGACCAGCAGGAGAACACGACCCCGGCGATCTGGACCCAGGTCAAGGACTGGGCCAACTCCCACCACATCGCCCGTCTCGCCTTCTGGTCGGTCAACCGCGACCGGCCGTGCCCGGGCGGGGGCGTGGTGAGCAACTGCTCCGGCATCAGCCAGAACAACTGGCAGTTCACCTCGGTCACGGCCGGCTTCACCGGCTGAGCGAGGAAGCCAGGAACGGGAAAGGGGGGTGCCCGGCACGTGGGCACCCCCCTGACCGTCAGAAGCGGCCCGAGCCCCGGTACAGCTCCAGCTCGCCGTCCAGCTCGACCGCGAGGACGGTGGCGTACGGGTCCAGGTCGGCCACGGACGGCGGGTCGATCCACAGCACACCGACCGCCTCGTGCAGTCCCCCGACGACCCGGTGGCCGAGTTCGGTGCCGGTGCCGAGCACGGTGACCTTGCGGACCGGTGTGGCGAGGCCCCGGACGCCGATCTCGGCGCGCGGAATGTCGAACAGGGTCAGGTAAAGGGTGCGGCGGTCGGCGGCGAGGGTGCTGGGGCCGTAGTGGTGACCGGCCGGGAGGCCGCGCACCGTTCCGTACACCGCCTCCGCATGCCTGCGGATCCACTCCCCCAGGCCTTCCAGACGCTCCACCTGGGGCTGCGGGATGGTGCCGTCCTCCCGCGGGCCGACGTCCAGGAGCAGGTTACCGCCTGAGCCGATGGTCTCGGTGAAGTAGCGGATCAGCTGGGACAGCGACTTGTGGTTGTGGTCGTGGTGCTGGTAGCCCCACGAGTCGTTGATCGTCAGGCACAGCTCCCAGGGGCCCTCCGGCGGAACGATGGGAGCACCCTGCTCCGGGGTGGCGTAGTCGCCCTCGCTGAGCATGCGGGCGTTGAAGACGACGTGGGGCACGTGACTGCGGATGAGCGCGGCGAGTTCGGGGATGCGCCACTGCTCCTCGCTGCGGTCCCACTCGCCGTCGAACCACATCAGATCGGGACGGTAGCGGGAGGCCAACTCCTCGATCTGGCCGTCCCGGTAGGCGATGAACCGTTCCCAGGCCTCAAGGTCCTCGTCCTCGGCCGCCACCTCGGAGTAGCGGTTGTCCTCCAGCTCCGGCGGGCGGCCCGGCTTGCGCGTGGAGGCGTAGTCGGGGTGGTTCCAGTCGGAGTGGGAGTAGTAGAGGCCGACCTTGAGCCCCCGCTCACGCAGGGCCTCTGCGTACGGGCCGATGTAGTCCTTGCCGAGGTTCAGGTCGCCGTACCGCGTGTCCCACAGGGCAACTCCGTCATGGTGACGGCTCGTCAGCACGGCGTACTTGGTGCCGGCGCGGGCGAACAGGTCCGCCCACGCCTTCGGGTCGTAGTTGGCGCCGGTGAAACGCTCCAGCTGGGACATGTACTGATCGTGCGGCACGATGTCGTCGTAGAACGACCAGGACTCCTGGACGCCGTCGACGGCGTAGATGCCCCAGTGCACGAAGATCCCCAACTTGGCGTCGGTGAACCAGGGTTGCATGGCCACGGGTCAGCCCCTCCGCAGACGGAGCGTCACGATCTGGAAGGGCCGAAGGGTGACGGGGACACCGCCGTCGACGAGCTCGGCGTGCTCCAGCGGACGCTCCAGCAGGTCTGTCACCTGGGCGCCGGCGAGCGGGAAGCCCGTGCGCAGCACGCCCTCGGCACGGCCGCCGCGGGACTCGTAGAGCCGTACGACGACGTCACCGGACTCGTCGTCGGCGAGCTTCACCGCCTCCACGGTCACGCCCTCGCCGTCCACGGAGACGACCGGTTCCGGCGCGCCCGCCGCCTCGGCCACCCGGAGGGGGAGATTGAGGGCGTAGCCCTCGGCGACCGCGTCATCGATGGTCGCGCCCGGGAGGAGGGAGTACGTGAAGCGGTGGCGGCCCTGATCGGCGCCAGGGTCCGGGACGCGCGGGGCGCGGACCAGGCTGAGGCGGACCGTGGTGGTCGTACCGCCGTCCTCGCGGACCGTGCGGGAGACGTCGTGGCCGTACGTCGAGTCGTTGATGACCGCGACGCCGTAGCCGGGCTCGGCGATGTGCACCCAGCGGTGGCCGGAGACCTCGAAACGGGCCGCCTCCCAGCTGGTGTTGGTGTGGGTGGGCCGCTGGATGTGGCCGAACTGGATCTCCGCGGAGGAGTGCGGGGCGCGGATGTCGACCGGGAAGCCCGCCTTGAGGAACTTCTCCGCCTCGTGCCAGTCGATGTCCGTCTCGAAGTCGATACGGGGACTGCCGGCGCGGAGCGTGATCGTCTGCGTGATCTTCGACCCCTTGCCGAAGCTCCGCTCCACGCGGATCGCGCCGAGCAGCGGGTCCTCCTCGACGACCGTCACGGAGTCGGCGTCCAGCAGATCCGTGTAGCGGTTCTTGTAGTGCTTGTCGACGTCCCAGGCGTCCCAGTAGTTGGGGAGGTCGGTGTGCAGGCGGAGCAGATTGCCCTTGTCGGCGAGGACCTCACGGCCACCGGCCCGCAGGTCGCGTACGGAGGCCAGCGTGCCGTCCTGCGCCACCTCGACGCGCACGAGGCCGTTGTCGAGCACGAGGCCGCTCACCGTGACCGGCTGCGGCGGGTCGGCGACGGCGACGGGCGCGCTGCCGTTCGCCGGCACCTCGGCGTAGGCCGGGGCGCCCGTGGTCGTGCGGACGACCTCGGCGCGGTCGAAGGGGCTGGTGTTGAAGACACGGCTGCCGCCGGCGCCCAGCGCGGCCACCGCCTGCGCCGTCAGCTCCTCCAGCTCCTGGGCGACGCGGGCGTACTCGGCCTCGGCCTCGCGGTGCACCCAGGCGATCGAGGAGCCCGGCAGGATGTCGTGGAACTGGTGCAGCAGGACCGTCTTCCACAGCCGGTCGAGCTTCGCGTACGGGTACGCGTAGCCCGGCGCGTGCAGCGCGGCCGTCGTCGCCCACAGCTCGGCCTCGCGCAGCCGGTGTTCGCTGCGCCGGTTGCCCTGCTTGGTGCGGGCCTGGGAGGTGTAGGTGGCCCGGTGCAGCTCCAGGTACAGCTCGCCCACCCACACCGGGGCGTCCGGGTACTCCTCGCGGGCCTTGGCGAAGAACGCGTCGGGGTGTTCGACCTCGACCCTGGCGGAGCCCTCCAGGTTCTTCAGCCGCCGCGCCCGTTCCATGATCTCGCGGGTGGGGCCGCCGCCGCCGTCGCCCCAGCCGAAGGGAGCCAGCGAGCGCGTCGCGCCGCCCTTCTCCGAGTAGTTGCGCACCGCCCGGGCCATCTCCTCGCCGCTGAAGCGGGCGTTGTAGGTGTCGACCGGCGGGAAGTGGGTGAAGATACGAGTGCCGTCGATGCCCTCCCACCAGAAGGTGTGGTGGGGGAACCTGTTGGTCTGGTTCCAGGAGATCTTCTGGGTGAGGAACCACTCGTTGCCGGCGAGCCTGGCGAGCTGCGGGTAGGCCGCGGTGTAGCCGAAGGAGTCCGGCAGCCACACGCCCTTGGTCTCGATGCCGAAGTGCTCGATGAAGAACCGCTTGCCGTGGATGAGCTGGCGGGCCAGGGCCTCGCCGCCGGGCAGGTTGCCGTCGGCCTCCACCCACATGCCGCCGACCGGCGCCCACTGGCCCTTCTTCACCGACTCCTGGATACGGGCCCACACGTGCGGGTAGTTGTCGCGCACCCACTCGTACTGCTGGGCCTGGGAGCAGGCGAAGACGAACTCCTCGTACTCGTCGGCCAGGGACGTGACGTTGGAGAAGGTGCGGGAGGTCTTGCGCTTGGTCTCGCGGATCGGCCACAGCCAGGCGGAGTCGATGTGCGCGTGGCCGACGCCGGAGACGATGTGCGCGCTGGCGTGCGCGGGCTTGGCGAGGACGGGCTTCAGCGCCTCGCGCACGGAGGTGGCCGAGCCGGAGATGTCGTCCAGGTCGAGCAGGTCCATCGCCCGGTCGAGGGCGTGCATGATCTCGTGCCGGCGCGGGTCGTGCTCGCCGAGCTCCAGCATCAGCTCGCGCAGCACCTGGACGTCGAGGTCGAGGTGCCAGACGTCCTCGTCGAGGATGGCGATGTCGGCGCGCTGGAAGGTGTAGAGCGGCTTGTCCCCGGCTGTGAGCACATCGCCGAGCGGGGTGGGGGCCGCGAAGTCGTTCGCGAGGATGTCCGGGTTGGAGGCGGCCTCGACCAGGTAGTGGATCTCCTCGCCGCCGACGGCCGGGTGGGCGATCGGGACGTACTGGTTGAGCGGGTTGACGGCCTTCAGCGGCCGGCCGTCGGTCAGGTGCACCAGGGCCTCCGCCTGGTTGCCGGGCCAGTCGCCCACGAAGCCGAGGTCGATGACGGCCTCGACGCGCCGGCCGGCCCACTCCGGGGGCACCTGCCCGCGCATGCGGAACCAGGTGGTGCCCCACGGCGGGCCCCAGGGGGTGCCCATCGCGAAGGGCGCGTACGACGCGGCGGCGGCCTCGGCGAACGGGACCGGCTCCCCCGGGGCCTGCCAGGCCTCCACCTCGAGGGGAACCGTGGCGGCGTAGATCGCGGTCTTGATGCGCTGGTCGTGCAGGCGCTGGACGCGCTCCTCGATCCGGCGGCGTTCGTCGTGCATGTGGTGTCTCCAGGGTGAGCGGGAGGCTAGAGAGGGAGGCAGGGGAGGGAGAAAGCGCTTGCTCCCAGGTGCTCACTTAAGGTACGCGAGCCCAGGATGGACCGCCGTGTAGCCCTCGACCAGCCTGCGGGCCACGTTCACGGAGTCGACCAGCGGATGCAGGGCGAACGCCTTCACGGCCGTCGCGCGGTCGCCGGACTCGGCGGCGGCGAGCACCTCGCGCTCCACCGCCTTGACCGCGCAGACCAGTCCGGTCGCGTGCCCCGGCAGCGGGTCGACGGCCACCGGGTGCGCACCGTTCGCGTCGACCAGGCACGGGACCTCGATCACGGCCTCGGTGTCGAGGACGGACAGGGTGCCGCGGTTGCGGACGTTGAGGATCAGGGTCGTGCGCTCGTCGCGCGCGATGGCCCGCATCAGGGCGAGCGCGACCTTCTCGTAGCCGCCGGACAGGTCGTCCGCCTCGCGCTCGCCGGCGCCCGCGCTCTCGCGGTTCTCGGCCATGTAGGTCGCCTCCCGCTCGGCGCGGGTGCGTTCCCAGGCCTGAAGGGCGGAGGCGTCCGGCCGCGCGACCTGTTCGTAGAAGTGCGCCTGCTGGTCGCGCAGGAAGGCGCCGCGGGTCTTCTCGGCGTGCTGGTAGGCGCGGACGGCCTCGCGGTTGAAGTAGTAGTAGTGCAGATACTCGTTGGGGATCGCGCCCAGCGACTGCAGCCACTCCGTCCCGAAGAGCTTGCCCTCCTCGAAGGAGCCGAGCAGGTCGGGGTCGGCGAGCAGGCGCGGGAGCTCGTCGCGGCCGGCGATGCGCAGGCCGCGGACCCAGCCGAGGTGGTTGAGGCCGACGTAGTCGATCCACGCCTCCCTCGGGTTCGCGCCGAGCACCCGGGCGATACGGCGACCGAGGCCGACCGGTGAGTCGCAGATGCCGATGACGCGGTCGCCGAGGTGGCGGGACATGGCCTCCGTGACGAGGCCCGCCGGGTTGGTGAAGTTGATGACCCAGGCGTCGGGGGCGAGCCGGGCCACCCGCCGGGCGATGTCGACGGCGACGGGGACCGTGCGCAGCCCGTAGGCGATGCCCCCGGCGCCGACCGTCTCCTGGCCGAGGACACCCTCCTCGAGGGCCACGCGCTCGTCGTTCGCCCTGCCCTCGAGGCCGCCGACGCGGATCGCGGAGAAGACGAAGTCGGCGCCGCGCAGGGCCTCGTCGAGATCGGTCGTGGCGCTCACCTCGGGCGCGTCGGGCACCCCCGTGGCCTGCTCGGCCAGGACCCGGGTCACGGCCGAGAGCCGGCCCGCGTCCAGGTCGTGCAGCACGACCCGGGTGACGCGGCCCTCGGCGCGGTCCGTCAGGAGCGCCCCGTACACGAGCGGGACGCGGAAGCCGCCACCGCCCAGAATCGTCAGCTTCACGCTTGCACCTTTCCTGCCACGATCACCTCGACGCCCGCCTCGTCCAGCGAGGAGCGGGTCGCCGCATTGACCGGCGCGTCCGAAACCACCACATCCAGGTCCTCGGGACCGCAGACCTTCGCCATACCCGTACCCGGGAACTTGGCCGAGTCGGCGAGCAGGACGACCCTGTCGCTCGCCTTGATCATGGCTCGCTTGACCGGTACCTCGACGACCGTCGTGTCCATCACCTGTCCGCCGGGCCGGACCCCGCTGGTGCCGAGGAAGAGCCAGTCCGCGTGGAGCTGGCGCAGGTTGTCCTCGGTCAGGAAGCCGACCAGCGAGCGGTACTCGCGGCGGACCATGCCGCCGAGCAGCACCAGCTCGATGCCCTCGTCGTCGGCGAGCTCCTCGTAGACGACGAGGTTGCTGGTGATCACGGTGAGCCGGCGGCCGTGCAGCTGGCGGGCCAGGCGGTAGGCGGTGGTGCCGATGTCGAGCAGCACCGACTGTCCGTCCGTGATCATCTCGGCGGCATGCGCGGCTATCGCGTCCTTCTCGGACACCCGCACCTCAGCGACCTCGGCGAAGGGCTGGTCGCCCTCCTCGACGACCGCCCCGCCGTGCACCCGCGTGAGCAGGCCGTCCTCCTCCAGCTTGACGAGGTCGCGCCGGATGGTGGCCGGGCTCACGCCGAGCTGCTCGGAGAGGTCGGTCACTGACGCGGGCCCCCCGGAGCGCAGGACCCGCAGGATGAGTTGGTGTCGTCGTTCTGCCAGCACGCCGCGAACACTACTCGTCATCTTCAATCATTTCTATGCTCACTTCTGCTTGAGTATTGACCAATCTCGTCGAGGAGCGCACGATTCCGTGCACCGAGTTTGAGCAGTTCTGACGAGAGGACCCACGCGGTGGACGACGACCGGCCCGAGGTGCTGTTGACCGGGCTGCTCTTCTACGACCTCGTCCTCACGGGCCTGGGCAAGGCACCGACGCCGGGCGAGGAGATCTGGACGGCGGGCATGGGCTGCGGCCCGGGCGGCATCGCGAACCTCGCGGTGGCCGCCGCCCGCTTCGGCCTGAGGACCTCCCTGGCCACGGTCTTCGGCGACGACTTCTACGGCGCGTACTGCCGGGACGTCATCGGCGACCAGGAACACATCGACCTCTCGCTCTCCCGCACCGCGAACGGCTGGCCCACCCCCGTCACCGTCTCGCTCGCGCTCCCCCAAGCGCTCGGCTCCTCCCCCACTCTCGGCTTCGCTCGAGCGGGGGGACCGCCACGAGCAGGGGGGACCCCCATCGCCGACCGGGCCCTGGTCACGCACGGCCAGGAGCCCCCGTACACGCAGGACGAGCTGATGGGTGAGGTGCCCGAGGCGCGCACCGCCCTGGTGCACCTCGAGGCCGAGCCCCGCGCCTGGCTCGCCAAGGCCGCCGCGAACGGCACCCAGATCTACGCCGACGTCGGCTGGGACCCCACCCGGCGGTGGTCCCGGGACCTGCTCGACCAGCTCTCCCTGTGTCACGCCTTCCTCCCCAACGAGATCGAGGCGATGGCCTACACCCGCACCGACAGCGCGGTCGCGGCGCTCGGCACGCTCTCCGAGCTGGTGCCGGTCGTCGTGGTCACGCGGGGCGGCGAGGGCGCCATAGCCGTCGACCAGACGACGGGCGAGTACGCCGAGGCCCCGGCCCTCGACGTCGACGTACTGGACGCCACGGGCGCCGGCGACGTGTTCGGCGCGAGCTTCGTCGCCGCCTCGCTCGGCGGCTGGCCGCTTCAGGAACGGCTGCGGTTCGCCGTGCTGGCCGCCGGCCTGTCCGTACAGCACCATGGCGGAGCCCTCGCGGCCCCCGGCTGGTACGGCGTCGACCGCTGGTGGCGCTCCCTGACCGACCCCGACCTCAAGCAGGCGTACGGCTTCCTGGCGGACCGCCTCCCGGCGGACGTCGGCCCACCCGTGCGCCACGCCCCCCTCACCCCGCCGATCCCTCACCCGCCCGTCGGACCACGGGCTTCCGCGCGGCGGCACTGACTCTCAACGCCCCTCAGTACCACGAACAGGAACAACAGGAGTGACCCGTGGACCTTTCTCGTAGAGGCTTCCTCCAGGCCGCCGCGCTCACCGCGGCCGCGTCCGGCCTGACCGTCGCATGCGGCGGTGGCTCAGGATCGAGCGGCACCAAGAACGGCAAGGACCTCACCTTGTGGTACTGGGGCGGCGCACTCAGCGACAAGGTGGTCGCGGAGGCCAAGACGCACTTCGGCAGCCAGGTCAAGCTGACCGTCTCCTCCATCGGCGGCGACTTCAAGCAGAAGCTCACCACCACCCTCGCGGCGGGCACCTCCGTGCCCGACATCACCGGCATCAAGGGCGAGGACATGGCGTCCTTCCTGCCCAACGCCGGCCGCTTCCTCGACCTCAACGACCTGGGCTTCAAGAAGATCTCGTCCCAGTACCTGGACTGGAAGACCAAGCTCGCCCAGACCACCGACGGCAAGCAGATCGGCTTCCCGATCGACATCGGTCCCACCGCCCTCTTCTACCGCGCGGACCTGTTCGCCAAGGCCGGGCTGCCCGCCGACCCCGACAAGGTCGCCGCCCAGGCCAAGACGTGGGAGGGCTACTTCGCGCTCGGCACCGAGCTGAAGGGGAAGCTGCCCGGCACCTTCCTGGTCAACAACATCAGCGGGGTGTTCAACATGGCCGTCGGCCAGGGCACTCAGCGGTTCATCGACAAGAACAACCACTTCATCGGCGACCAGGACCACATCCGCACCGCGTGGACCACGGCGGTGCGCCCCTACACCCTCGGCCTCGACGCCAAGATCAACGACAACACCTGGAACGCCGCCATCGGCAAGAGCCTGACCACCGAACTCGGCGCGGCCTGGCACGCGCTGGACATCGAGCAGGCCGCCCCGGGCACCAAGGGCAAGTGGCGGGTGTGCGCGATGCCCGGTGGACCGGCCAACCAGGGCGGCTCCTACCTGGCGCTGCCCAAGCAGTGCCGCAACCCCGAAGAGGCTTTCAAGATCATCAGCTGGATCCTCAGCCCGGCCAACGACGCCCGCGGCTTCACCGACGCCGCCATCTTCCCCGCCACCCCGGCCGCGTACGCGATGCCGGCCATGACGGGCCCCGACGCCTTCTTCGGCGGGCAGAAGATCATCGAGGTCTTCGGCCCGGCCGCGAAGGCCATCCCGGACAGCTACGAGGCGCCCGCCGACGCCGCCGTCATGGCCCCCTACATGACGGAACTGACCAACATCGAGGCCAAGGGCAAGAAGCCCGACGACGCCTGGAAGGACGCGGTCAGCCAGGCCAAGCAGATCGCCCGGCGACAGGGGGTGAACTGAGGTGTCGTCACCTCCGGTCACCGGCCCCGCCACGGTGCCCGAGCACCGTGCCGGGCCGGGCCCGGCCCGGTTCCGCCCGCGGCGCGCCACGCCCGCGAGCACCGTTCGGCCCAGGCGGCGCGGGCTGTTGGGGTACTGGCGGCAGTACCTGGCGATCTCGCCCTTCTACCTGATCTTCATCGCCTTCTCCTTCTTCCCCGTCTTCTACTCGCTGTATCTGGCCTTCCAGCGCTGGGACGGCATGGGCACCATGCAGTTCGTGGGCCTGCAGCAGTTCCGGTTCCTCTGGTCGGACCCGGTGTTCTGGCTGTCGATCCGCAACACCCTGGTGATCTGGGTCCTGTCCACCGTTCCCACGCTCTTCGGCGCCCTGGTGCTGGCGACGCTGCTGCACTCGGTGCGCCGCTTCAAGGGCTTCTACCGCATCGCCCTGTACGTCCCGAACGTCACCTCCATCGTCGCGGTGGCGATCTTCTTCGGGGCGGTGTTCAGCAACAACTTCGGTCTGGTCAACGCGATCCTGGGCATGGTCGGCATCTCACCCGTCCCGTGGCTGAGTAACCCGTGGCTGATCAAACTGGTCATCGCGCTGCTGATGACCTGGATGTGGACCGGCTACAACATGATCATCTATCTGGCCGGTCTCCAGGCGATCCCGACGTCGATCTACGAGGCCGCGAAGATGGACGGTGCCGGCCCCATCCGCACCTTCTTCCAGATCACCATTCCGATCATGCGGCCCATCATCCTGTTCACCGTCATCATCTCGACCATCAACGGCCTGCAGAGCTTCAGCGAACCCCAGGTCCTGTTCGCCAGCAACGCCGCCAACGCGAACCTCGGCGGCCCGGGTCAGGCCGGCCTGACGACGTTGCTGTACTTCTACCAGTCGGCCTTCCTGAACAACGACTACGGCTACGGCGCGGCCATCGTGTGGGCCTTCTTCGTACTGATCATCATGCTGGTCGCCATCAACTGGCGCATCACGCGGGGGAGGAAGTCATGACGACGGCGGACACGACGCGGCCGGCCAGGGGCGCGCGGCGGCTGCGCCGCCCCAAGGGCCTGACCGCGCACATCATCCTCGTGCTGGCCGTCCTGGTCTCGGTCTTCCCCTTCGTGTGGACGATCGTCATGGCGACCAACACCACCCAGGACATCTACAAGAGCCCGCCGAAGCTGACCTTCGGCTCCCACCTGCTGGAGAACATCCGGCACGTGCTGAACACCATCGACTTCTTCGGGTCGATGCTGAACACGGTCGTCGTCGCGTGCGTCACCACCGCCCTGGTGCTGTTCATCGACTCCCTGGCGGCCTTCACCTTCGCCAAGTTCGACTTCCCCGGACGCAAGGTGCTCTTCGGCACGCTGCTGTTGTTCATGATGCTGCCGCTCCAACTGGCCATCCTGCCCCAGTTCATCCTCATGTCCAAGATCGGCTGGGTCGGCATGCTCAAGGCGCTGGCGCTGCCCTCGCTCGCCAACGCCTTCGGCATCTTCTGGCTGCACCAGTACATAGAGAACGGCGTGCCCGACGAACTGCTCGACGCCGCGCGCATCGACGGCGCCGGGTTCTTCCGTCAGTACTGGAACATCACGCTGCCGATGATCAGGCCCGCGCTGTCCTTCCTCGCCATCTATGCCTTCGTCAACTGCTGGAACAACTACATCTGGCCGCTCGTCGTGCTCACCAACCCCGACCATGTGACGCTCCAGGTGGAGCTCGCGCAGCTCAACGTCGGCCACACCACCGACTACAGCATGGTCATGGCCGGTGTGCTCATGGCGGCCCTGCCGCTGGTCGTGGTCTTCAGCATCTTCGCCCGCGGGTTCATAGCGGGCGCCACCGAAGGAGCGGTACAGGGCAGCTGAACCGGTGGCGCGAGAAGGAGGTGACCGGTGACGTACGACGTCGGCGGAGGGCGGCCAGGGCGCGGCAAGGTGCTCGTGGTGGGCATGGACGGGGTGCGCTTCGACCGGCTGAACCGGTCGCCGTCCACGGCCCCCGTGCTGCACGGCCTGATGGCAGCGGGCGCCTTCGGCAACAGCCTGCTGCCCTACGGTGAGGTGGACGGTCAGGCCGAGAGCGGGCCGTCGACCAGCATGGCCTACACCGACTCCGGGCCCGGCTGGTCGAGCGTGCTGACCGGGGTGTGGCCCGACCGTCACGGGGTGAGGGGCAACGACTTCGTGGGCGCCGACTACGCCCGCTACCCCGACTTCCTCAGCCGCGCCGTCGCCGCCCGGCCCGGTCTGCGCGCCGCGGCCGCGGTGTCCTGGCCGGAACTGGTCCGCCGCGGCGCCCTCGGCCCCACCCTCGGCCGGCGTGTGCACTACGACGGCGAGTCCGACGGCTACGACACCGCCGACCGCCTCGTCGCCCGCACCGCCGCACGCTGGCTCATCGAGGACGACCCGGACCTCGTGTTCGTGTACTTCGGCGCCGCCGACGAGGCCGGCCACGCCACGGGCCCCCTCAGCCCCGCCTACGACCATGCCCTCCTCACCCAGGACACCCACCTCGGGCGGCTGCTGGAGGCCATCGACGCCCGGCGCTGCGACCCCGCCCGTGCGGACGAGCACTGGACCGTGCTGGTCACCACGGACCACGGGCACCTCGACACCGGTGGCCACGGAGGCGACACACGTGCCGAGCGAGAGGTCTTCGTAGTCCTCGCCGAGCCCGGCGCGCCCGGCGGCACCCTGCTCCCCACGCCCCGCCTCATCGACATCGCCCCCACCGTCCTCAACCGACTCGGCATCCCCCTCGACCCCGCCTGGGGCCTGCAAGGCCGCGTCCTGAACGGCTCCTCGTCACTCACGTCACCACCGACTTCGGATTGGTCATGACCGACCCACTTCTCGCCCTCCGCCCCTGGCAGGCCCCCGAACTGACGTCCTGGGGGCGCCTGCCCATGAACGCCGTCGACCGGCGCTCCGGAGCACTCCCCCTGGACGGCGACTGGCGCTTGCAGTTGCTGCCCACTCCGGACGCGCCGGTCGGCGGTCCCTGGTCCCCGGCCCACGTCCCCGGCGCCTGGACCCTGCAGGGCACGGACGACCTGCCGCAGTACACCAACGTGCGCATGCCGTTCCCGGACTTCCCGCCAGGCTCGCCGGACGCCAACCCTACGGGCGTGTACGAGCGTGAGGTGGACGTGCCCGCCGAGTGGGCCGGGCGGCGGATCGTGCTCCAGGTCGGGGCCGCCGAGAGCGTGCTGCTGGTGCACGTGGACGGGCGGCCCGTCGGCATCTCCAAGGACTCCCACCTGGCCGCCGAGTTCGACCTGAGCGGGGTCGTACGGCCCGGGGAGCGCGCCACCGTGCGCCTGACCGTCGTCAAGTGGTCCGACGCCTCGCACATCGAGGACCAGGACCAGTGGTGGCACGGGGGCGTCACGCGGTCGGTGCTGCTGTACGCCACCGACCCCCTGCACCTCGCCGACGTGACCGTGCGGGCGCGGCAGGACGGCGAGCTGCGCATCGACTGCCGGGTGCGCGACGCGCGCGGGGCGCTGCCCGACGGGTGGTACGTCAGCGGCGAGCTGGAGGGCCACCTCCTCGCGCAGGACACGGAGTTCGACCGCGTCAACGCCGAGGACGACCGCGTCTCCGACTTCCTCGGCGAGGCCCGCATCCGCGCCACCGTCCCCGACGTGCGCACCTGGAACGCCGAGACGCCGGAGCTGTACGGCCTCACCGTCCGCCTGCACCGCGCCGACGGAACGGTCGCCGACGCCTCGCGGCACCGCGTCGGCTTCCGCGACGTCGAGATCGTCGGCCGGGACCTGCTGGTCAACGGCGAGCGCGTGTTCATCCGGGGCGTGAACCGGCACGACTTCCATCCGCTGACCGGCCGCACCGTGTCGTACGACGACATGCGCGCGGACCTGGTGCTGCTGAAGCGGTTCGGCTTCAACGCGATCCGCACCTCCCACTACCCGAACGACCCCAGCCTGTACGACCTCGCCGACGAGCTCGGCTTCTACGTCGTCGACGAGGCAGACATCGAGTCCCACGACCACGCCCACGAGATCGCCGACGACCCGCGCTATCTGAACGCCTTCGTGGACCGGGTCTCGCGGATGGTGCTGCGCGACAAGAACCACCCGTCGATCATCATCTGGTCGCTGGGCAACGAGTCCGACTACGGCGCGAACCACGACGCGGCGGCCGGCTGGGTGCGGCGGCACGATCCGACGCGGCCGATCCAGTACGAGGGGGCCGCCAAACTCGACTGGGCGGCGACCGACGACGCCTCCGACATCGCCTGTCCCATGTACGCGCCGCTCGAGGACTGCGTGGCCCACGCCCTGTCGGGCCGGCAGACCCGGCCCCTGATCCAGTGCGAGTACTCGCACGCCATGGGCAACAGCAACGGCACGCTGGCGGACCATTGGGCGGCCATCGAGTCCACGCCGGGTCTTCAGGGCGGGTTCATCTGGGAGTTCTGGGACCACGGAATCCTGCAACGCGTGAGCGACGGCAGACCCGCCGGGCGCGCGGGCGCCGGGCTGTACGACAACGGTGTCGCCGCGCCCGGACATCGCTGGGCGTACGGCGGCGACTTCGGTGAGACCATTCACGACGGCGCGTTCATCGCGGACGGTGTCGTCTTCCCCGACCGCACCCCGAAGCCCGCGCTGTACGAGCACCGGGAGATCGCGGCGCCGGTGCGCATCGAGTGCTTCAAGCACGAGGGCGTCGTCCTCGGCAACCACCAGCACTTCAGGGGCCTGGACTGGCTGACCGGCCAGTGGGAGCTGTCCCTCGCGGACGGCCGCACGCTGACCGCGGCCGCCGAACTGCCCGATCTGCGGCCCGGCGAGACCGCGGCGGTACCGCTGCCCTTCGAGGTGCCCCGCGACGGCGGCGAGGCCTGGCTGACGCTGCGGATGACCGTGGCCGAGGACCAGCCGTGGGCGCCGCGCGGCACAGAGGTGTGTGTGCCGCAGGTCCGGCTGCGCGGGCCCGACCTGACCGGGGACACCGCCGTTGACCGGCTCGTGGAGGTCGACGGCGAGGGCCTGCTGGTCCACCCCCTGCTGACGGCCGCCCCGACGCTGTCGCTGTGGCGGGCGCCGACCGACAACGACGAGCTGGGCGGCATGGCGCTGCGCTGGCGGACCTGGGGGCTCGACTCGCTGGTCCGCAAGGTCGTGTCGGTGCGGCAGGACGGCGGCCGGGTGACCGTGGACGCCGAGTACGCCGGAGCCGTCGGGGTCGTGCGGCACCGGCAGGTGTTCACGCCGGTCGAGGGCGGCGTCCGGGTGGACGAAGAGGCCGAGCTGCCCGAGGAGTTCGACGACGTGGCGCGGGTCGGGTCGGTGTTCGAGACGACGCCTGGTCTGGATCTGCTGGAGTGGTTCGGGCAGGGGCCCTGGGAGTCGTACCCCGACCGCGGCGCGGGCGCGCCGGTCGGCCATCACTCCGTCCGCGTCGACGACCTGTTCACCCCTTATCTGCGTCCGCAGGAGAGCGGCGGCCGGCACGGCGTACGCCGGTTCACGCTGTCGGCCCCGGACGCGACCGGCCTCGCGGTCGTGCTGGACGAGCCGCGCCAGGTCTCCGTCACCCGGCATCGCGCCGAGGACCTGACAGCCGCCACACACCACGACGAGCTGGTGCCGCGTTCCGGGTGCGTGGTGCACATCGACGCGGCACACCGGGGGCTGGGCACGGCGTCGTGCGGCCCCGACACCTTCCCCGAGTACCGCATCCCACCGGGGGTCCACCGCTGGAGCTGGACCCTGCGCGTTCTGTAACCCCCCGCCTTTCTTGTCACGTCACCACTCACGGAGCACACGTGTGTACGTCGCATGACCACCATCAGGGCGAGGCCGCGCAGGCCGGTGCCGGAAGACGCAGTTTTCTCAGGGCCGCCGCGCTGCTGGGCGCCGCCGCCACGGCCGGGGGCACGCTGCCGGCCATCGCCGAGGCGGCCGAGAAGAGCAGCTGGCGACCCGATGTCGACAGCCGTCGCTTCACCCTCGCGGTGATGCCCGACACCCAGTACCTCTTCGACGGGCCGAGCATCAACCCGGCGCCCATCGAGGCCTCCCTGCGCTATCTGCTGGAGCATGGCAGGGACGAGAACATCGTCTTCCTCTCCCACCTCGGCGACCTCACCCAGAACGGCGCCGCAGAGGAATTCACCGCCATCAGCGAGGCGTTCGAGATCCTCGACCGGCGGGGCGTCGGCTACAGCGTCCTGGCCGGCAACCACGACATCAAGTCGTCGACGGACGACCAGCGCGGCCCGACGCCGTACCTGGACGCGTTCGGGCCGCAGCGCTTCAGGAGCAAGTCGACGTTCGGGGGCGCCTCCTCGGACGGCTACAACACCTACCACCTGTTCCAGGCGGCCGGGCGCGAGTGGCTGGTGCTGGCGCTGGACTGGCGGCTGTCGGCGAAGGGGTACGCCTGGGCGAAGGACGTGCTCGCCCGGCACCCGAAGGCGCCGGTCATCCTCACCACGCACGAACTCATCGTCGAGGACGACCAGTTGTCGACATACGGCCGGCAGCTGTGGGACCAGCTGATCGAGGACCACGACCAGATCTTCCTGACCCTCAACGGCCACTACTGGCCCGCGGGCCGCGCCACCCGAGAGAACGCGGCGGGCAACGAGGTGCACCTGCACCTGACGAACTACCAGAACCGCTATTTCGGCGGCGCGGCGATGATCCGCCTGTACCACTTCGACCTGGACCGGAACGTCATCGACGTGGAGACGGTCTCCCCGTGGATCCTCGGGCGGGCCGCGAAGGGCCTCAACGAGCTGGAGCGCCAGGAGATCGAGCTGAGCGGTGACGCCGACCGGTTCTCGGTGGAGATCGACTTCGCGGAGCGCTTCTCCGGCTTCGACCCCGTGCCCGCCCGCCCGGCGCGGCCCGTGTCGCAGATGCTGGTACCGGGCACGGTCGCCTACTGGCGCTTCGAGTCGCCCGTCTCCGGCACCCTCCGCGACCTGTCCGGTCGCGGCAACGACCTCACCGTGGTCTCGGTGGGCGGCGGCTCGCTCGGCTGGTCGTCGGACCACCACCCCGACCAACCGGGCCACGGCAGCCTGGAGTTCCAGGGCTTCAAGTCGCCGCTGAAGGGCGCGTATCTGCGCACGGTGGACGGAGCTCCGCTCAACTCGGCCACCTTCGAGGACGGATACACCATCGAGGCCTTCTACTGGCTGCCCGCTGACTGGGACCCCGACCACAACGCCTGGTCGGGCATCGTCAGCCGTACGGGCACGGGCGGCGCGGCCGGAAAGGCCGCTGACGACCCCGACGAGCCGCTGGCCACCCTCTCGCTGTCCAACGACCGCGAGCCGCAGTGGGCGATGCGCCCGCTCAACCAGGAGGGCATCGCCACCAACTGGGGCCAGGAGACCCCGCTGGAGACCTGGTGGCACCTCGCGGTCGTCAACGACGGCGAGCACACGACGCTGTACGTCGAGGGCTGCCCGGTCGTCCGCAACCCGAAGGCCGCCGCGGTCGGGATCACCTCCGTCGGGCTGCCGTGGCTGCTCGGCGGCTACGAATACGCCGGGAAGATCGACCAGATCCTGCACGGCCGCCTCGGCGACGTACGGATCGTCGAAGGCGCGCTGCCTGTCACGTCGTTCATGAACCAGCCGACTGCTCGCCGCCAGGGCGTGGGGCTAGCGGGCTAGCGGGTGACGGGGCCGACGATCACGGTGTGGTCGTCGGGACCGTCGCCCTTGGCGGGCAGGTTCACCCTGAGCCGCAGGATGTGCGGGTGGATCTCACGCGGCAGGGTGATCACCGCGCGGGTGAAGGTCACTCCGCTGCCGCCACCGTAGTTCTGCGGCACGACCAGCAGGAAGGTCGCGCTCCGGCCCGGGCTGAGGACGACGGTGTGCGGGGCTTCGACGCTTCGCCGGGCCCGGACGTGTCCGTCCTTGCCGACCAGGTCCACGTCCGGGAAGCCGTGCAGGGTGCAGGGGGCGGGGCCGGAGTTGGTCAGTCTCACCGGAATGTTCGAGTATGGGCCCTTGCCGTACGCGTCGCCCTTGGCGAAGGTCAGATGGGCGGTCCCGCACCGGGCAGCGGCCCTCACGGTGGTGCGCGGTCCCGCGGACGCCGAGGTGGAGCCGGGCGTCGTGGCCGAGCCGGACGCGCTGCTCGTGCCGCCGGTCGCGGTGCCGGAGGTGGCCGCCGCCGAGGTGCCGCCGCCTGCCGGACCGCTGCCGGAGCCCTGGGAGGCCCCTGACGCGGACGCGGTGGCGGACGGAACGGAGCTCACTCCACTGGTCTTGCCGCCGTCGCCGTTGCAGGCGGTGAGCGCGAGTCCCGCCGCGAGCACCACGGCGGCGGCCGGAACCTTGCGGAACTTCTGGACGCGCATGGGCTTCCCCCTGGTCTGGACGCGGGACCTGCCACGCGGGCCCTGCATGCAAGTTAGACGGGGGAAGGGCGGGCGAGGTTGCGGCGGGCGCGGGGAGGACTCCCGTGCGCATTGTCACCCGCCGCCGGAGGAACCCGGTCGGGGCTTCCGACGTGCGTCCCGCGCCCTGCCCCTGCCCCTGCCCCAGACCGAACGCGCCTGCCTTCGAACGCGCGCCTGAGGCAGAACGCCCTGCCTCAGGCGTAGAACCGCGACAGGCTCTGCAGGACGGCCGCGGGCTTCCCGCCGCCCTCGATCTCTATCGTGCCGTCGACGGCGATCTGCACCCCGCCCGGCACGTCCTCCACCGAGGCGAGCTTCGCGACCAGCCGGATGCGGGAGCCGACCTTCACCGGTGCCGGGAAACGCACCTTGTTCAGGCCGTAGTTGACCTTCGTCGACACGCCCTCGACCTGCAGCAGCTCGGTGAAGAGCGGGATGAAGAGGGACAGGGTCAGATAGCCGTGCGCGATGGGCGCGCCGAACGGGCCGTCCTTCGCCTTCTCCGGGTCGACGTGGATCCACTGGTGGTCGCCCGTGGCATCGGCGAAGGTGTTGATCCGCTCCTGGGTGACCTCGATCCACTCGCTGGTGCCGAGGTCGCTGCCGGCCAGCTTCTTGAGTTCGTCGAGGCCGTTGACGGTGATGCTCATCTGTGGTCCTTTGCCTGGGAGTGGGTGCCGTACCGGGAGCGGACCCGGGACTTCAGGAGCTTTCCGGAGGCAGTGCGCGGGAGGGCGTCCGCGATCACCACCGACTTGGGGATCTTGTACTTGGCCAGCCGACCGGAGAGTGAGGCGATCACCTCGTCCGGGTCGAGCGTGGCGCCCTCGCGCGGGACGACGACCGCGCGCGGCACCTCGCCCCACTTCTCGTCGGGCACGCCGATGACGGCGCACTCGACGATGTCGGGGTGCGCGAGGAGCTGGTCCTCGATCTCGGCGGGATAGACGTTCTCGCCGCCCGAGATGATCATGTCCTTGATGCGGTCGACGATGTAGACGTACCCGTCCTCGTCCACGCGGGCCGCGTCCCCGCTGCGGAACCAGCCGTCGGCGAAGACGGCCGCGGTCTCCTCCGGCAGACCCCAGTAGCCGGACATGACGTGCGGGCCGCGCACCACCACCTCGCCCGTCTCGCCGACGTCGACCGGTGCGAGGTCGGGTCGCACCACCCGTACGTCGCTGAAGAAGTGCGGCACACCGGCCGAACCGGCCTTGCCGACCGCGTGCTCGGCGTCCAGGAAGAGCGTGCCGGGCGCGGCCTCCGTCATGCCGTAGCCCTGGAGGAAGGTGAGCCCGCGCTTCTGATACTTCGCGATCAGCGGGGTCGGCACCGGGGAGCCGCCGCAGGTGAGGATGCGGAGGCTGGACAGGTCGGCCCCGTCCCAGCGCGGATGCCGGGCCACCTGGTCGAACATGGTCGGCACCCCGAACATGAAGGTGATCCGGTGGCCTTCGATCAGGTCGAAGGTGGCATCCGGGTCGAAGGACTTGACCAGGACGCAGGTGCCGCCCTTGAGCAGGACGGGCAGGGTGAGCATGTTCAGCCCGGCCGTGTGGAACAAGGGGGCGGAGACCAGGGCGCGTTCGTCGGCGATCAGGTCGTGGTCGACGAGGACGTTGAACGCGTTCCAGACCAGGTTGCCGTGCGTGAGCATGGCGCCCTTGGGGCGACCCGTGGTCCCCGAGGTGTACATGATGATGCAGGTGTCGTCGAGGGCTACGGGCTGGTCGATCGGCTCGTCGCTCGCGGCGGCCAGCAACTCCTCGTACTCGGCGCCCACTTCCACGTACGTCCGCACATCGGTGCTGCCCGGCAGCCCGGCGACGAGCGCGGCCAGCGAGGGCGCGTAGAGAAGCGCCTTGGCGCCCGAGTCGGCGAGCTGGTAGGCGATCTCGGGTCCGGCGAGGCGGATGTTGAGCGGGACGAAGACCGCGCCGAGGGTGCCCGCCGCGAACAGCGTCTCCAGGTAGGCGGGGTGGTTGGGGCCGAGGTAGGCGATCCGGTCGCCGCGACGGACGCCCCGGGCGCGCAGGGTGTGCGCGAGGCGGGTGGTGCGTTCGTACAGCTCCGCGTAGGTGACGCTCCGGTCGCCGTGGATCAGGGCGGTGCGGTGCGGGGTCTTGCGGGCCCGGCGTGCGGGCCACGAACCCAGTCCCTCGTTGCGCATCTCACGGCCCCTTTACGCTTTCGTCAGCCCGAGCAGGCGGGCGGCGTTCTCCTTGAGGATCTTCGGCCGCACCTCGTCCTTGATCGACAACTTCGCGAAGTCGGCGAGCCAGCGGTCGGGGGTGAGGACGGGGAAGTCGGAGCCGAAGAGCACCTTGTCCTTGAGCAAGGTGTTGGCGTACTGCACGAGCTGCGGCGGGAAGTACTTCGGCGACCAGCCGGACAGGTCGATGTGCACGCCGGGTTTGTGCGTGGCGACCGCGAGGGCCTCGTCCTGCCAGGGGAACGACGGGTGCGCCAGGATGATCTTCAGGTGGGGGAAGTCGGCGGCGACGTCGTCCACGTGCAGCGGGTTGGAGTACTTGAGCCTTATCCCGCCCCCGCCGGGTACGCCGGCGCCGATCCCGGTCTGGCCGGTGTGGAACAGGGCGATGGCGCCGGTCTCCTCGATGATCTCGTACAGGCCGTACGCCACCGAGCGGTCGTTGGGGAAGAAGCCCTGGATGCTGGGGTGGAACTTGAAGCCCTTCACCCCGTACTCCTCGACCAGACGGCGGGCCTGCCTGACGCCGGCCTTGCCGCGGAAGGGGTCGATGGAGGCGAAGGGGATCAGCACGTCCGGGTTCGCGGCGGCGGCCTCGGCGACCTCCTCGTTGGGCACGGGCTCGGTGCCGGTGGCGGACTCGGCGTCGACCGTGAAGATCACGGCGGCCATTTTCCGCTCGCGGTAGTACGCAGCCGTCTCCTCCAGGGTCGGTTTCCGCTTGCCCTCCACCTTGAAGTAGGCGGAGGAGGCGTCGTGCAGGTCGTCGTCCAGCGAGGAGTGCCCCTTGGAGGAGACCTCGGCGTGGGTGTGGACGTCGATCGCGACGAGTTCGTTCAGGTCCATCACGCCTCCGGGAACTTCGGCGCGGGGATGCCGACGGTCTGCGGTTCGGCGCCGACCGAGGTGGCCCACACGTCGGCGAGGGTGTCGGGGGACCAGCCGCCGTCCGCGTACGCCGTCCTGATCTCCTGCGGATGCGACCAGAGTGCCACCTTGTCGCCGCCGATGCCGATGCACTGTCCGCTCACGCCGCGCGCCGCCTCGGAGGCGAGGAAGGGCACGAGGGCGGCGCAGTCCTCGGGGGTGCCGAAGCCCTCGCCCTTGCGGAGGAAGTCCGGCAGCGGCTCGCCGTTCTTCATCGCCTCGATGTAGGGGGCGAAGGCCGGGATGGTCTCGGTCATGGCGGTGGCGGCGACCGGCACGATCGCGTTGACGGTGATGTTCGCACGGGCCAGCTCCATCGACCAGGTGCGGGCCATGGCGGCGATGCCGGCCTTCGCTGCGGCGTAGTTGGTCTGGCCGAAGTTGCCGCGCTGGCCGGCCGGGGAGCCCACCAGGATCAGGGTTCCGCCCTCACCCTGCTCGCGCATCCGGACGGCGGCGGCGCGGGCGCACGTGAACGTGCCGCGCAGATGGGTGGTGATCACCGCGTCGAAGTCGTCGTCGGTCATCTTCCACAACACCTTGTCGCGCAGGATGCCGGCGTTGGTGACCAGGATGTCCAGTCGGCCGAACTCCTCCACGGCGCGGGCCACCAGCCGGTCGGCGGCCTCGCTGGTGCCGACCGCGACGACCTCGGCCACGGCCTTGCCGCCCGCCTCTGCGATGGACTTCACGGCCTGCTCGGCGACGGCCTCGTCGACGTCGTTCACGACCACGGCGGCGCCGTGGGCGGCCAGTGCGTGGGCGTAGGCCAGGCCGAGGCCACGGCCGCTTCCGGTGACGACGGCCACCTTGCCGGTGAGATCGATGCTGGACACGAGCGGGTCCCTTCCAGACGGGTCGGCCACCGGGGCGCGCCGCGGCAGGGCGCCTGCGGGCCGCGGTGGCGTGCGGCTTCGAGATCGAAGCTAAAGACAATCATTGTTGCCGTCAATAGTTGTTGTCGACCGGTCCGTGCGGCATGCTGTGGGCAGCAGTCCGTACCGCCTCCGTCCGGAGGCCCGGCCCAGGGAGCCCGTCATCACCGGCCATCAGCACGTCCCGACCTCCGCCGACCCCATCGACGCCCGGGAGCCGTGGATGCGCGGGCTGCACGCGGACACCGGCTACCTGCTGTATCGGCTCGGGCTGCGCTCGGGTCAGCTGTTCAACGCCTTCCTCCAGGAGTCCGGCCTGCGGCTGCGCCACTACGCGCTGCTGCGCTTCCTGGCCACCTCCGAGGGCGCCCTCCAGCGGGAGCTGAGCACCTCCCTCGGCTACGACCCGAGCGCGATCGTCGGCCTGGTCGACGACCTGGAGAAGCTTGGCTTCGCAGAGCGCCGCCCCTCCCCGGACGACCGGCGCAGCCGTATCGTCGTGCTGACCGAGGCCGGCCGGGCCTTCCTGCGCGACACCGACGAGGCCGGACTCAGAGTCACGGGCGAACTGCTCCGGCCGCTCGAAGCCGACGAGCGGGAGGTCCTGCACGCGCTGCTGCTCAGAGTCGCCGAGACCGGGCTCGGGTGACCCGATACCGATGACCGCCGACGCCCTGCCCTCTCAGGTGGCCCGCTCCGCGCCGGACCGGCTGCTCGCCGTGCTCGCGGCCTTCGACCACGCGCATCCGGCGCTCTGCCTCACCGACATCAGCCGCCGGGCCGGGCTCACCCTCACCACCACGCACCGGCTGGTGGGGGCGCTGACCGAGTGGGGCGCGCTGGAGCGGGACGCGGACGGTGTCTACCACGTGGGCCTGAGGCTGTGGGAGGTCGCGGCGCTCGCCCCGCGCGGGCTGGCGCTGCGGCAGGTGGCGTTGCCGTACCTGGAGGACCTGTACGAGGCGACGCACGAGAACGTGCAGCTGGCGGTGCGCGACGGCACGGACGTCGTGTACATCGAGTGGCTCTCGGGGCGCTCGGCCGTCGGCGTGCACATCCGGGTCGGTGCCCGCTGGCCGCTGCACGCCACCGGGGTGGGGCTGGCGCTGCTGGCCCACAGCGAGCAGGCCTTCCAGGAGGAGTACTGCGAGGGACCGCTGGCCGCGTTCACCCCGTACACCTTCACGGATCCGGTGCGGCTGCGCCGCGAACTGGCCGAAGTACGGCGCTCGGGCGCCGCAGTGAGCAGCCGTCAGATCACGGACGACGCCGTGTCGGTGGCGGCCCCGGTACGCGGCCGCGACGGCAGGGTGACCGCAGCGGTGTCGGTCGTGGTCCCGCACGCGACGGCCCAGGTACCGGCCCTTGTCCCGGCGGTGCGGCTCGCCGCGCGGGGGATCTCGCGAGCGCTGGGCTGGCAGCCGGAGGCGCGGTGAGACCCGAGGGCGCGGCTTCAAGCCTTGGGGCAGGACCCTGAGGTGTCGGCACCCTTGGGCAGGAGCCGCGTTCGCCTGCGGCCGGCGGACGATGGAAGGCACGGCGGAGCCCCCCGGCCAGGCGTCGGGATCGAACGGGAGCGTCGGGGCGCCCCACACGCTCACGCTGAACGACGCTGTCGCGACCACCCTCCCTTCATCCCCTGAACTTCCTCACGCCCGAAGGACTTTCTCTGCTTCACCTCTTGACGACCCGGGTGGCGGAGAGCACATTGAGCGCGCAACCATCGTTGAGAGCGCTCTCAAAGAGCCGCGGGCGCTCTCGGCAGGCACCCGCGCATCGACTCCCCGTACCCGAGAGGCCCCCCATGAGCGATTCCCCCGGCATACCCCGCAGACGGCGCAGTGTGAGGCGGGCGTTCGTCGCCGCCCTCGGCACGACGGTGCTCGCCGTGGCCGCCGCCACGGTCGCCACGCCGTCCGCGAACGCCTCCGCTCCCGCTCCCCCGTCGGGCTGGAGCCAGGTCTTCCTCGACGACTTCAACGGCGCGGCCGGCTCCGGCGTCGACACGTCCAACTGGCAGTACGACACCGGGACGTCGTACCCGGGCGGCCCCGCCAACTGGGGCACCGGCGAGGTCGAGACGATGACCTCCAGCACCGGCAACGTCTCGCTGGACGGCAACGGCAACCTGCTCATCACTCCGCGCCGCGACGCCTCCGGTCACTGGACCTCGGGCCGCATCGAGACCACCCGCACCGACTTCCAGCCGCCGGCCGGCGGCAAACTGCGTGTCGAGGCCCGCCTGCAGATGCCGAACGTGACCGGCACCGCCGCCGAGGGCTACTGGCCCGCGTTCTGGATGCTGGGCGCGCCCTACCGGGGGAACTACCAGAACTGGCCCGGTGTCGGCGAGCTGGACGTCATGGAGAACGTCCAGGGCCTGAACAAGACCTGGGCCACGATGCACTGCGGCACCAACCCGGGCGGTCCGTGCAACGAGACCAGCGGCATCGGCAACTCCACCGCGTGCCCGAACACGACGTGCCAGTCCGGCTTCCACACCTACACCATGGAGTGGGACCGCTCGGTGAGCCCGGAAGCGATCCGCTTCTACGTCGACGGCGTCAACTACCACACGGTCACCGCCAACCAGGTCGACGCGACGACCTGGACCAACGCCACGAACCACGGGTTCTTCGTCATCCTCAACGTGGCGATGGGCGGCGCCTTCCCGGACGCGCTCGGCGGCGGCCTGGACAACGACACGCAGCCCGGCCATCCGATGGTGGTCGACTATGTGCAGGTTCTCCAGTCCTCGGGTGGTGGGAGCGGTACCACGCCTCCGCCGTCGGGCAACCGGGACGCCTACAGCGCGATCCAGGCCGAGTCGTACGACAGCCAGTCCGGCGTGGCCACCGAGACGACCTCGGACACGGGTGGCGGCCAGGACATCGGCTCGCTGGCGAACGGCGACTGGGCCCTGTACAAGGGCGTCGACTTCGGCTCCACGGCCGCGAAACAGTTCTACGGTCGGGTCGCGAGCGGCGCGGCGGGCGGGGTGAGCGGACTGGTCGAGGTGCGCCTCGACAGCCGGAGCAACGCACCGATCGGCAGTTTCGCGGTGGCCAACACCGGTGGCTGGCAGAGCTGGAGGACGGTCCCGGCCAACATCACTGCCGTGACCGGCACGCATGACGTCTATCTGACCTTCACCAGCGGTCAGCCGGGCGACTTCGTGAACGTGAACTGGTTCGACTTCGGGCACTGACCACCTGACGCCCCCCACGGGAATGGGGCCCCACGCGCGCGTGGGGCCCCATTCCCGTGCGCGGGACTCAGCGCAGCTCCGCCCGGAACGCCGCCGGCGTCGTGTCCGTGTGCTGGTGGAAGAACTTGGAGAAGTTCGCCGCGTCGGGGAAGCCCACGGCGGCGCCGACACGGCCTATCGGCAGGTCCGTGTGCGCCAGCAGACGCTTGGCCTCGAGGATGACGCGCCTGTCGATGAAGCCCTTGGGCGTCTGACCGGTGGCGGCGCGGACGGCGCGGACCAGGGTGCGGCGGGAGTAGCCGAGGGCGTCGGCGTAGGCGCTGACACTGTGGTTGGTCGCGAAGTCCTTCTCCACCGCGTCGCGGAAGCGGGTGAAGGTGGTGTCGATCTGGCCGCGGGCCGCCTCCGCGGAGCTGGTCGCGAGGTGCGCGAGGCGGACCAGGAACGCGGTCAGCGAGTGCCGCAGCACTTCGGTGTGCAGGGCGAGCGGCAGCGTGGTGGTGTCCTCGTACTCGCGCCTCAGCTGGGCGAGGGCAGCCCGGAGTGCGGCGAGCTGGGCGGGGTCGGGGTGCAGCAGCGGCGGCAGATCATAGCGGTAGAGGCCCGTGGCCTCCACCGTGTCACGGGGCAGGAAGCCGGGCTGCATGGTGAGCACGGTGCCGCGGTACTCGCTCGCCCGGGAGAAACGGTGGACCTGCCCGGGGCGGATCCACAGAAGGTCGCCGTCGGTCATCTCGTACTCGGCGAAATCCACCATGTGTGTCACGGGGCCGCCAGTGAAGAGCATCAGGACATGGAAATCGATGCGGTGGACACGGTCCAGCGGCGCGTCGTCGTGCCAGGTGCGACCGGGCTCCATGGGGCCCACCTGCATACCGACGCCGCACACGCTCCGGTCGACCGGGAACGCGTACGTCCTGATCCCGTCGCCGTCTTGCATGGTTCTGTCCGCCATGTCCTTCTCGTGCCGCCTCGGTACCACTGCCGATGTCCCACTTTCACCGAAGGCTGACACAGGCGCACCTTCCCCGGCAAAAGTCAGACTTTTAGGTTTGAACGCGTTCCACCAGCGATTCCGCATCCAGTGAGGACTTTTTGAAGATGAGTGCGCAGAGCACCGACGGATTCGAATGGACCGAGCTCGACCGGCGCGCCGTCGACACCGCCCGTATCCTGGCGGCCGACGCCGTGCAGAAGGTCGGCAACGGCCACCCGGGCACCGCGATGAGCCTGGCCCCGGCCGCGTACACGATCTTTCACAAGGTGATGCGCCATGATCCGGCGGATCCGGAGTGGACGGGCCGTGACCGTTTCGTCCTCTCCCCCGGCCACACCTCACTGACCCTTTACACGCAGCTCTTCCTGGCCGGCTACGAGCTGGAGCTGGACGACCTGAAGGCGTTCCGCACGCACGGTTCGAAGACGCCCGGTCACCCGGAGTACGGTCATACGGCCGGTGTCGAGACCACCACTGGTCCGCTCGGCCAGGGTGCCGCGAACGCGGTGGGCATGGCGATGGCCGCCCGCTACGAGCGCGGTCTGTTCGACCCGGAGGCCCCCGCGGGCGAGTCCCCCTTCGACCACACGATCTGGGCCATCGTCTCCGACGGCGACCTGGAGGAGGGCGTCTCCGCCGAGGCCTCCTCGATGGCCGGCCACCAGAAGCTCGGCAACCTCGTCTTCCTGTACGACGACAACCACATCTCCATCGAGGGCGACACCGCGACCGCGTTCTCCGAGGACGTGCTGAAGCGGTACGAGGCCTACGGCTGGCACACCCAGCGCGTCGAGCCCGCCGAGAACGGCGACATCGACGTCCACGCGCTGTACGCGGCGCTGAAGGCGGCGCAGGCCGAGACCGAGCGCCCCTCGATCATCGCGATGCGCACGATCATCGCCTGGCCGGCCCCGAACGCGCAGAACACCGAGGCCGCCCACGGTTCGGCGCTCGGCGCGGACGAGGTCGCCGCCACCAAGCGCGTCCTCGGCTTCGACCCGGAGAAGTCCTTCGAGGTCGCCCCCGAGGTCCTCGCCCACACCCGCCAGGCCCTGGACCGGGGTGCCGAGGCGCACGCCGCCTGGGACAAGCGGATCGCCGAGTGGCGCGGTGCCCAGCCCGAGCGCGCGAAGCTGTACGACCGTGTCGTGGCCGGTCAGCTCCCCGACGGCTGGGAGCAGGCGCTCCCGGAGTTCGAGGAGGGCGCGTCCGTCGCCACGCGTGCCGCCTCCGGCAAGGTGCTGCAGGCGCTCGGTGCGGTCATCCCCGAGCTGTGGGGCGGCTCCGCCGACCTCGCCGGGTCGAACAACACGACGATCGACAAGAACAGCTCGTTTCTCCCGGTCGGCAACCCACTGCCGGAGGCGAGCCCGTACGGCCGCACCGTCCACTTCGGTATCCGCGAGTTCTCCATGGCCGCGGAGATGAACGGCATCGCCCTGCACGGCAACACCCGTATCTACGGCGGCACGTTCCTCGTGTTCTCCGACTACATGCGCAACGCGGTCCGCATGTCCGCCCTCATGCAGCTGCCGGTGACGTACGTGTGGACGCACGACTCCATCGGCCTCGGTGAGGACGGCCCCACCCACCAGCCGATCGAGCACCTGGCCTCGCTGCGCGCGATCCCGGGCCTGAACGTCGTCCGCCCGGCCGACGCCAACGAGACCGCCATCGCCTGGGCCGAGATCCTCAAGCGGCACTCCACCAACCCCGCCCCGCACGGCCTCGCGCTCACCCGCCAGGGCGTGCCGGCGTACGCCCCGAACCCCGAGGCGGCCAAGGGCGGTTACGTCCTGCAGGAGTCCTCCACCGGGACCCCGGACGTCATCCTGATCGCCACCGGTTCCGAGGTGCAGCTCGCCGTCGCCGCGAGGGAGCGGCTGGAGGCCGAGGGTGTGGGCAGCCGGGTGGTGTCGATGCCGTCCGTGGAGTGGTTCGAGGAGCAGTCCGCCGAGTACCGCGAGCGCGTCCTCCCGCCGTCCGTGAAGGCCCGGGTGGCCGTCGAGGCCGGTATCGGCCTGACCTGGTACCGATTCGTCGGTGACGCCGGACGCATCGTGTCCCTGGAGCACTTCGGCGCCTCCGCCGACGCCAAGACCCTGTTCGCCGAGTTCGGCTTCACCCCCGAGAACGTGGCCGCCGCAGCCCGGGAATCCCTTGCCGCCGTCCGCGGTTGATCCGATCGCCCGAAGGAAGATGATCACAGTGACCGAAGCAACCGCAGCAGCGGAGCCCCTGAAGCGCCTGTCCGAGGCGGGCGTGTCGATCTGGCTGGACGACCTGTCCCGCAAGCGGATCGCGTCCGGCAACCTCGCCGGACTCATCGAGACCAAGCACGTGGTGGGCGTCACCACCAACCCGTCCATCTTCCAGGCCGCCATCGGCTCCGGAGAGGGTTACGAGGAGCAGCTGGCCGACCTGGCCGTGCGCGGTGTGACGGTCGAGGAGGCCGTCCGCATGATGACCACCGCCGACGTCCGGGCCGCCGCCGACATCCTGCGGCCCGTGTACGACGCGACGGACGGCCGGGACGGCCGGGTCTCCATCGAGGTCGACCCGCGCCTCGCCCACAACACGGCGGCGACCGTCGCCGAGGCCAGGCAGCTGGCCTGGCTCGTCGACCGCCCCAACGTGATGATCAAGATTCCGGCGACCGAGGCGGGCCTGCCGGCCATCACCGAGGTCATCGGCCAGGGCATCAGTGTCAACGTGACGCTGATCTTCTCTCTGGAGCGCTACCGCCAGGTGATGGACGCCTACCTCGCGGGCCTGGAGAAGGCCCGGGCGGCCGGGCTCGACCTGTCCGCCGTCCACTCCGTCGCCTCCTTCTTCGTCTCGCGCGTCGACACCGAGATCGACAAGCGCCTGACGAAGCTCGGCACCGACGAGGCCCTCGCCCTCAAGGGCCGGGCTGCGCTCGCGAACGCGCGACTCGCGTACGAGGCTTATGAGAAGGCGTTCGCCTCCGAGCGGTGGAGCGCGCTGGAGACCGCGGGAGCGAACAAGCAGCGCCCCCTGTGGGCCTCCACCGGTGTGAAGGACCCGGCGTACAAGGACACCCTGTACGTCGACGAACTTCTCGCGCCGGGCACGGTCAACACCATGCCGGAGGCCACCCTGAAGGCCACCGCCGACCACGGCCACATCCGGGGCGACACGGTGACAGGCGGCTACGAGCAGGCCCGCGCCGACCTCGCGGCGCTGGAGCGGCTCGGGATCTCCTACGACGAGGTCGTGCAACTGCTCGAGGACGAAGGCGTCGCGAAGTTCGAGACGGCCTGGCAGGACCTGCTGGACGCCGTGACGAAGTCCCTGAACAGCAAGGGAGTTGACGCGGAATGACCGACGAGACCATGGCACAGGGCGCGGCTCCGGCCGAGAGCACGCTGGTGCTCGAAGCCGCCCTCACCCCTCCCGACAGCGGTTCGTCCGCCTGGGACAACCCGCTGCGCGACCCCCGGGACCGCCGTCTGCCGCGTATCGCGGGCCCTTCCGGACTGGTCATCTTCGGTGTCACCGGTGACCTGTCCCGCAAGAAGCTGATGCCGGCGGTCTACGACCTGGCCAACCGCGGTCTGTTGCCGCCGGGCTTCTCCCTCGTCGGGTTCGCCCGCCGAGACTGGGCCGACCAGGACTTCGCGCAGGTGGTGCACGACGCGGTGCGCGAGCACGCCCGTACGCCCTTCCGCGAGGAGGTCTGGCAGCAGCTCGCCGAGGGCATGCGGTTCATCCCCGGTGACTTCGACGACGACACCGCGTTCAAGCAGCTGAAGTCCGCGGTCGACGAGTTGGACGCCTCCCGGGGCACCAGCGGCAACTACGCCTTCTACCTGTCGGTGCCGCCGAAGTTCTTCCCGAAGGTCGTCCAGCAGCTGAAGAAGCACGGCCTCGCCGACGCTCCCGAGGGTTCCTGGCGCCGCGCGGTCATCGAAAAGCCGTTCGGCCACGACCTGGCGAGCGCCCGCGAGCTGAACCGGATCGTGCATGAGGTGTTCGAGCCGGACCAGGTGTTCCGCATCGACCACTACCTGGGCAAGGAGACCGTCCAGAACATCCTGGCGCTGCGCTTCGCCAACCAGATGTACGAGCCGATCTGGAACCGGTCCTTCGTGGACCACGTCCAGATCACGATGGCCGAGGACATCGGCATCGGCGGCCGCGCCGGCTACTACGACGGCATCGGCGCCGCCCGCGACGTGATCCAGAACCACCTGCTCCAGCTGATGGCCCTGACGGCTATGGAGGAGTCCATCGCCTTCGACGCGGGATCGCTGGTCACCGAGAAGATGAAGGTCCTGAAGTCGGTGAAGCTGCCGGAGGACCTCGGGGCGCACACCGTGCGCGGCCAGTACGCGGCCGCGTGGCAGGGCGGCGAGAAGGTACGCGGCTACCTGCGGGAGGAGGGCATCGACCCCGCGTCCACCACGGACACCTACGCGGCGATCAAGCTGGAGGTCGACAACCGCCGCTGGGCGGGCGTGCCGTTCTACCTCAGGACGGGCAAGCGCCTGGGCCGCCGGGTGACCGAGATCGCGGTCGTCTTCCAGCGGGCCCCGCACTCCCCCTTCGACACCACGGCCACCGAGGAGCTGGGCCAGAACGCGATCGTCATCCGGGTGCAGCCCGATGAGGGGATGACCGTTCGCTTCGGTTCGAAGGTGCCGGGTACCTCGATGGAGATCCGGGACGTCACGATGGACTTCGCCTACGGCGAGTCGTTCACCGAGTCCAGCCCGGAGGCGTACGAACGGCTGATCCTGGACGTACTGCTCGGCGACGCCAACCTCTTCCCCCGCACGGAGGAAGTGGAGGAGTCCTGGAGGATCCTCGACCCGATCGAGGAGTACTGGGCGACGCACGGCAAGCCCGCGCAGTACGCCTCGGGCAGCTGGGGTCCCGGGGAAGCCGACGAGATGCTCGCACGAGACGGACGGAGCTGGCGCAGGCCATGAAGATCGACCTGACCGACACCACGGCAAGCAAGATCAACAAGGCGCTGGTGCAGGGCCGCCGCGCCCTCGGCACCCCCGCCGTGGGCATGGTCCTGACCATGGTCATCGTGACCGACGAGGAGAATGCCTACGACTCGATGAAGGCGGCCGAGGACGCCTCGCACGAGCACCCCTCGCGAACCCTGGTGGTCATCAAGCGCCAGGCCCGCACCCCGCGCGACCGCACCCAGTCGCACCTGGACGCCGAGGTCCGGGTGGGCGCCGACGCCGGCACCGGCGAGACGGTCGTGCTGCGGCTGTACGGCGAGGTGTCCGACCACGCCGACTCGGTGGTCCTGCCGCTGCTGCTGCCCGACGCGCCCGTCGTCGTGTGGTGGCCGGTGGACGCGCCGGACGACCCGGCGGGGGACCCGCTGGGCGCCCTCGCGCAGCGCCGCATCACCGACCTGTACGCCGTCGAGGACCCGCAGCGCGTGCTGCGGGCCCGGGTCGCCTCGTACGCGCCGGGTGACACGGACCTCGCCTGGACCCGGCTGACGCCGTGGCGGTCGATGCTGGCCGCCGCGCTCGACCAGGCCCGTACTGAGGTGATCTCCGCGGCCGTGGAGGCCGAGGCGGAGAACCCGGCCGCCGAGCTGCTGGCCCGCTGGCTGGAGGCCCGCCTGAAGGTCTCCGTGGACCGGGTCGTCACCGCGGGACCGGTCGTCACGGCCGTCCGGCTGGGCACCGACAAGGGCGAGATCGTCATCGACCGTCCCGAGGGCCCGCTGGCCACGCTCACCCTGCCGGGTCAGCCCTCGCGCACCCTGGCGCTGAAGGTGCGCCCGACCTCCGAACTGATCGCCGAGGAGCTGCGCCGCCTCGACGCGGACGAGATGTACGCCATCGCCCTGCGCGGCGGCGACGGTGCCAAGGAGGGTGCCGCTCATGTCTGACAGCCCGAGGCTCACCCGGCGGCCCGAGTGGGCCGAACTGGAGGACCACCGCGCCCAGTGGCACGCGCACCTGCGGGAACTGTTCGACCAGGACCCCGGGCGTGCGGAACGCTACGTCGTGCGCGTCGGTGATCTGCGCATCGACTACTCCAAGCACCTGATCACCGACGAGACCCTGGCGCTGCTCCAGGAACTGGCGACCGCCACCGACGTGTTCGGGCTGCGCGACGCCATGTTCCGCGGCGAGAAGATCAACACCACGGAGCGCCGGGCCGTGCTGCACACCGCGCTGCGCGCCCCGCGTGATGCGGTGATCGAGGTCGACGGCGAGAACGTGGTGCCCAAGGTGCACGCGGTGCTCGATCAGATGACCGACTTCGCGAACCGGGTTCGCTCGGGCGAGTGGACCGGGTACACCGGCAAGCGCATCAAGAACGTCGTCAACATCGGCATCGGCGGCTCGGATCTGGGCCCGGCGATGGCGTACGAGGCGCTGCGCGCCTACACCGCACGGGAGTTGACGTTCCGGTTCGTGTCGAACGTGGACGGCGCCGACCTGCACGAGGCGGTGCGGGACCTGGACCCGGCTGAAACGCTGTTCATCGTCGCGTCGAAGACGTTCACCACGATCGAGACGATCACGAACGCGACCTCGGCCCGGTCCTGGCTGCTGGACGCGTTGGACAGTGACGAGAAGGCGGTCGCCAAGCACTTCGTCGCCCTGTCGACGAACGCCGGGAAGGTCACCGAGTTCGGCATCGACCCGGACAACATGTTCGAGTTCTGGGACTGGGTCGGCGGCCGCTACTCGTACGACTCGGCCATCGGACTGTCGCTGATGATCGCGATCGGTCCCGAGCGGTTCCGGGAGATGCTGGACGGCTTCCGCATCGTCGACGAGCACTTCCGCAATGCGCCGGCCGAGGCCAACGCGCCGCTGATCCTGGGTCTGCTGGGCGTCTGGTACGGCAACTTCTTCGACGCCCAGTCGCACGCGGTGCTGCCGTACTCGCACTACCTGTCCAAGTTCACCGCCTACCTGCAGCAGCTGGACATGGAGTCCAACGGCAAGTCGGTGGACCGCGACGGGCACCCCGTGCAGTGGCAGACCGGCCCGGTGGTGTGGGGCACCCCGGGCACCAACGGGCAGCACGCCTACTACCAGCTCATCCACCAGGGCACCAAGCTGATCCCGGCCGACCTCATCGGCTTCGCGAACCCCGTCGCCGAGCTCGCCGACGAGCTCAAGGCGCAGCACGACCTGCTGATGGCCAACCTGTTCGCGCAGGGCCAGGCGCTCGCCTTCGGCAAGACGGAGGAGGAGGTGCGCGCGGAGGGCGTGCCCGAGGAGCAGGTGCCGCACCGTACCTTCAAGGGCAACCACCCCACCACCACGGTCCTGGCCACCGAGCTGACCCCGTCGGTCCTCGGCCAGCTCATCGCCCTCTACGAGCACAAGGTGTTCGTGCAGGGCGCGATCTGGAACATCGACTCCTTCGACCAGTGGGGCGTCGAACTCGGCAAGGTGCTCGCCAAGCGCGTCGAGCCCGCCCTGACTCACGGCGCCGATGTCCCCGGCCTCGACCCGTCCACCGCCGCCCTCGTGGCCGCCTACCGCACGCTCAAGAACGCTCAGGAAGAAGTGAACTGACATGCAGCTCGGACTCATCGGTCTCGGCAAGATGGGCGGCAACATGCGCGAGCGGATCCGCCGCGCGGGCCACACCGTCGTCGGCTACGACCGCAACCCCGAGGTCTCGGACGTCAAGAATTTGGGCGAACTCGTCGAGAAGCTCGAAGCTCCGCGTGTGGTCTGGGTGATGGTTCCGGCCGGCGCCCCCACCCAGTCCGTCATCGACGAACTCGCCGCCCTGCTCTCCCCCGGCGACATCGTGGTGGACGGCGGCAACTCCCGCTGGACGGACGACGAGAAGCACGCCACCGAGCTCGGCATCAAGGGCATCGGTTTCATCGACGCGGGCGTCTCCGGCGGTGTGTGGGGCCTGGAGAACGGCTACGCGCTGATGGTCGGCGGCGACAAGGAGCACGTCGACCGGCTCCAGCCGATCTTCGACGCGCTCAAGCCGGAGGGACCGTACGGCTACGTCCACGCGGGCAGGGTCGGTGCCGGCCACTTCTCGAAGATGGTCCACAACGGCATCGAGTACGCCATGATGCAGGCCTACGCCGAGGGCTGGGAACTGCTGGAGAAGATCAAGTCCGTGGACAACGTCCGCGAGGTCTTCCGCTCCTGGCAGGAGGGCACCGTCATCCGCTCCTGGCTGCTCGACCTCGCGGTCAACGCGCTGGACGAGGACGAGCACCTGGACAAACTGCGCGGCTACGCCGAGGACTCCGGCGAGGGCCGCTGGACCGTCGAGGCCGCCATCGACAACGCCGTCCCGCTCCCGGCGATCACGGCGTCCCTCTTCGCCCGCTTCGCCTCGCGGCAGGACGACTCCCCCCAGATGAAGATGATCGCCGCGCTGCGCAACCAGTTCGGCGGCCACGCGGTCGAGTCCGCGAAGGAGTAACAAGCCGTGGGCGACCTCCTGCTGGTCCGCCACGGCGAAACCGAGTGGAGCGTTACGGGACAGCACACCAGCTTCACCGACCTCCCGCTCACCCAGCGGGGTGAGGAACAGGCCAAGTCCCTCGCCCCGCTGCTCGCCGGACGCACCTTCGCGCGCATCCTCACCAGCCCCCTCGGCCGTGCGATACGCACCGCCGAACTCGCCGGACTCTCCGGCGCCGTCCCCGACCCGGATCTGCACGAGTGGGACTACGGCTGCTACGAGGGCATCACCACCGTCGAGATCCACCGCACCCGCCCCGACTGGTACCTGTGGACCGACGGCGTCCCGCAGGGCCCGCCCGGACACCCCGGTGAGTCGCCGGACGAGGTCGGGGCACGTGCGGACCGGGTACTGGCCCGCATCGCGCCCGACCTCACCGAGGGCGACGTGATCCTCGTGGCCCACGCCCACTTCCTGCGCGTCCTCACCGCGCGGCACCTCGGCCTCTCGGCCGCCGAGGGGCGGCTGTTCCAGCTCGCCACGGGCACGCTCAGCCGGCTCTCCACCGAACACGGCCGACCCGTGATCGCGGAGTGGAACACGACCGGAACTTCCGCGACTCCCCGTCAGTTCTCCTCTCGGTTGCTGTAGAGATCTTCAGGGACGAGGGCCCGCCCGCCGGGGGCGGGCCCTTCTCCACGACATAGGGAGTCCGCATGGCTCTGTGGGACCGCATCAAGGAATCCGCCTCGACGATGCAGACGCAGCTCGTGGCGAAGAAGAACGATCTGAAGAGCGGCGCGTTCCGCGACGCGAGCATGGCGATGTGCGCGCTCGTCGCCGCGGCCGACGGCACCGTGGACCCGTCGGAGCGTCAGCGCGTGGCGCAACTCATCGCCACCAATGAGGTGTTGCAGAACTTCCCGGCCGACGACCTGCGCCGCCGCTTCGAGGAGAACCTGAACAAGCTGACCGCCGACTTCGACTTCGGCAAGGTCAGTGTGTTGCAGGAGATCGGCAAGGCGAAGAAGAAGCCGGCCGAAGCGCGGGCCGTCATCCAGATCGGCATCGTCATCGGTGGCGCCGACGGCGACTTCGACAAGGACGAGCAGGCGGTGGTCCGGGAGGCGTGCTTCGCACTGGACCTGCCGCCGCACGAGTTCGACCTGTAGTCCCGTAACCCCGTGACGCCCTTCGTCAACGCACCGGTCGGCTCGCGTGCTGCGCCGCCAGCCGCACCGGTGCGTTCCGGGCGCCGTACCCCCGGTAGCCGCCGTCCCGCTGGACCAGTTCGAAGAAGACGCGGCCTACGGTGTGCGTGTAGCAGTGCAGGAAGACGCCGTCCGCGTCGCGGTCGTAAAGAATGCCGAGGTCGCGGTACGTCTCCAGCTCGCCGTCGGAGAACTCGTACTGAGCGGCCAGGTCGTCGTAGTAGTTCGCGGGCACCTGAAGGAGCCGGCCGCCCGCCTCGCGGAAGCGGCGGGCCGCCGAGACCACGTCTTCGGTGGCGAGCGCGATGTGCTGGGCCCGGGCGCCGTCGTCGGTCGGGGCGGGCCCGATGCTCAGGGCGATGCGCACGCTGCCGTCGGCGTTGGTGACCGCGCGGCTGCGGTGCAGTCCGTAGGGGTCTGCGACCTCGACGCTTTCCTGGGCGTGCAGCCCGAGCACGCTGCGATGGAACAGGGCCGCCTCGTCGAACTGGTGCCAGGGCTGGGTGAGGGCGAGATGGTCGACGCGGTCGATGTCGGCGGCCGGGGCCTTGTGCGGAACGTCCTGGAAGTCCCCGCGCCAGTCGGGGAGTCGGGCCCGTTCGGTGGCACAGAAGAACAGCTCCGTGCCGTCGGGCGCGGACACCGCCTCCAACGGCGCGTCCTGCGGGGCGCGGCGGCGCGGCAGGACCGGGGCGAGCAGCGCCTCGGCGCGCCGGGCGGCTCCTTCCGGGTCCGGGGACTCCAGGCCGATGGCGGCGAGGACGGTGCCGTCACGGCGTGCGGCCGGGCCGGTGTTGACGAGGACGCGGGCGGCGCCCTGCTCCCACAGGTCCACGGGTTTCGTACGGTGCCGGGCCGTGCGGGCGAAGCCGAGCGCGCCGAGGACCGCGGAGACCGGGTCGACGTCCGGGGTGACGAGTTCCGCGAAGGCGACACCGGTCGGCACCACGGGCGGAGGCGGGGCCGCGAGCCCGGTCGCCTCCTGGAGGACGAGCAGTGAGCGGCGGGCGTCCACGGCGGTGAGGGCGGCCTCGGCCTGACGGAAGACGTCGTTGAAGACCTCCAGGGACAGCGGACCGGTGTAGCCGGCGCGCAGCACATGGGCGAGGAGCCCGGCGAGGTCGAAGCCGCCCTGGCCGGGGAAGCAGCGGTAGTGGCGGCTCCACTGCAGGACGTCCATGGCCATCAGCGGGGCGTCGGCCAGTTGCAGGAAGAAGATCTTCTCGCCGGGGATGTCCTCGATGGCCTTCGGGTCGCTGCCCCGGGCGAGGATGTGGAAGCTGTCCAGACAGACGCCGAGCGCCGGGTGATCCGCGGCCTCGACGATGCGCCACGCGTGGTCGTACGTGCTCACGTGCCGCCCCCAGGCCAGTGCCTCGTAGGCGACGCGGATCCCGAACTCCTGGGCGAGGTCGGCGAGTCGGTGCAGATGCCGGGCGGCGAGAGCGTCGTCGTCCTCGGCGTGCGGGGAGACGCTGGAGCAGACCAGGACCGTGTCCGCGCCGAGCCGGTTCATCAGTTGGAACTTGTGCCGGGCCCGGCGCAGATTGCGCTCGAAGGCCGCGGCCGGCACGGCCTCGATGTCGCGCATCGGCTGGTAGAGGTCGATGCTCAGGCCGAGGTCGGCGCAGCGGCCCCGGATCTCCTCGGGGCTCAGCGGGCCGGCGAGCAGGTCGTTCTCGAAGATCTCGATCCCGTCGAACCCGGCGCGGGCCGCGGCGGTGAGCTTCTCGGTGATGGATCCGCCGATCGAGACGGTGGCGATGGAGGTACGCACCAGGGGTCCTTCCCTACTGACGGGCGGCCGTGGCCCCGGCCAGTTCGGTGATGTCCGTGAGCATGCGCATGCCGTCCGGTTCCCGCCCGGTGAAAAGGCGGAACGCGTCGGCGGCCTGGAAGACGGCCATGCCGCCGCCGTCGAGCGTGGCGCAGCCGAGCGCGCGGGCGGTGCGCAGCAGTTCGGTCTCCAGCGGGCGGTAGACCACCTCGGCGACCCACAACCCGGGATGCAGCAGCCGGGCCGGGAGCGGCAGCCCGGGGTGGGCGGCCATGCCGGTGGGCGTCGCGTGCACGAGGCCGTCGGCGCCCGTCAGGACCGCCGGCAGCGCGTCGAGGGCGGCTGCGGTCGCGCGCTCGGCGCCGAAGTGCCGGCCCAGGGAGGCGGTGAGGTCCGCCGCGCGCGCGGGCAGGGCGTCGACGACGGTGACGTGACCGGCGCCGAGCGTCAGCAGGGCGTGCGCGACGGCCGCGCCCGCGCCGCCCGCACCGAGCTGCACCACGCGGTCCAACGGGGCGTCGGGCAGCCCGCGGGCGAAGGAGGCGGCGAAGCCGGTGACGTCCGTGTTGTGGCCGACGGCCCGGCCGTCCTCGAAGACGACGGTGTTCACGGCACCGAGCGCCTCGGCCTGCGGGGCGAGCGCGTCGAGGTGCGGGATGACCAGCTGCTTGCACGGGTGGGTGATGTTGAGCCCGTCGAAGCCCAGGTCTCGGGCGGCCCGGACGAGATCGCCGACGGCCGCGGGACCGGCTCCGAGACGGTCGAGGTCGATCAGCCGGTACAGGTAGCGCAGGCCCTGCCGGTCCGCCTCCCTCTCGTGCAGGGCGGGGCTGAGCGAGGGACCGATGCCCGAACCGATGAGACCGACGAGATACGAGTCCTGGGGCACCGGCGTCCTCCTGGCAGTAATGTACGAACTAGTACGTTAGTCATAGCAGCAGCTGCCGGCCGGCGGAAGCCCTTCAGGGAACGGGATGCCCCCGGGCTTCTACAATCACGGGCACGCGAACGAGTCAGACCGCTCTTCCCTCGTCCCAAGGAGCCCCATGACCAGCGTCGACGAACCGGCACGACCGAACGGCCGCATCCGCGACGCCGCCCGTACGAAGGCCGAGATCCTCGACGTGGCCACCCAGGAGTTCGCCCGCGCCGGGTACGACGGGGCCCGGGTCGACGAGATCGCCGCCCGCACCCGCACCACCAAGCGGATGATCTACTACTACTTCGGCGGCAAGGAGCAACTGTTCACGGCCGTCCTGGAGCGGGCCTACGGGGTGATCCGCCAGGCCGAGCAGGAACTGGACGTCGAGCACCTGGACCCGGTCGCGGCCATCCGCCGGCTCGCCGAGGTCACCTTCGACCACCACGAGCAGCACCCCGACTTCATCCGCCTGGTCAGCATCGAGAACATCCACGACGCCGAGCACATCGCCGCCTCCGAGGAGCTCGGCACGATCGGCTCGCCGGCCCTGGAGGTGACCGGCCGCATCCTCGAGGCGGGCCGGAAGTCCGGACTGTTCACGGCCGACGTCGACGCCGTCGACCTGCACGCGCTGATCAGCTCGTTCTGCTTCTTCCGGGTCGCCAACCGGCACACCTTCGGCGCCCTCTTCGGCCGGGACCTGGTCGCCGCGGACCAGCGCGGACACTACCGCCGGATGCTCGGGGACATGGTGATCGCATATCTGACGGCGGACCGCACGGAAGACTGACCGCCCCACCGGCGCCGTACCGGCGGTCGCGGCACGACCTCTTGACACCGGGGAAACGCGGGCGCAACATCCCACGCACCGCTACTAACTATCCAGTGGGTTAATTAGTCGAATCCGGCGCCTCTCCCCACCTCTCTCCCCATACGCCCACTCCGCCCGCTCGTCTACGGTGGAGTCCCTCGAAGGAGCCCGTCGTGTCCGTCCCCGCCCCGCCCGACGACGCCGCCGCCCCGCCAGGCCAGCCGAGAAAGGCCGCGACGGCCGCCTGGATCGGCAGCGCCCTGGAGTACTACGACTTCTTCGTCTACGGCAGCGCGGCCGCGCTGATCTTCCCGAAGGTCTTCTTCGACGCCTCCGACCCGGCCACCGCGACCCTGCTGTCGCTGGCCACCTTCGGTGTCGCGTACGCGGCCCGTCCCCTCGGCGCGCTGTTCCTCGGCCACTACGGCGACCGGGTCGGCCGTAAGAAGATCATGGTGTTCACGCTGGTCCTGATGGGCCTGTCGACGTTCCTCATCGGCTGTCTGCCCACCCGCGCCGAGGTCGGCACCCTGGCCCCCGTCCTGCTGGTGCTGTGCCGCGTCCTGCAGGGGATCTCGGCGGCCGGCGAGCAGGCGAGCGCCAGCTCCATGAGCCTGGAGCACGCGCCCCCGCACCGGCGCGGGTTCTTCACCAGTTTCACGCTCAGCGGCACCCAGGGCGGCCAGCTCATCGCCACGCTCGTCTTCCTTCCGGTCGCCGCGCTCCCGGAGAGGCAGTTGCTGTCCTGGGGCTGGCGCCTGCCGTTCTGGCTGAGCGTCACGGTCGCCGTCGTCGGCTACGTCATCCGCCGCAGGCTCGCGGAGACACCGGCCTTCGCCCGGCAGGCCGACGCCGAGGGGCCGGCCCGACTGCCGCTGGCGGTGCTGCTGCGCGAACACTGGGCGGACGTACTGCGAGTGATCGCGGGTGCCCTCATCGCCTCGGTGAGCACCATCTTCACGGTCTGGGCGCTGGCGTACGCGACGAGCGACGCGGTGGGCGTGTCCCGCTCCTCCATGCTGTGGGTGGGCGCGCTCGCCAACCTCGTCGCCCTCGCCGCGATCCCCCTGTGGGCGGCACTGTCCGACCGCATCGGCCGCCGCCCGGTGTACCTCGTCGGTGCCGTGGGCAGCGCGGTGACGATGTTCCTGTACCTGTGGGCGATCTCCAGCGGCTCCTATCCGCTGATCCTGCTGACGGGCGTCGTCGCCTTCGGTGTCGTCTACAGCGCCGCGAACGGCGTGTGGCCCTCCTTCTACGGTGAGATGTTCTCCACCCGGGTCCGGATGTCGGGCATGGCGATCGGCACACAGATCGGCTTCGCGGTCGCCGGATTCGCGGTGACGTTCGCCGCCGAGATCGCCGGGCCGGACGGCACCGACTGGCCGTCGGTGGCCCTGTTCACCGCGGCCCTGTGCGTGCCGCCCGTCGTGGCCGCGCTCACCGCCCGCGAGACGCACAAGGTGCCGACGGAACGGCTCGGCGAGCGCCCGGCGGGCGAGGCGGCGAGCCGGGAGACGGTCGCGGCCTGAGCCCCGCGCGTCCGGGTCCCCGACCGCGGCCGCGGTCGGGGACCCGGACGCGCCACCCCCGCCGCTCCCGCGGCGACCGCCCGCGCACCCTCCGCACCCCCGCGCCCGCCCCGGCCCGGGCCGCACACCGTGCGCCCGCCGTCCGAGTGGCCGGCGCCCCGTGTGACCCGCCCGTCATCCGCGCGCCCTAGCCTGGCCGCATGCCCCGTCGTCCGTCCCGTCGTCCCGTACGTGCCCTCACCCTGGCCGCCTCCGTCCTCGCCACGCGGGCGCGACCGTCCGGGCCGTCGGCCGAGCCGCCCTGCGCACCCGTACCGGCTCCGACCGGGCGCCCGATCCGGCCCGTGCCCGGGCGGGTGCTGCACCTGGTCACCAACGGGCTGCCGCACCAGCGCACGGGCTACGGCCTGCGCACCCAGGCGCTCGCCCAGGCACAGTCGGAGGCGGGGCTCGATCCGCACGTGGTGACGCGCATCGGATTCCCGGTCACCCACGGTGTGTTCGACGCCCGGTCGCTGGATCTGTTGGACGGAGTGCCCCAGCACCGGCTCCTGCCCCGGTGGCTGCCCCACGGCGACGGGCCGCTCCTCGCGCGCAACGCCGAGCTGGCGGCGCGGCTCGTCGAGCGACTGCGGCCCTCGGTGCTGCACGCGGCGGGCGACCACGGCAACGGCCGTGTGGCACTCGCCCTGCGCGAGACGTACGGGCTGCCCGTGGTCTACGAGGTGCGCACCCTTCCGGCGGAACCCTGGCCGGCGCGGAGCCCCGGACGTTCGGCCGACGAACCGCGCCTCACCCTGCACCCGTCGCAGACGTACTGTCTGCGCGAGGCCGACGCAGTGCTGGCTCCGAGCGAGGCGCTGAAGGCCGAAATCGTCGTACACGGGGTGCCCGAGGAGCGGGTGCGCGTCGTCCCGGACGTCGTCGATCCCGTCCTTCTCAAGTCCCCGCCCGACGGTGGCGCTCTGCGCGCGCGGTTCGGCATCGTCGCCCGTGACCGCACCTGGTCGCAGATCGCCGCCACGACCCGCGCGGTGTATCAGTCACTCGGATGCCTGTGAGACGTCATGCCTGTGAGACGTCCGACTGTCTCCGGCCTCCTCACCCGGCCCGGCATAGAGCGCGGCACCGAACTGTTGGTACAGCCGAGGGACGTGGTGTCGGCGGCACCCTGATCCCCCGACCGCGGCTCCCCCCAGGTGCCGTGACCCCCCACCAGGCCGCCACCATCCGGAGCAGGAATGAGCGCTGCCACCCCCACTACATCCGCGACCAGGATCCTCCAGGTCTGGCGCCGGGCAGCGCCACACCCGCTCTTCCTGGTCATCCCCCTGGTCTTGATCATCTCCATCCCCGCGGCCGACGCGTTCCTGCCGCCGGACATCCACCTCGCCCATCTCCTGGTCGTCGCCACCGCGGTCACCGCCATCGGTGCCGGTCCGCGACCCACGGCGCTGATCGGTGCCCTCGCGGTACTCGCGCTGGTCGCCGCGGGGGCGGAGAGGCGGACCCTGATCACCGAGAGTGTCCTGGTCGAAATCGCGTCACTCGCCGCGCTCTCCGTCCTCCTGGTCGCCTTCACCCACCTGCGGGACCGGCACCATCGGGAACTCATCAGGGCGCGCACGGTCTCGGACACCGCTCAGCGCGTCGTCCTGCGCCCGCTCCCGGAGCGGACCGGGCCGGTGTCCCTCGCCGCGGAATACCACAGTGCCGAGGCCGACACCTACATCGGCGGCGACCTGTACGCAGCGGCCCGCACCCCCGACTCCACCCGCCTGATCATGGGGGACGTCCGCGGCAAGGGCCTCCCGTCCATCAGCGACACGGCGATCGTGCTGGGTGCCTTCCGCGCCGCGGCCCACCGGCAGATCCCGCTGACGGAACTGGTCGCCTACGTCGAGGACGCCGTCCGCTGGGGCCTGGCGGAGTTCTCGGAATGCGAGCCCGACGCCGCCGAACGCTTCGTGACCGCCGTGGTGCTCGACATCCCGGACGACGAGCCGGTGGTCCACATGATCAGCTGCGGCCATCCGCCGCCGCTGCTGCTGCGCCGGGCGACCGGGACCGCCACCGCGCTCCGCGTGACCGAACCGGCCCCACCGCTCGGCCTCGGCGCCATGTCCGACACCACGTACACGGCGGCGACCTTCCCCTTCCACGAGGGGGACAGGATCCTTCTCTACACCGACGGCGTCACCGAGACCCGCGACAGCGAGGGCACGTTCTACCCGCTTGCCGAACGCGTCGTGCGGTGGACCGACCAGGCGCCCGGGCCGCTCCTGAAGGAGATCACCACCGACCTGCGGGCTTACGCGGGCGGCCTGCTCAACGACGACATGGCCATGATGCTCGTACAGCGGGGGCCGGAGACTGCCTAGTGCTGTGGCCGGAAACGTTTGGATGCACCGCACCGGACGCCGCTGGATGTACTCGGGCGATGCGACAACGCGGCGAGGTGCCGTGCCGGACGTCGCGAGCCGGACCTTTCCGGCCACAGCACTAGGCGCTGTTTCTCGGATCATGAGCGGAGCCAGATGATGAGTGCTGCGAGGGTGACGGTGCCGAGGTAGATGTAGGCCCGTTTCTCGTAGCGT
>NZ_JBVKBA010000042.1:0-46751 GCF_055639175.1 Streptomyces sp. NPDC107546 | reverse complement strand
ATGTTGAACTCCCGGTCGAGAATCGCGGAGTACGTCGAGTCGCCGAGCCTTCCGGCAGCCACGGCCGTCCCGAAATAGCGGCCGCTGCCGGCCGCGGCCGCGCCCAGCGTGCCGGAAGCCGCATGGGCGGCAGGGGATGCTGTCCCGGCCAGGGCCAGTACCGTGCCGGCTGTCAGTCCGGTGGCCAAGGCCATGGCTTTGCGGAGGCGGGGCTCCTCGTTGATCCAGAACATGAAGGATCAGTCTCCTTGTGTGTGGGGGTGGGGCACCGATCACGAGTCAGTGCTGCGGTGGGGTCGGGTCAAGCGGCCGAGGTGGCCGGCAGAGCGGTCCACTGCTGGTTGGCGCCGCCGTTGCAGTCCCACAGAACCAGTTGCGTACCGTCGGTGGTGGACGCGTTGGGGTCGTCGAGGCAGCGGCCCGAGACCGGGTTGCGGTAACCGCCGTTGTACGGCTGCCATTGCTGGTTGGCGCCGCCGTTGCAGTCCCAGATCTCGATCTTGGTGCCGTTGGCGGTACCGCGGCCGGTGGCGTCGAGGCACTTGCCGAGCGCCCGCAGGGTGCCGTCGGAACGCGCGGACCACTGCTGCGCGTCCGATCCGTTGCAGGACCACATGTCCGCGGCGGTCCCGTTGGCGCTGTTGCCGCCGTTGACGTCCAGGCACTTCCCCACGACTCCGGAGCGCACCTGGCCACCCTGGGAAACCGGCGGCTTGATCCAGCCTGCCGCGTCCGCGGCCTGGACCCCTGCGTTGAAGGCGTCCGCCATCTTGCGGTAGCCGTTGTCGTTGGGGTGCAGGGAGTCGGCCAGGTCCGCGGTGGTCAGAGCGCTCATGTCCACCAGGCGCACATGCTTGCCGGCAGCCTGTTCGGCCTGGACGATTCCGGGGAGCTTGGCGTTGAACGAGGGCCGGCTGGCCTCCTCGGTGCCGCTGGTGGAGATGATCAGGGTGCCGACGAGGACGGTCGCGTCGGGGGCGTCGCGGGTGATCTGGTCGATGAGCGCACGGAGCCGGTCGGTGGCGGTCGGGACCTGGTAGTTGCCGTTCAGGTCGTTGGTGCCGATCTCCAGGGTGACCACGTTCGGCCGGTAACGGGCCAGCACGTTGTCCGCGATGCCGGCTATCTGGTCGATCCGCCAGCCGGAGTGGCCTTCGTTGTCCGGGTCGGACATGGTGCCGCCCCGGCCCGAGCCGACGAAGTCCAGGGCGTGCCCCTCGGCCGACAGCTGGTTCCACAGGAAGCTTCGGTAGCCGTTCCCGGACGGGCTGCCGACGCCCCAGGTGATCGAGTCGCCCAGCGGCATCAGCCGCAGGGGCGCGGGCGCGGCGGAGGACGACGGGGCGGTGCCGGTGGCGGCCGACGCGGGCAGTGCGCAGGCCATGCCGAGCGCGGCCGTCAGCGCCGTGGCCAAGGCTGCCGAGTACTTCTTCATCAGCGTTCCTCACTGGTGCGGGACAGTGGGTGGGGTGAACGGGCCCGCGAGCGGTCAGCGCGGGGTGAAGTCCTGGTCGCTGCCTTGCGTGTTCTTGCAGGGCCACTGGTCGAGCTGCTGGCCGAGGTTGCTGCCGCCGCCGAAGACGTCCAGGCACAGGCCGCTGTTCTTGTTCTGGAAGGAGTAGGAGCCGTCGGACTGCCGCACCGGCAGCCACAGAGTGCCGGCGGCTCCGTCCGGGGCCTGCTGCACGATGTCGGGAGTGCCGGCGGCCGTGGAACCGCCCGCCACCGCCACGACCTGCCCGGAGTTCTGCGCCCGCAGCTGCCCGTAGCCGCCCGAGACCGGCACGAACTCGAACTGCTGGTTGCTCTGCCCGTTGCAGGTCCACTGGTCGATCGCGGCGCCCGCGCTGCCGGAGTTGCCGTACACGTCCATGCACAGGCTGTCGTTGCCGATCACCAGCTGGTGGTAGCCGCTGGGGAAGCCGCCGCCACCGCCGCCCGACGACTGGATGCCCGCCTGCTGGATGACCTGCGTCGCGCCCTGCGGCCAGTTGGTGCCGCTGACCTGGATGTTGCCGGTGAGGACGTTGTTGTGCGGAGGGCCGGTCGCCACGTACGTGTTGCCGCCGTTGTACCAGTTGCCGGAGAAGGTGCTGTCGTCGGTGTGGTTGTTCCCGTTGGCATTGGTCAGCGCCCAGTTACCGGCGTCCTGCACCACGTTGTGGGACACCGTCAGGTACCGGGAACCCTCGTCGAGGTACAGCGCGGTGGTGTGCCTGTTGTCGTACATGTAGTTGTCGGAGATCACCGAGCCGGGGTTCGCGGACAGGCTGTAGATGCTGCCGCCGTCGAACATCGCGTTCTTGGTATCGAAGACCAGGTTGTGGGAGACGGTGTTGTTCTTCAGCGTCGTGGGGGTGCTGTAGACGGGCTGGTAGGTGTACGTGCCCCGGTTGACGTAGTCCTGGCTGCCGCCCGGGTCGTTGATGCCCCAGCCCCAGCCGATGTCGATCCCGTCGTAGGGCAGGTGGTCGCACTGGTTGTGGGTGATCGTCGCGTTCGTGACGTAGGTGGACAGGATGGCCGCGGTCTCTTTGTAGTCGGTGCCCACCCCGCTGACCCGGTTGTTGCTGATGGTGATGTTCTGGTTGGTCATCTGCGGGTTGCCCGGGTGGTGCGCGTCCGGCTGGATCCCGCCGACCTGGATGCCGCTGCCGGCGATGTCGGTGAAAGTGTTGCCGGTGATGGTGATGCCGCTCGCGCCGAGTCCGGTGCCGGAGTCCGTGGCGACACCGTCGTTCCCCACGCCCAGTCCGGCCTGCCCGAGTTCGGAGAACGTGTCGCCGAAGAACATGATGCCGGTGGCGGCGGAGACCTGCACGGCCGCGGGCATCTGCGCCCAGTGGTTACGGGTGGCCTCGAACTGCGTGCACCCCGACTTGCAGGTGCTCAGCCAGTTGGCGGGCATCGCGTAGGCACCGGTGATGTGGGCGCCGCTCTGCTGGTCCGCGTAGCCGTCGGGTCCGCTCGGGCCGAGCCAGGACGTTCCCGTGAACCGGATGCCGTTGAACGCGAGGCCGGTGGCCGGTGAGCCGTAGCTGCCGCTGATGTCGAGCAGGCTGTGCAGCCGGGGCAGTTCGATGTCGAGGCTGTTCGGGTTCTGCCCGGGCTGGGCCCGGTAGTAGAGGTCGCCGGTGGACGAGTCGAGGTACCACTGTCCGGCCTGCTTGAGGAACGCGTAGTTGTTCTCGAGGTACATCGTCCCGCCGGCGAACGGCGCGTTGATGGTGTCGTATCCCCAGGAGTTGTTGTTCCACGCGGGCTGCCGCATGGTGATGGTTCTGCCGCTGATCGACTGGACCGGCGCGTAGCGGTCGGTGAAGGAGTTGACGCTCTCGACTTCCATGTGGTTCTGGTCCGAGAGGCCGGCCAGGTAGTCGAGGGAGGAGTCGGTGGCGGTCAGGCCGGTCTCGGTGAAGACGAAGCCGGAACGGGGCACCTGGATCGCCGCCCTCGGCGCTTCCTTGCCGTTCACGTACAACTGGCGCGTGTTCACGCCCGTGCCGACGTGGACCGACCAGATGCTGGTCGATTGGTCATGCACCTGCCAACCACTCGGCTGGGCGGCGCCGGTCACGACCGGCTGCTGTCCCGGCATGGCCTGGTAGGTGATGGTGTGGCCGTTCTGGCCGCCGTCGCCGGAACCGAAGGTGAGCGGCTTGGACAGCCGGTAGGTGCCACCGGCCAGGTAGACCACGACGTCCGAATCGGCCGAGAGCCGGTGCGCGGGCTGCTGTGCCTGGTCGATGGCGGCGAAGGGCTGCCCGGCGGTGCCGTTCCCGCCGGGAGGCGCATCCGGCGCCACATACAGGACGGCGGCCGCTGTGTGGCGCTCGGCCGGTATCGCGTAGGCGAGCCCCGTCGCGGCCGGGCCGCCGGCCAGTAGGGCGAGCAGAGCTAGGGGGGCGGCCCACAGACCGCGGAGCGCTCTGGCTCTGGACATGGTCATCCTCCGGTGATGGCGCGTGCGGGCCTGTGGTGTCGGGCGGTGCGGCGTTGCTTGTCGTCCGGGTCGCCTGCCTGGTGCGTCCGCGCGGTACGGCGATGCCCGCATGTGGTGGTGAGTGGCCCTTGGCCGACGGTGAGCCGGCCAGGGGCCGGAGCCGTTCAGGTCAGTTGAGGCGCCACTGCTGGTTGGATCCGCCGTTGCAGGGCCAGAGTTCGGCCAGGGCGCCGTTGGCCGTGGAGGCGCCGGTGACGTCGAGGCAAAGCCCGGACTGGGTGCCGGTGACGGTGCCGTCGGAGTTCAGCTGCCACTGCTGGTTGGCGCCGCCGTTGCACGGCCAGGTCTCCACCTTGGTGCCGGCGGAGGTCTGGTTGTTGTACGCGTCCAGGCACATCTGGCTGCTGCCGCTGTAGACGGTCAGCTGGCCCGAGGACGTGCGGGTCCAGGTCTGGTTGGCGCCGCCGCTGCAGTCCCAGATCTGCAGCTGTGTGCCGGCCGTGGTGGACGAGTTCGGCACGTCGAGGCACTTGCCCGCGCCCACCGCGTGCAACGCACCGGTGCTCGTCCCGCCGCCGGAGGAATTGCTGTATCCGGCCGCGGTGATGTTGGCCTGGACGGCGTTCTCCGTGGCGTCCGACGGGTAGCCGGAGGTCATCACGCCTTCGTAGAAGGTCCCTTGGGCGCCCTTGCTGTTGTCGCCGCCAGTGCCCAGGATGATGGCACCCTGCTTGCGCATCGGGTTGTAGCCCGGGACGCCTGGACGCACCCCGTCGTAGAAGGTGGACAGGCCGCCGGACTGTGCGTTGCCGCCACGGATCGCCCAGTGGTTGGGGCCGCCCTTGATGATGGCGGTCGTGTACCGGTAGTTGATGGTGGGGTCGTTCGCGTTGTAGTGCTGGTTCACCCCGGAAAACAGGCCGTTCTCCAGATCGGCCATGATCCAGGGACCGTTGCCCGAACCGTAGCCCCAGACCTTGATGTTGCCGAAGTAGATGGCCTCCATGGTGCCGTTGCCGTCGTCGTTGCTGTCGGTTTCGGCGTTGCCGTAGTCGAAGCAGCAGCCGCCGTTGTAGTGCGTGCCGTCGAGGATCGCGTACATGCCCTCGGGGTTGTCCCCGGTCGCGATGCCGTTGGTGTGGTTGTTGCGGTAGCCCGTGCCGGGCGCCACGAACACGCCGTAGGCCTTGTGACCGCCCACCATGGTGGGCGCGGCGGTCGCGTTCGCGAGGTTGTCCGGGCCGCCCGCGGCACCGCCCCCGGGCGCCTGGGTGAGGTTGTTGCCGCGGCCGGACTGGTCGTAGATGATCGTGATCAGGCAGGTCGTCCCCGAGCAGAACGAGTCCTGGGCGGCGGCGTCGGCGTACCCGCCCGCGCTCAGGACGCCGATGTTCCGGGTGGTGTTGTCCGAGGCACGCCGGACCTCGTAGAGCGGCCCGTTGTACGAGGCGTACAGCGCTCGGGTCGTGCTGTGCGCCGCCACACACGGCGTGCCGCCTGCCGCATAGATGTCGCACGGCCCGGACGCGGCCGCACGGGCCGTGCCGGCCGTGGCCGTGGCGCCGACCAGTGCCCCGGCGACGAGTGCGGCTGCGGCCCCCGCCCGGGCGAACGTTCTCGAACGAGAGCGGGGCGAGCGCGCCGGCGGCGAAATGTGCGCCTGGTCCGGCACACTGTGCGGCCTGCCACGGTGCCGTACCGCCGTGAGTAACCGCCGGACGCCACCACGCCCGGACGGCAGGTGGCGTCCCGTACGTATGGTTCTCATCCGATCTCCCTACCGTGCCGACGCAACCCGGCCGGGTTGTGTGGGTGGCGCTGACAATCCGGAAGCGCTTCAAGGTGCCGTTTCGCGGCGAGATTGCAGAGAGGTTTCGGGGGGAGACGGTGCTCCCGGTTTCGCTGGGCTGTCAAGGGTGCGGAGCCCACTGTTGCAAACGTCGTCGCGGAATCGATTCGATGGCTGATTCCTGCGGTTGGGAACCTCTCGGCGCGGTCGGAGAGCCGCGGCGTGGCGGCAGGCTGACGGCGGCGTGACCGCCCGTCGCGCCGCCGTCGTGGGCCGCACGGGTGTGAGACGACCAGGCCAGGAGCATCCGGCTGATCCGCCGCCATGCCGGTGAGCAGGGAGGCAGTCGCCGAACCGGGACGACGGGGGCCGGTCCGCAGGGCACTGGCCCAAGCGGCGGAGCCTCGGCTCGCGCGGCGGCTCCGCATTCCCCTCGCGGGACGCTGTTGACCCCTCACACCGCCGGTCGTAGCATCCCGTCGAAGCGCTTGCGTGGAACCGATTCGCTCCGCACCCTCCGGCGAGCGCACGGCTCTCCCGCACGACCTGCCCGCGTGGCCCTGCGATCGCTCGGACTGCTTCGTCGGCTCGACTGCGGCTGCGCCCCCGAGCTCGCGCTCGGCGCCGGCAACCGCAAGCCGCCGGCAGCGCCACGCCGGCCGGTGTCGTCGTCCCGGCAACGGATTCAACGGCGGCACGATCTGCTACCCCACCGGCACCGCCCGGGCACAAAGGTGCTGTCGCGATCGCCCCCGGCTGAACCGCCCGGCTCGCCGCGCTGGACAGCCGGTCGGGCGAACCGGCTTCGGTGGAGAGACCGGGCGGCACCTCCACCACCGCCACCACACATCAGTATCCTTGCGGCCTGAGCGCGGTCTTGAGGAGCTGCATGAACATCGGGGAGATAGCTCGACGCGCGGGGGTGTCACGCAGCACGGTGTCGTACGCGCTCAGCGGCAAACGACCCGTCGCCGCCGGCACTCGCAAACGTATCGAAGACGTGATCAACGAATTGGGATACCGCCCCAACGCGACCGCGAGGGCCCTCAAGGAGGGCCGGACCCGGACCATCGGTCTCGTCGTCCCACCGGCCGGCAACAGGCTCACACACATGCAGCTGGACTTCGTCGCCAGCGTGGTCGACGCCGCCGCCCGGGTCGACCTCGATGTGCTGCTCTCCCCTTCCGGCGGGGAACACGAGCGTTCCTTCGAGCGGTTGATCTCGGAGAGCCGCGTGGACGGCGTCATTCTGATGGAGATCCGCCTGGCGGACCCCCGTGTGGGGCGCCTGCAGGAAGCCGGGCTGCCGTTCGTCGGGATCGGGCACACGGCCGGAGACCACCAGATGTCCTGGATCGACGTCGATTACGCCGGTCTGGTCCAGCACTGCGTGCGGCACCTCGCCGATCTCGGGCACCGCCGGGTGGCTCTGGTCACTCGTTCCCGGGAACTCATCTCGGCCGGCTACGGCCCCGCGCACAGGGCCAGGGAGGGTTTCGAGGCGGCCCTGGCGGAACGCGGCCTCGACGGCGTCGAAGTGCCGTGCGGGGATGATGCCCGCTCCGGTCAGGAATGCGTCGAGGCGCTCCTGCGCAGCCATCCGGACGTCACCGCTGTCACCACCATCAACGAGGCCGCCCTGCCCGGCGTCCAGCGCGCGCTGGCGGACGCCGGTCTCGAAGTGCCGTACGACTTCTCCATCACCGGTGTGGCGGCCAGGACGTGGGCCGAGGACTTCCGTCCGCCGCTCACGGCAGCGGACGTACCGGCTCTGGAAATGGGCGAGAAGGCCGTTTCCCTGCTCGTGGAACGCATCGCCGCGCCGGACACACCGCCTCGGCACATCCTGTTGACTCCCCCGATCTCATTGCGTTCCAGCACAGCCCCCGTACCCACCGGCCGGCCGGCAGGGACCGACCGCGCGGCGCGCTGAGCCGCGCGTACCGCAATCACGTCCGCACGACGCCCCGACGCGGCAGCGCGACCCGGGCGTCCTTCTGGTGGCGTGTCAATGTGCGGCGGCGGTAAGGGGCACGGCCGTCAGGCGCTGAAGCGGGTGACCAGGCGGGTGGGGAGGATCAGCGGGGTGGGGTCCTGTCCGCTGATGAGCGCGACGAGCATGCGCGCCATCTCCCGTCCGAAAGCCGTTATGGGCTGGTGGACGGTGGTGAGCGGCGGATCGGCGATCTGGGCGACGGTCAGGTCGTCGAAGCCGACCACGGCGACATCGGCGGGGACCGGGCGGCCGGCCTCGCGCAAAGTGCGCAGCGCTCCCGCCCCCATGTTGTCGTTGGCGGCGAACACCCCGTTCACCTCGGGGCGGTTCACCAGCAGTGCGGCCATGGCTGCGGCTCCACCGGGCTCGGTGAAGTCCCCCTCCTGCGGCGGGTACGGGTCAAGGCCCGCTGCCAGCATGGCGTCCCGGTAGCCGCGGTACCGGGCACGCCCGGCCTCGGTGTCCAGACGCCCGCAGATCGTGGCCACACGGGTCCGGCCACGGGAGAGCAGGTACTCGGTGGCCTCGCGCGCTCCGCCGGCGTTGTCGACGTCCACATACCACCGGGGAGCTGAACCGACCGGGCGACCGCCGAACACGACGGGCATCTCCGCGTCCTGAGCCACACGGGCCAGCGGATCGCCCTCGCGCAGCGCCATCAGCATGACGCCGTCGGCGCCCCTGGACCGAAGGAGCTCCTCCACCCGCTTGCGGCCCCGGTCGGAGGCTGCCAGACACAGCATCAGATGCAGGTCGGCCTCCTCCAGGGCAGCCGAGGCCCCCACGATCACCTGGGCGAAGAACGGGTCCGCGAAGATGGACGGATCCTCTCCCGCGACGACCAGGGCCGCCGCTCCTGTCTGGCGGGTGGCCAGAGCGCGTGCGGTCGGGTTGGGCACGTAACCCAGCTGTTGGACGGCCCGCTCGACCGCCTCACGTTTGGCGCGGCTGACGTGCGGGGCGTTGTTGAGGACGCGGGAGGCCACCGAGCGGGACACGCCGGCGCGTTCGGCCACCTCATCGAGCGTCGGCTGCCGGCGCGGCGCATTCTCTCTCATGGACCATGAGCCTTTCCCACTCGGCCTCGCCGAAAGCGTCTCGCCCCGACCCGGTTCCACTGCCGTCCAGCCGCCGGGCGACGGAGGGCAGACACGGGTCCTTGAGAGACCAGGGCCGGTAGCGCTTCCAGTTCCAGGACTGCAGAGCCTTGTTCTCTTCATGTGAAGTGCAGGTTGTGCATCGCCTCTTGACAGCTTCACCGGAGCGCAACACGATACCGGCCACACACCAAAAGTCCTCCGTGCTTTTGGAAGCGCTTCCAATGGGAGCGCTCCCAAAGCCAGCCTCCGGCTCTTCGGGGCGCGCCCCCGCCCCAGCCCTTCGGTCCAAGGGGCCTCGTACCACCGCACTTCCTCAGCGCGCCGCACGCTCGGGACGAGAGCGTGCGACGCATCCCTGTCAGGAAACCGAGGTACAGTCATGCGCCGCAGACTCCGCGCCCTCGTGGCAGCGTTCTCCGCTCTGCCGCTGGCGCTCGCCGTCGCACCGTCCGCCCACGCCGCCGACCCGACCACCATGACCAGCGGGTTCTACGTGGACCCCGACTCCAGCGTGAAGCGGTGGGTCGCCGCCAACCCCGGTGACGGCCGGGCGTCCGCGATCAACGCCTCCATCGCCAACACCCCGATGGCCCACTGGTTCGGCTCCTGGAGCGGCACCATCGGCACCGCAACCGGTGCGTACGTGGGCGCGGCGGACAGTCAGGACAGGCTGCCCATCCTCGTCGCGTACAACATCTACAACCGCGACTACTGCGGCGGGCACTCCGCCGGCGGAGCCGCATCGCCGTCCGCCTACGCGAGCTGGATCGCCCAGTTCGCCGGGGGTGTCGCGGGCCGCCCGGCCATCGTGCTCCTCGAGCCGGACTCCCTCGCGGACTACGGCTGCATGACCCAGGCTCAGATCGCCGAACGCCAAGGCATGATCACCGGCGCCCTCACGCAGTTCAACCGCCAGGCGCCCAACACCTGGGTCTATCTGGACGCCGGCAACCCGAACTGGGCGAGCCCCGCGACCATGGCCCAGCGCCTCCACGATGCCGGACTCCGACAGGCCCACGGCTTCTCGCTCAACATCTCCAACTACTACACCACAGCCGAGAACATCGCCTACGGCAACGCCGTCAACAGCGAACTGGGCGCCCGCTACGGCTACACCAAGCCGTTCGTCGTGGACACCGGCCGCAACGGCAACGGCTCCAACGGCCAGTGGTGCAACCCCCCGGGCCGCCGCATCGGCACCCCCACCCAGAAGGGCGGAGGCGCCGAGATGCTCCTGTGGATCAAGACCCCGGGTGAGTCCGACGGCGACTGCGGCGTCGGATCGGGCTCCTCGGCCGGTCAGTTTCTCCCCGAAGTCGCCTACAAGATGATCTACGGCTACTGACCCCGGACCGCCGTGGCCCGGTACGCCCCTGCCCCGCGACCGGGGCACGGGCACCGCCGCAGTCAGCCCGGCCGGGTCCGCCGCTCACCGCCTTGCGCAGAGACGGTCGACAGCTCGCCTCGGCGGCAGACGCTCCCCCATCACACCCCCCGGAGCAGCCATGAAACCACGCAGCCCACGACGCCTCGCCGCTGCCGTCATAACGGCGCTCAGCGCCTGCGCCGCCCTCACCGCGACGCAGGCGCAGGCCACACCCGCGCAGGACGTGATCACCCCGGCCACGAAGTTCTACGTGGACCCGCACAGCAAGGCCGCGAAACAGGCCCTCGTCGACTTCGCGAACGGAGACATCGAGAACGCCGCGAACATGGCCGGACTCGCGAGCTGGCCGCAGGCCGAATGGTTCACCGAGGGCACACCCGACGAGGTCCGCGTCAAGGTGAACAGGCTTGTCCGCCGGGCGCGGGCCGTGGACCGGACCCCCGTCCTGGTGGCTTACGACATACCCGGCCGGGACTGCTCCCAGTACTCCAGCGGCGGAGCCGCATCCTCCGCCGCCTACCGCAAGTGGATCGACGCCTTCGCCGCCGGCGTCGGCGACGACAAGGCGGTGGTCGTCGTCGAGCCCGACGGCGTGGCCAACCTTCCCAAGGACTGCGGGCCCACCACCGACCCGACCGGCGAACTCACGGCCGCCCGCATCGCCGACCTCGCATACGCCGTGAAGACCCTGAAGGCCCGGCCCCGCACCACGGTCTACCTGGACGCCGGCAACGTCCAGTGGCGATCCGTCGGGGACATCGCGCAGCGACTGCAGGACGCCGGAGTCCAGTACGGCGACGGCTTCTCCCTGAACGTGTCCAACAACCACCCCACCGACCACAACGCCAGATACGGCACCTGGGTCGCCAAGTGCATCTGGTTCGCCACCGAAGGACCCGAGCAGGCACGCGGCCACACGGACTGGTGCGCCAGCCAGTACTACTCGTCGGCAGCCCCCAACGACGGCGCCCCGGGCAACGCCGTCTCCCCCGCGGACCCCACCACCTGGCGGTGGACCGACGCCTGGTTCGACCAGAACGTGGGCACCCCGCCGGCCGACGAGCTGCATCACTTCGTGATCGACACCAGCCGCAACGGTCGGGGCGCCTGGACCCCGGCGCCGGGCAAGTACAGCGGGGACGCCGAGACCTGGTGCAACGCGCCCGGCCGCGGTCTCGGCCCGCGCCCCACCGCCGACACCGGCGTCCCACTCGTCGACGCCTACCTGTGGATAAAGATCCCCGGTGAGTCCGACGGCAGCTGCACGCGCAACACCGGCGGCACGATCGACCCCGAGTACGGCATCGTCGACCCTCCCGCCGGCGCCTGGTGGCCGGACCAGGCCCACGCACTGGCCCGCAACGCGGTGCCGCTCCTGACGTTCAACCGCTGAGTCGGGCGGCTCGTGCAGGTCGGCCTGAAGGACGGACTCCCGTCACACGCCCGGGTTCGTCCACGGTCAGCCCTCGCCCACAAGGTCGAGGTCGTCACGAGATGCCGCCGAAGTGACCTCCGGAACGGGCCACTTGCGGTGCAGCGGCGCGGACACATCCCGCCACCAGGGGTGCGTAGGGAGGTCGCCGGCAGGCTCGAAGGGCTGGCCCGGAACCGGGACTGCGACCGCCTGACCGACTGCGCCGGCCGCGGCCTTCGTCCACTCACCGGGCTCCGCCCACGCGTGGGGGGCGAGGTTGAAGGTGGCCCAGTGGATGGGGAGCAGCACACCGTGCGGCTCGCCGCCCTGGAGGTCGAGGTGGGCGCGCGTGCCCTCCTCGGGGGTCATGTGGATGTCCGGCCAGAAGTCGGAGTACGCGCCGATCTGGATCATCGTGGCGTCGAAGGGGCCGTGTGCCGCCCCGATGTCCTTGAAGCCCTCGAAGTAGCCGGTGTCGCCGCTGTGGTAGACACGGTGCTCGTCGCCCGCCACGGCCCACGACGCCCACAGCGTGTGCTGCCCGTTGCGCAGGCCGCGGCCGCAGAAGTGGCGGGCCGGGGTGGCGGTCAGCGTGAGGCCGCCGACCTTCGTCGACTCGTTCCAGTCCAGCTCGCGCAGCCGGTCCGCGGACACGCCCCAGTGCTCCAGGTGGGCGCCGACGCCGAGGGGTATCGCGAACACGGTGTCCGTGCCGGCCAGGGCCTTGATGGTGGGCAGGTCGAGGTGGTCGTAGTGGTCGTGGGAGATGATGACGACATCGACGCGGCCGAGCGCGGCCAGCGGCAGCGGCACCGGGTGCAGCCTCTTGGGTCCGGCGAAGTCGAACGGCGAACAGCGGTGCCCCCACACCGGGTCGAACAGCACCCGGTGCCCGTCGATCTCCGCGAGGACGCTGGAGTGACCCATCCAGGTGAGCCGCAGCCCGCTCGCCGGAGGCCTGGCCAGGTCGGCGTAGGTCGTCGGGTGCACGGGGATCGGGCCGGCCGGGGCGCGGCGGGCGCGGTCCTCCTTGCGGAAGTACATCTTCGCCAGCTCCAGAGCGGAGCCGCCGGAGGGGCGGGTCCGGGTGCCCTCCGGGTTCACGAAGGCGCCGTCCGCGAAGTTCGGTGATCTGCGGATGCGCGCCAGGCGCTCCCCGCTGGGATCCACGCCGAAGGCGGTGGGTCGCAGAGCGCGGAGCCCGGAGCTCAGGGGACCGAAACCGGTCACGGCACCTCCAGTGGAGTGGGTGAGGTCCTCATTATGGTCGTCCCGTACTGCAGTGCCGGGTCGGCCATGTCACACGGCGGCGTCCGTCCCGGTCGCCGCGCGGGCCGGATGTCACAACCGTGCGCGCCGGTCCGTCGTACCCGTGTGGGCGCTCACCACGGAGCGCCGCGCCCGGGAACGACACACTGGAGGCACCCCATGGCCCGTATCTCCCTAACCCCGCGCCGCACGCTCTTCTTCCGCGTCATGGAGTGGTATTCGAAGCGGGCGTACGGAAAGGTCCTCGACCCCGGCAGGGCGCTCGCCCACCAGCCGCGCGTGCTGTGGAGCGATCTGCGGTTCGAGCAGTCGGTGGCGAAGTGGAACAAGCTGGACCCGGACCTCAAGGCGCTGGCCGAGATGGCGTCGGCCGCGGCGATCGGCTGCGCCTGGTGCATGGACTTCGGCTACTGGGTGAGCCGCGAGCGCGGTATGGCCCGCGAGAAGCTGGTCGACGTGCCGCGCTGGCGCGACAGCGACGTGTACACGGAGGTGGAGCGCGACGTCATGGAGTACGCCGAGGCGATGACCGCCACCCCGCCCGCCGTCGACGACGCCCTCGCGGCACGGCTCCTGGGCCGGCTGGGCGAGCCCGCGTTCGTCGAGCTGACGGCGATGGTCGCGGTGGAGAACCTGCGCTCGCGCATCAACTCCGCGCTCGGGCTGACGAGCCAGGGCTTCAAGGACTCCTGCGACCTGCCGCCCGTGGAACGGGGGACGTCCTCCGCGCGGTAGCGGTAGCTCAGGGAGCGCGCGGTGCCGGTCGGCCCCGACGACCGCCGTGCCGGCCTTCCACAGGAAAGCGGCGACTCCTTCTGAGGCTTCCGTAGGCGGGTGCCCGACGGACCGGACGTGCGGCCGGTCCTCCGGGACGGTCGGGACGGCACGGCTCCCTGGGGCTGCCACCCCCGGATCCCGGCTCGGGCTCCGCCCCGGACCCCGCTTCGGCCCGAACGGCCTCCTCCGCGAGTCCGGACGGGCTGCATGATGCCGACCGGGGCAGCCGGTGCGGACACATCAGCCCCTCGGCGTTCGCGGAGGAGGCCCGGTACTCAGACCGCCTGCGCGATCCGCACCCTGATGTCGTCCGGCGACAGCGTCCCCTTGGCCACCACCCGGTCCCCCGACGACTCCCCGCGCAGCCGCCGTCCGATCCACGGCACCAGGTACTCGCGTGCCCAGTGGATGTCGTCGCGCCGTACCTCGAACGTGCCGCGCGGCGGCAGGGGCGGCCACGGCTGGTCCGGGTCGGCCGGCACCTCCATGCCGAGAACCTGGCCCGCCCGCAGGGCGACGCGGGTGTGACCCTCGGGCGAGAGGTGGAGACGGTCGTCGTCCCAGGCGCGCCGGTCCTGCACGGACTTGAGCGACCACAGGTCGAGGACCGGGCAGCCGTACTGGTCCGCGATCGCCCGCACATGGCCGTTGTAGGTGGCGATCTTGCCGCGCAGATGCTTGAGCACCGGCACGCCCCGTGTGTCGAACCCGGTGGTCACCATGACGGTGCCGACGGCGGAGGTCAGGACCGCGACGGCCCGCTCGAACCGCTCGGCGACGTCGTCGGGGTCGGTGCCCGGCCGGATGATGTCGTTGCCGCCCGCACAGAACGAGACCAGGTCCGGAGCCAGTTCGACGGCCTTCGGGACCTGGTCCTCGACGATCTGGTCGAGCAGTTTGCCGCGCACGGCGAGGTTCGTGTACCGGAAGTCGCCCTCGGGCCGCCGGTCGGCGAGGAGGACGGCGAACCGGTCGGCCCAGCCGACGAACTGCCCGTCGGGCCCCGGGTCGCCGACACCCTCGGTGAAGCTGTCCCCCACCGCCACGTACGACCCGATCACTGATCTGTTGTCATTCTTCGAATCGTCTGCCACATCGGTCCATGATTCACCTTCTGATGTGAGCTACGCGACCGTAGGAAAAGGTTGACGGACGGTGAGATAAACCACTCGCCGTATCTGCGTCAATGAGGAATAGGCCTCTGATCAGGGGTGTTGGGCGCGGGCACGAGGATCAGACCCGGCGCAGCCGGATGACCGTCGCGTCGAAGTCACCACGCAGCGCGGGCCGCAGCCCATGGTGCAGAAGGACCGCGCCCCGGTGCAGTTCGCCGGTCTCCCGGCATTCGTACGTCGCCGCCGGGTCCAGGCCACGCAGCCGCAGCGGGACGACCGGCTCGCCGTAGTGCTGCGCCTGGAGCCAGGCGAGGACCACGGTCTCGTCGCCGAGGACGTACTGCACCGCGCTCAACCCGCCCGCCGGCGGCCGCAGCCGGTACAGCTCACCGCGCTGGACCACGGGCCGGATCTCCTTGTACAGGGCGACCCAGCCCCGGGCCTCGGCCAGCTCCTCCTCGGTCCACCGGGCGAGATCGCCGCCGACGCCGAGCACCCCGGCCATGGCGCTGACGAACCGGAAGCGCAGCGAGCTCACCCGCCCGTTGAGCATCGCGTTCGGGCTGTCGGTGACCCAGGCGGCCATCACCCGGGCCGGATGGATCTGGCTGAACCCGTGCTGGATGGCGAGGCGGTCGAGCGGGTCGGTGTTGTCGGAGGTCCACACCTGGTCCGTACGGCTCATGACGCCCAGGTCGACACGTCCGCCGCCGCCCGAGCAGGACTCGAAGGCGACCTGGGGGTGCGCGGCCCGCAGCCGGTCCAGCAGGGCGTAGAAGGCGCGCGCGTGGTCGACCCACAGCCGCTGCGGGTAGGGCTCGCCGGGCCAGCCGGCGTCGGTGAAGCAGCGGTTGAAGTCCCACTTCACATAGTCGATCGGTGCGCTGGTCAGCAGGGCGTCGAGCTGCTCCCAGAGGTACTCCTGGACGTCCTCGCGGGCGAGGTTGAGCACGAGCTGGTTGCGGAACTCCGTCCGCTTCCGTCCCGGCTGGTACTGCACCCAGTCGGGGTGGGCGCGGTAGAGGTCGCTGTCGGGGTTGACCATCTCGGGCTCGACCCAGATGCCGAACTGCATACCGAGGGCGTGCACGTAGTCGGCGAGCGGTTTCATGCCGGAGGGGAAGCGGTCGGGGTTGGGCCGCCAGTCGCCGAGCCCGGCGCGGTCGCTGGTACGGGTACCGAACCAGCCGTCGTCGACCACGAACAGCTCCACCCCCATGGCCGCCGCCCGCCGCGCCAGCGCCCCCTGCTGCTCCTCGGAGATGTCGAACTCGGTGGCCTCCCAGGAGTTGTAGAGCACGGGCCGGTCCCGGTCGGTGTCCGGGACGATGTGCGCACGCTGGTAGGCGTGCCAGGTACGGCTCGCGCCACCGTGGCCGCCGTCGCTCCACAGTCCCGCGAAGACGGGGGTGGTGTACGTCTCCCCCGGCGCGAGGAGCTGCAGACCCGAGTCGTCGTACCCGGCACCGCCGGTGATCTGCACCCGGGCGTCCGGGAGCTGGGCCACGGCGATCCGCCAGGTGCCCGACCAGGCGAGCGCGCAGCCGTAGACCTCGCCGCTCTCCTCGGTGGCGTCCGTGTCCAGCGCGACCCACGGCAGGTGCTGGTGGCCGGTGTGGCCGCGGCGGCTGCCGATGACCTTCTCGCCGTAGGTGAGGTCGGACCGCACCAGCCGGGACTCGGCCGCCCAACGGCCGTGCAGGTGGGAGAGGTGCCAGCCCTCGCGCTCCGGCAGGGTCCAGGTGGCTGAGTCGGCGCGGAGGAGTTCGGCGGGGGCGGGGCCGTCGTTGGCGAGGGTCACCCAGCGCTCCACGACATCGCCGCGCATCCGGTAGTGGAGGGTGATCCGGAGTCCGGCGTCGGTGAACCGCAGCCGCAGTTCGTCGCCGTCGGCCTCGTACGTCTCGAACACCCACTCCGTGCCGCGGCGCTCCTCGGTGCGCACCGACAGTGCGGGGCGTACGAAACGGGGCCCGCCCTCGACCGGGTACTCCTCGCGGCCGTCGAGCGGGGACTCGAAAGGCCGGTACGGCGGTGCGGGCAGGGCCGCGAGCGCCTCCGCGTCGGCGAGCGCGATCCGCGGGCCCCAGTGCAGGTGCAGCAGCGTGTCGTCCTCGGCGAGCCGCAGGGCGTAGCTGCTCGTGTGCCCTGACAGCAACCAGGTGCGGCCGTCCGCGGCGATCTCCAGCATCACATGCCCCCACAGATACGAACAGGTGCGATCAGACCCCAACATCATCGGGTGTGAGGTGCCTCGCGGGCAATGCCTGTCCGTGACGCATGGCGCCCTGCCGTGGACGATCGCCTGATCACACGGTGCCGTATGGTCGATGCGCGGGCCGCCGACGAGCAGCGTCGGCGGACGGATGGGAGGAGCCCTCGTGACGCAGCAGGTCCCGTCTACCGAGCCCGAGCTGACCGGCGTACGCAACTTCCGCGACGTGGGTGGCCTGCCGACCGTGGACGGGCGGCGGGTGCGGGGCGGAGTGCTCTTCCGCAGCGGCCACCTCGCGCACGCGACGGAGCGGGACGCGGCCTTCCTCACCTCCCTGGGCCTGCACACGATCTTCGACTTCCGCAACGCGGCGGACAAGAAGCTGGAGGGCCCGGACGTCGAGCTGCCCGGCGTGCGGAACGTCAACCTGCCGCTGACCGACCCGGCGCACGGCGCCGGGTTCTGGAAGATGGTCCGCGACGGCGACCTGGAGCAGCTGCGCGCGCTGCTCGCCGACGGCAAGGCCGAGAACAGGATGATCCTGTCGTACCGCACGATCATCAAGGAGCGCACGGCCGAGCACTCCCAGGTGCTGCACGCGTTGGCCGAGGACAGCGTGCCCGCACTGATGCACTGCGCCGCCGGCAAGGACCGAGCGGGGTTGTCGATCGCGGTGACGCTCCTCGCCCTCGGGGTCGAGCGTGAGGCCATCGTCGCGGACTACCTGGAGTCGAACGCGAAGCACCGCCGATACAAGGTGCGCCGCAACGGCTCGTCGCCCGACGCGTACTCCCCCGAGGTGATGGAGCTGCTCAGCCCCCTCTTCGACGCGCGCGCCGAGTATCTGGCGGCGGCGATGGAGACCGTCGAGGAGACCTGGGGCGGTGTCGCCGCCTATCTGGAGAAGGGACTGCGGATCACGCCCGCGGTGCGGGAGCGGCTGCGCGACCGGCTGCTCGACTGAGGTGCGCTCCGGGGTGGGCGCTCACTTCGCGCCCACCTGGAACAGCAGGTAGATGAAGGCGGCGAACAGGTGGCCGACCGCGATGTAGACGATCAGCCGCACCCACAGTCCGCGCGGGAACTTCTCCTCCATCACCTTGCGGGGGCGGGGTTCCGGTTGCTCGGTCATGGCATCTCTCCAGGGGTGGGGCCGAGGCAGAGCGCGGCGGTCGGGCTCTGCAGCAGGGTGTGGACGAAGAGCAGCTCGGTGCCGTCGTGGTCGGCGGCGGCGAGGCGGTGCGGGGTCAGCGAGTCGAAGTGCGCGCTGTCGCCCGGCGCGAGGACGTGAGTGGAGTCGCCGAGGCGCAGCCGCAGCCGCCCCTTGAGGACGTACAGCCATTCCTCGCCCGGGTGGACGCGCACGATGTCGCCCTGGGTGCCGTAAGGGATGTGCACCCGCAGGGCCTGCATGCCGCGTCCGGCCCCGCCCGCCTGCCAGTACGCCCAGCCGCCCGCCCGGGTCGGCTCCATGTCGGCGGCGCGCACGACGGCGTCCCGGTCGGCGACGCTCTCGCCGAGCAGTTCGGAGACGGTCGTACCGTAGATACGGGCGAGCGCCAGGAGCATGGGCAGCGACGGCTGACGTCGGCCGGTCTCCAGCCGGGACAGGTGCGCGGGCGAGAGTCCGGCGGCACGGGCCGCGGCCTCCAGGGTCAGCCCGGCGCGGCGGCGCAGCGCACGCAGCTGTGGAGCGACGACGGGCAGGTCCTCGGACGGCCCGTCCTCGATCCCGGTGTGGGGATCGGTCTCAGGAGAGCTCATGCCTCCATTGAGCCGGAGCTTTGCCCCTGCGGCAAATTTCTTGCCTATGAGGCAAAAGCTCCGGCTCCCGGAGGGTCAGCGGTTCGCCACCGCCTGCTTGATCAGCGTCTTGCCGAAGTCCCACATCAGCCCGCCGCCATGAGCGTCGTCCATCACCGCGGTGAAGGCGTCCACGAACCGGTCGACGTCCGCCTCACCGATGATCAGTGGCGGGATGAGCTTGATCACCTCCAGGTGGTCGCCGGAGACCTGGGTGAGGATCCGGTGGCGCTGCAGCAGCGGCACGACGACCATCTGCGCGAACAGGCCCTTCCGGGCGGCCTGGAGCATGGTCCACCGGCTGCGCAGCTTGAGCGAGCTGGGCCGGCCGAACTCGATGCCGATCATCAGGCCCCGGCCGCGGATCTGCTTGAGCATCTCGTACTTGTCGACGAGCTCGGTGAGCCGGGACTTCAGCTGCTCCCCGACGGCCCGGGCGTTCGCGACGATCTGCTCGTTCTCCATCACGGACAGGACGGCGAGCCCGGCCGCCATCGCCTGCGCGTTGGAGCCGAAGCTCGCGGAGTGCACGAGGACCCGGTCCATGGACGAGTAGACCTTCTTGAAGATCCAGTCCCTGCCGAGGGTGGCGCCGACCGGGACGTAGCCGCCGGAGAGCGCCTTCGCCACGCACACCAGGTCGGGCTCGACGCCGTCCTCGTGCTGGTGGGCGTAGAAGTCGCCGGTGCGGCCGAGGCCGGTCTGCACCTCGTCGGCGATGAGCAGCGCCTTGTGCTTGTGCAGCAGCTCCTGCGCGGCGCGCAGATAGCCGGGCGGGGCCTCGTGGACGCCCTTGCCCTGGATGGGCTCGACGATGAGGGCGGCCACGTCCCCCTTCTTCAGCTCACGGGCGAGGGCGTCGAGGTCGCCGAGCGGGACGGCGGTGTCGGGCAGCAGCGGGGTGAAGCCGTCGCGGAAGCCGTCCTCGCCGTTGACGGAGAGCGACCCGGTGGTCAGCCCGTGGAAGGCGTGGGTGCAGTACAGGATCCTGGGCCTGCCGGTGGCGTACCGGGCGAACTTCAGCGCGGTCTCGACCGCCTCCGTGCCGCTGTTGCCGAAGAACACCCGGTCCAGGTGCGGGCTGTGGGCGAGCAGCTTCTCCGCCAGCAGCCCGGGCAGGGGTTGGCAGTCGAAGCGGGTGAGGTCGGCGAGCTGGGCGTCCAGCACGTCGTGCAGCGCCTTGCGGACCACGGGGTGGTGGCGGCCGAGGCCCATCACCCCGAACCCGGCGAGCATGTCCAGGTAGTCGTTGCCGTCCGCGTCCCAGAAGTGGGCGCCCTCGGCCCGCTCGTACACCTTGTCGAAGCCGATGGTGTGGAGCATGCGCGGAAGCTGGTGGTTGAGGTACTTCGCGTGCAGCTCATAGCGCTCGGCCCCGCGTTCGGCCAGGAGCGCGCCGAGGTCGAACTCCCGTTGCCCGGTGGGGATGGTCATTCCGCGTTCACTTTCTCCTGGGACAGCACATCCTGGGCGAGCACGTCCTGGGACAGCTCGTCCTTGGCGGCCAGGCAGGCGCTGATCCGCCCGGCGATCTCCACGGGCGTGAGGCCGATGTCGGCGAGCACCTCGCTGCGCTTGGCGTGCGCGAGGAACTGCTCGGGGATCCCGAACCGCCGCACCGGTACGTCGACGTCGGCGTCGCCGAGTGCGAGGGCGACCGCGGAGCCCACGCCGGCGGAGCGGCTGTTGTCCTCGACGACCGCGACGAGCCGGTGCTCGGCGGCCAGGCCCGGCAGGGAGGGGTCGACGGGTTTGACCCAGCGGGGGTCGACGACCGTGCAGCCGACACCGCGGGCCTGCAGCAGGTCGGCGGCCTGCAGGCAGACGGGCGCCATGACGCCGACGGCGACGAGCAGCACCTGGGGCGCTTCGTCGCGGTGCAGCACGTCCAGGCCGCCCACCCGGTCCACGGCCGGGACCGCCGGGCCCACCGACTCCTTCGGGAACCGGATCAGGGTCGGCGCGTCGTCGACGGCGACCGCCTCCCGCAGCTGGGCCCGCAGCTGGTCGGCGTCGCGCGGTGCGGCGATCCTCAGGCCCGGCACGACCTGCAGGACGGACATGTCCCACATGCCGTTGTGCGAAGGTCCGTCGACGCCCGTGACACCGGCCCGGTCCAGCACGAAGGTGACGCCGCAGCGGTGCAGGGCGACGTCCATCAGGAGTTGGTCGAAGGCGCGGTTGAGGAAGGTGGCGTAGACGGCGACGACGGGGTGCAGTCCTCCGGTGGCGAGCCCCGCCGCGGAGACCGCCGCGTGCTGCTCGGCTATGCCCACGTCCCAGACCCGGTCGGGGAACCGCTCGGCGAACCTGCCGAGGCCCACCGGGTGCAGCATGGCCGCCGTGATCGCCACGACGTCCTCGCGCTCCTCGCCGATCCGCACGATCTCGTCGCCGAACACCGAGGTCCACGACGGTGCCTTGGGCGGCACGAGGGGCTCGCAGGTGCGCGGGTCCATCACGCCGACGGTGTGGAAGTGGTCCTCCTCGTGGGCGAGGGCGGGCTCGTAGCCGCGGCCCTTCTCGGTGAGGCAGTGGATGAGGACGGGACCGTGGAAGCGTTTGGCGCGGCGCAGCGCCGACTCGACGGCCCGTATGTCGTGTCCGTCGATGGGGCCGACGTACTTCAGGCCCAGGTCCTCGAAGAGGCCCTGCGGGGCGAACGCGTCCTTGAAGCCCTTCTTCGCGCCGTGCAGGGCCTCGTAGACGGTGGGGCCGATGACGGGCGTGCGCTGCAGCACGTCCTTGCCCCAGGCCAGGACCTTCTCGTAGCCGTCGGTGGTGCGCAGGGTGGCGAGGTGGTTGGCGAGGCCGCCGATGGTCGGCGCGTAGGAGCGTTCGTTGTCGTTGACGACGATGATCAGCGGACGGTCCTTGGCGGCGGCGATGTTGTTGAGCGCCTCCCAGGCCATGCCGCCGGTGAGCGCGCCGTCGCCGATTACGGCGACGATGTGGCCCTTCTCCCCCTGCACCTGGCGGGCCTTGGCGAGCCCGTCGGCCCAGCCGAGGGCGGTGGACGCGTGGCTGTTCTCGATGACGTCGTGCTCGGACTCCTCACGCGAGGGATAGCCGGACAGGCCGCCCTTGCCGCGCAGCTTCGAAAAGTCCTGACGTCCAGTCAGAAGCTTGTGCACGTAGCTCTGATGGCCGGTGTCCCACAGGATGCGGTCGACCGGCGACTCGAAGGCCCGGTGGAGCGCGATGGAGAGTTCCACCACCCCCAGATTGGGCCCCAGGTGCCCCCCGGTCCTGGCGACCGCGTGGATCAGGAACTCCCTGATCTCCTCGGCCAGTTGACTCAGTTCCGCCTCGGACAGCGCCTTCAGGTCGCGTGGTCCCCGGATGTTCTCCAGAATGGTCACGCCGGGCCCCCTCTCGGTCCGTGCTGTTCAACTCACGGTGACGGCCGGCGCTCCCGGCCCGACGCCGTCCTTCTCCATCCGCTCGGCGATCCTCATCGCCTCCTCGATGAGGGTCTCCACGATCTTGGACTCGGGCACGGTCTTGACGACCTCGCCCTTGACGAAGATCTGGCCCTTGCCGTTGCCGGAGGCGACCCCCAGGTCCGCCTCCCGTGCCTCCCCGGGGCCGTTGACCACACAGCCCATGACCGCGACCCGCAGCGGCACCTCCATGCCCTCGAGGCCGGCGGTGACCTCGTCCGCGAGCTTGTACACGTCGACCTGGGCGCGCCCGCAGGACGGGCAGGAAACGATCTCCAGGCGCCGCTGCCTGAGGCCCAGCGACTGAAGGATCTGGATGCCGACCTTGACCTCCTCGGCGGGAGGCGCCGACAGCGACACCCGGATCGTGTCGCCGATGCCCTGCGACAGCAACGCGCCGAACGCCACCGCCGACTTGATCGTGCCCTGGAAGGCGGGTCCGGCCTCCGTCACGCCGAGGTGCAGCGGGTAGTCGCACTGGGCGGCCAGTTGCCGGTAGGCCTCGATCATCACGACCGGGTCGTTGTGCTTGACGGAGATCTTGATGTCCCGGAAGTCGTGCTCCTCGAAGAGCGAGGCCTCCCACAGCGCGGACTCCACCAGCGCCTCCGGGGTCGCCTTGCCGTACTTCTTCAGCAGCCGCTTGTCCAGAGAACCCGCGTTCACCCCGATCCGGATCGGGGTGCCGTGGTCCCTGGCGGCCTTCGCGATCTCCTTGACCTTGTCGTCGAACTGCTTGATGTTGCCGGGGTTCACCCGAACGGCCGCGCAGCCCGCCTCGATCGCCGCGAACACGTACTTCGGCTGGAAGTGGATGTCGGCGATCACCGGGATCTGCGACTTGCGCGCGATCGTGGCGAGGGCGTCCGCGTCGTCCTGCGTGGGGCAGGCGACGCGGACGATCTGGCAGCCGGAGGCGGTGAGTTCCGCGATCTGCTGCAGGGTGGCGCCGATGTCCGACGTACGGGTCGTCGTCATCGACTGCACCGACACCGGGGCCCCGCCCCCGACCGCCACCGGCCCGACATGGATCTGCCGCGACATGCGCCGCTCGGCGATCGGCCGGACCGGTACCTCGGGGACGCCCAGAGGAACGGCGGTCATCAGATTCACCCGTTGTTCTGCTGGACGGTCTCGCGCATGGCCCGCAGGGACTCCTTCAGGGAGCCCATGGTGGCGAGGACGGCGGTGGGCTCGTAGCCACAGTGCGCCATGCAGTTGGCGCAGCGCGGGTCCTTGCCGCGGCCGTACTTGTCCCAGTCGGTCTCCTCGATCAGCTCCCGGTAGGTCGGCACGTACCCGTCGCTCATCAGGTAGCAGGGCCGCTGCCAGCCGAAGAGGGAGTAGTTTGGGATCGCCCACGCCGTGCAGGGGAAGTCGACCTTGCCCTCGAGGAAGTCGAGGAACAGCGGCGAGTGGTTGAGCCGCCAGCGGCCGCGGTTGCCGCCCGCGAACGCCTTCTTGAACAGCTCACGGGTCTGCTCGACGCCGAGGAAGTGCTCCTGGTCGGGTGCCTTCTCGTAGGCGTAGGCGGGCGAGATCATCATCTCGTCCACCTTCAGGTCGTCATTGAGGTAGTTGAGCACCTCGATGACGGTCTGCGGGGTGTCCGTGTTGAAGAAGGTCGAGTTGGTGGTGACCCGGAAGCCGCGCCGCTTGGCCTCCTTGATGGCCTCCACCGCCTCGTCGAACACACCCTCCTTCGCCACGGACTCGTCGTGCCGCTCGCGCAGGCCGTCGATGTGCACGGCGAACGCGAAGTACGGGGACGGCGTGAACTTGTCCATCTTCTTGCGCAGCAGCATGGCGTTGGTGCACAGGAAGACGTACTTCTTGCGCGCCACCAACTGCCGCACGATCTCGTCGATCTGCGGGTGCATCAGCGGCTCGCCGCCCGCGATCGACACCATCGGCGCGCCGGACTCCAGAACCGCTCCCACGGCCTGCGCCACCGGCATGCGCTGCTTGAGCACTCCCGCCGGATGCTGGATCTTGCCGCAGCCCTCACACTTCAGATTGCAGGCGAAAAGCGGTTCCAGTTCCACGATGAGCGGAAACTTGTCCCGCTTGCGCAGCTTCTGTTCGAAGAGATAGGTCGCCACCTTGATGGACTGGCGCAGCGGCATGGCCATCTGGCTCACCTCCTGGGGAGCAGCAAAGATCGGTGCCATTCGAAGAAAACTGGCAGCACGGCACGAAGAACACGGAAAGCTGATATTCCACCGCGTACGGTGCCGATCCGGACGAGTTCATGTTCTGGAGCGTCCACGACCACCCGGACGGCCGCAACCGGGCGCGGCCCGGTCCGTACCGCGCTCAGGAGCGTGGCCGCGGACTCCATGTCGACCGCGATCGCGCCGGTCGCGCGCAGTTCCGACCGCTCCTGACCGCGGACGACGTGGTCCGAGCCGGTGAGCGGTCCGGTGTGGACGGTGCGCCCCGGGACGGCGCGCACGAGTTCCTTCACGAGCAGGTCGGTGCCCTCGCACGGGGTGGTGCCGCGCGGGTCCCGGGTCTCCTCGGCGACGACCAGGTCACCGGGGTGCATCCCGGGTGCGAGTCCCGCACAGAATCCCGTGGCGAGGACAGCCGCATGAGCGAAGCCCGGCTCGCCGAGCGCCCGGGTGACCGAGCGTTCGGCCGACCGGGGTCCCATACCCGTACGGAGTACGCTGACGGGCCCGTCGGCGCCGCTGTGACCGCCGCTGCGCAGGGCGAGGTGCTCGATGCCGAGCGCACAGGCGATCAGCAGCGGGGCCGGCTCGGGCTTGACGCTCATCAGCTCCCCTTGGCCTTGGCGAAGGGCTCGCCGTGCACATAGCGGCCCAGCGCGGTGAGCGGGAAGACCTGCCGGTAGAGGTGGTAGTTGATGGAGAAGTCCCAGGGGAAGCCGGTGCCGGTGAAGTACGGCTCGTCCCAGGAGCCGTCCTCGTTCTGGGTCTGGGCGAGGAACTCGATGCCGCGCTCGACGGCCTTGGACTCGCTCTCCCCCGCGGCCAGCAGCGCGAGCAGGGCCCACGCCGTCTGCGAGGCGGTGGAGGCGCCCCTACCGCTCCACTTCCCGGCGTCCTTGTAGGAGCGCAGGTCCTCGCCCCAGCCGCCGTCGTCGTTCTGCACGCTCTCCAGCCAGGCGACGGCACGGCGGATCGCCGGGTGCGCGGCGGGGATACCTGCCGCCGCCAAGGCGGGCACCACGGACCCGGTGCCGTAGACGTAGTTGACTCCCCAGCGTCCGAACCACGAGCCGTCCGGCTCCTGTTCGGCCAGCAGCCACTCGATGCCGCGGCGGGTGCGCGGGTCGTGGGCGAGGCCCTCGACCGCGAGCATCTCCACGACGTGCGCGGTGACGTCGGCGGACGGCGGGTCGATGACCTCGCCGAAGTCGCAGAACGGCAGCCGATTGGGGAACGGGCTCGTGTTGTCCACGTCGAAGGCGCCCCATGCGCCGTTCTTCGACTGCATCCCGAGGTTCCAGCGCACTCCGCGCCCGATGGCCTTCTCCAGCCGGTCCGGGTCGTGGTGCCTGACCCGGCGCAGCGCGAGGACGACCTCGGCCGTGTCGTCGATGTCGGGGTAGTTGTCGTTGTGGAACTCGAACGCCCAGCCGCCCGGCGGCAGCTGGGGCCGACGCACCGACCAGTCGCCGGGCCGGACGATCTGCTCGCCGAGCATCCAGTCGGCCGCCTTGACCAGCTGAGGGTGGTCGGCGGGCAGGCCCGCGTCGGCGAGCGCGATGGTCGCGAGACAGGTGTCCCACACCGGGGACTGGCACGCCTCGATCATGCGGGCGCCGTCCTCGCGCCAGACGGCGAAACGGTCCAGCGAGGCGATGCCCTCGCGCATCACCGGGTGCTGGAGGTCGTAGCCGAGCAGATGCAGGGCGATGACCGAGTAGACCGCGGGTGGCTGGATCCCGCCCCAGCAGCCGTCGTTCTCCTGCCGCTCGATGATCCAGCGGGCGGCGGTGTTCATGGCGGCCCCGCGCAGCCGGCGCGGGGCGACCTTGCGGAACTGGTGCAGCGCCTTGTCGAGCCGCTGGAAGACGCCGTCCCAGCTCGCCACCGGGGCGAGGTCTCTCTCCGGGTTGGGGTGGTCCGGGTCGGCGTGCAGCTCGTCGAGCGGGAACGGCGCGGGCCGCACCGGACGCTTGGCGGAGACGATGGTGAGCGGCACGATGGTCTGCCGTGCCCAGCAGCCGAAGTCGTAGATGTTCAGCGGCATCCACTTGGGGAACCAGATCAGCTCCGGCGGGAGTTCGGGCAGGTCCTCCCACTTCCACCAGCCGAACAGGGCGAGCCAGATCCGGGTGAAGACGCGGGCGGCGGCGATGCCGCCCTGCTCGCGGATCCAGGCGGACGCCTTCGCCATGTGGGGTTCGTCCGGCGCGTCGCCGGCCAGGCGCAGGGCGACGTACGCCTCGATGGTGGTGGACAGTTCGCCGGGTCCGCCGTAGAAGGTGGCCCAGGTGCCGTCGTCGCGCTGCTCGCCGCGGATGAACAGCGCGGCGGCCTGCGTGGTCTTCTCGTCACGAATGTCGAGGAACTGACGCAGCATGAGGTCCTCGGCGTCCATCGTGACGTTTGTCTCGAGGTCGCCCTTCCACCAGCCCTGGGCGTCCTGACGCGCGAGCAGGAAGTCCGTGGCGCGCCGCATGGCGCGCTCGGCGGCGTCTCGAGTGCCCCCGGCCCCGGCCGCCCCCGGGATCGGTTCGCTGGTGTCGCTGGCCGAGGCAGCACGGGGCGGCAGGGCCCCGGGGCTTCCGTCGGTCGTCGCTGTCATGGCTTCCCCTTCGTGCAGTCGTGCGAAATCGTGCTGCTGTGGGTCCGCCGTCGGCCGGTGCGCGTGCGCTCAGGGCACCGGCCGGCGACTACGCGAGGTGTATTCGACCGATAGTGATCATCTCTTTCGTACGACGACGAAGTCGGCGAGCGCCGTGAACCGGTCGCGCACCTCCTGGGGCATCCGGACGGCGTCCAGGGCTTCGATGGCGATCGCGTGCTGGCGACGCGCCTCCTGAGCGGTCCATTCCCGGCCGCCGGCCTCCTCGATGAGGGCGGCGCGCGCGGCGAACTCCTCCTCGGAGAAGTTCTCGAAGTCGCTGCTCTTGGCGTCCTCGGCGAGAAGCTCGCCGAGCCGCTCGGAGGCTTCTCCGCCCGCCGCGAGCGCGGCCACGACCGGCAGGGACTTCTTGCGCTGGCGCAGATCGCTCCAGGTCTGCTTTCCGGTGGCGTCCGGGTCGCCCCAGATGCCGAGGAGGTCGTCGACGGCCTGGAAGGCGAGGCCGAGGTGGTAGCCGTACTTCTCCAGCGTGTCGGCCGTCGCGTCGTCCGCGCCGCCGAGGACCGCGCCGATGGAGGAGGCGCAGGCGAGCAGGGCGCCGGTCTTGTTGCCCTCCATCTCCAGGCACTCGGCGACGGTGACCCGCTCGCGGTGCTCGTAGGAGATGTCCTGGGCCTGACCGTCGATGAGGGCTCGGGTGGCGGTGGTCAGCCGACGGGTGGCGCGGCCGGCCTCGACGGTGCCGAGCTCCAGCAGCACCTCGTTGGCCAGGGCGAACAGCGCGTCACCGACCAGGATGGCCTGCGCGGGGCCGTGCACCTTCCACACGGTGTCGCGGTGGCGGCGCTGCTCGTCACCGTCCATCAGGTCGTCGTGCAGCAGGGAGAAGTTGTGCACCAGCTCGACCGCGACCGCGCCGGGCACGCCCACCTCGGGCGCCCGGCCGGCTGCCTCGGCGGACAGCAGGGCCAGCGCGGGGCGCACGGCCTTGCCGCCGTCGCCGTCCGCGGGGTTGCCCTGGGCGTCGATCCAGCCGAAGTGGTAGGCGGCGACGGTGTCCATCGGCGGCGCCAGGCGGTCGACGGCCGACCGCAGCACCGGGGTGGCCAGGGTCCGGCCGCGCTCCAGGAGCGCGGACACGTCCACCGCGGTCCTCGGGGCGGCCGTCTCGGCCGGGGGCACAGTGGGCACGGTCTCTCCTCTTGTTGCGATACCGGGGGTGCGGGGGGCTGCTGCCGGCGAATCGACGCTCATGCCGCCTCCTCGAAGAGATCGGGAAGGTGGGCGCCGGACCGGCCCAGCGCGCCGAGTGCGGCGCCCGCCGCACTGATGCCACTGCGGACCGCACTCTCCATGGTCGCGGGCCACCCGGTGGCGGTCCACGCGCCGGCCAGGCAGAGGCCGGGGACCTTGGTGCGGGCGCCGGGCCGCAGGCGCCCGACACCGGGGCCGGGGGCGAACGTCGCCGTGCGCTCCCGGGTCACGAAGAAGTCCTTCACCTGGGCGCCGCGGGTGGCGGGCAACAGCCGCTGGAGTTCCGGCAGATAACGTTCGCGCAGTACGGCGACCGGCTCGTCGATCTCCCCCTGGGCCGCCGACTGCGACAGCGCCAGGTACTGGCCCTCACGCAGTCCGGAGGCCTCGGTGCGGTCGAAGACCCACTGGACCGGGGAGCCGAGGGCCGCGAAGAACGGGCGGTTGAGCACCTTGCGGTCGTAGACGACATGGATGTTGAGGATCGGCGCGGTGCCGATGTCCAGCAGCCGCTCGGGGGCCTCCAGGGCGCCCGGGGGCAGCAGATCGTGGGCCTCGCGCTGCGGTACGGCGAGGACGACGGCGTCCGTTTCGATGCGCTCGCCGGGAACCTGAACGTTCCAGAGCCCGTTTTCGTCAGTGGAGATGGAGGTGACGCGTGTACGGAGTTCGGTACGCACGCCCGCGGAGTCGAGCGCCTTGCGGGCCAGCCGGTCGTGCAGTTCGCCCAGCGGGACGCGTGCCCAGCCGATGTCGGCCGCACCCGGGTCGGACAGCAGGCCCGTCTTGAACACCATCGCGGCGAGCCCGAGCGAGGCGTCGCCGGCCACCGCGTTGAGGGTGGCGACCCCGACGAGGTCCCACAGTGCCTCGACGGCACGCGCCGACTGACCGTGCGCGGCCAGCCAGCTGCCGAAGTCCTGCGCGTCGAGCGCGGGGTCCGCGAGGTCCAGTGCTCGCAGCGCCAGCGCGGCACGCCCCACCTTGGCGCGCTCGGCGAGCGAGAGATGCGGATAGGTGGCCAGGCTGCGCCCGAGATGCAAGGGTACGGGCAGCGCGTCGCGCCGTAGTCTGCCGAGCCGCCGTCCCGGTGCGGCGTTCGCGTCGAGGACGGGCACGTCGAGACGATCCTGCAGGGGCGCGAGCGTGGAGGCGTCGATGCGGTCGAGGAACCAGCGGTACGCGGTGCAGCAGCGCAAGTAGACGTGCTGGCCGTTGTCGACCGTCAGATCGCCGCGGTGGAAGGAGAAAGCGAGTCCGCCGAGCCGCGGCCGTCCCTCCAGGAGGGTGACCCGCACGCCGGCGTCGGCGAGCGCCAGCGCGGCCGTGATGCCGGCGAGTCCGCCGCCGACCACCACGGCGGACGTCCCGGGCGAGGACGGCATACCGCGGTGACCCGGGGTGTCCGCGACCGGGTCCTCCGCCTGGGTGCCGTCGCTCATCGTGCTTCCTCCCGTGCCGGTCCACCGTGGTGCTTGAACGATGCACGGCAGGCCGTCGCAGTCAGGGACGCCGCGCCGCACCGGAGGGTTGCCTGCCGCTTTTCGGAGGTGGCGGGCGGAACCGGGGTGTCGATCACACACGCCTCCTGACGACCCGCCGGGAGACGTTCCGCGCGTCGAGCCCCGACAGGCCCCGCACGGCGACGTACGCCTTCTCACGCCCGGGCAGCGAGACCCGGCCGCGCAGCACGGCCTCCGGCTCGCGCTCGATACGGTCCAGGAGCCGGCGGTAGATGCCGGCCATGGCGGCGACGCAGGCGCCGCTGCGCCGGTCGAGCATGGGCAGCAGCCGGTAGCCCTCGGCGAAAAGGGCGCGGGCCCGACGCACTTCGAAGTGCACGAGGCCCGCGAAGTCGGAGCCCTCGGGTGGGGTCGGTCCGTGGAAGCCGGCCGAACAGCCGAACTTGGCGAGATCGTCGGCGGGGAGGTAGACGCGGCCGCCCTCGGCGTCCTCACGGATGTCCCTGAGGATGTTGGTGAGTTGCAGCGCGAGTCCGAGCGTGTCGGCATACTCTGGCGCACGCTCGGTGCCGCGCGCCCCCGGCTCCGTGCCGAACACGCCGAGCGAGAGCCGTCCGATGGCCCCGGCGACACAGCGGCAGTAGACCTTCAGATCGTCCCAGGTCTCGTAGGTCTCGCCGCGTACGTCCATCAGGACGCCGTCGATGAGTTCGTCGAGGCCGCCGAGGGGGATCGGGAAGTGCCGGGCGGCATGGGTGAGGGCGACCGCGACCGGATCGGTGTCGTCCTCGGCCACCGCCTTGTCGCGGATACGGGCCAGCAGCGCGCGCGTCTCCTCCAACCGTGCCGTCTTGACGTCGGCCGCCAGCTCGCCGTCACCGATGTCGTCGACACGCCGGGAGAACGCGTAGAGCGCCGACATGGCGCGGCGCTTCGGCGTCGGCAGGAGCCTGATCCCGTAGGCGAAGTTACGGGCCTGCTGCCCGGTCACGGCCTCGCAGTAGCGGTACGCGGCGAGTACCGGTGGGGACACGTGTTCTTCCGACTCCACGGTCCGGATCACCCCTCTCCTCGCAGACTCACGCCCACCTCGCGCAGCAACCGGAGCTTGCCGGGCTTGGGCGGGCCGGGAAGTACGTCGTAGTGGGCTGCGGCGATCGCGTGGATGGCCGCCCTTCCTCCCGCCACGAAGCCCGCGAGCAGCAGCTTCAGCCTGCCGTGGACGCTACCCACCAGGGGGGCGCCTTCATTCAGGAGATCGCGGGCGCGTTCTGCTTCGTACGCGACCAGTGCGCGCACCGATGCGCCCGCTGTGGGCGTGGCGAGGTCCGTCTCCCGCACGTGGAAGCGCTTCATGTCCGCGGCGGGCAGATAGACGCGGTCGCGGCCGAGGTCCTCGGCGACGTCCTGCAGGTGTTCGACGATCTGCAGCGCCGTGCAGATCGCGTCGGAACGGCGGACTCGCTCGGGGGTGGAGGTGCCGGTCACGGCGAGGACGAGGCGGCCGACCGGGTTGGCGGAGAGTTCGCAGTAGCCGAGGAGGTCGTCGTACGTCTCGTACCGCTTGACGAGCTGGTCCTGGCGGTTGGCGGCGATCAGGCCGAGGAACGGCTCGGGGGTCAGGCCGGCGCGCCGGACCGTGGGCTGCAGCCGGCGCAGGAGGGGGTGACGGGGTGTCGCGTCGAAGACCCGGCGCAGGTCGGCCTCGAAGGCGTCCAGGAGGATCAGGCGGTCCTCGGCCTCCTCGGGCGACACGCCGAGCAGGCGGGCGTCGGACCCACCGGGGGCGAGGTCGCCGTCACCGATGTCGTCGACCAGCCGGGCGAAGCCGTAGACGGCCATGAGGTCTTCCCGCCACGCCTTCGGCAGGAAGAACGGCGCCACGGGGAAGTTCTCGTCCGCGGCCTTGTCGAGGGTGCCGCGCTCCGGGTCGCCGGTGCGCGCCGTCCCGGCTTGCGTCACCGCTCGCCGCCCGACGCGGGGACGGCACATGTCCCGCGGAGCTGGAGACTTTCCGTAGCCATTGCCGTCACATCTCCCGTTCTACACCGCCGACCCAATACAACCTCTTTCGGACACGCCGCCCAGCTGTCCGTGCAGCGCGACAGGTGTGGGGGTGTATGGCATTATCGCCCCACTTGCCGCGAATCAGCACCGTCACAGCTTACGTTGTACAACGCAGGGAGCTTCGGCGGGGTGTCCTGCACATCACAACAACACACCGATTGGCGCCAAGATTCCTGAGACAAGCCCGAGTTGACGTTTCCTTTGCAGACGCGGGGCCCCGCCCAAACGTTGCGACGGGGCCCCGGGGCGGCGTGGATTACTTGCCTGTGAACTTCTCGTACTCCTTGAGGACCTCTTCTGTGGGGCCGTCCATCCGGAGTTCACCGCGTTCCAGCCACAGGACGCGGTTGCAGGTGTCACGGATGGATTTGTTGTTGTGACTGACCAGAAACACCGTGCCCGCCTCCTTGCGCAGCTCCCGGATGCGGTCCTCGGACCGCTTCTGGAAGGCGCGGTCGCCGGTGGCGAGGGCCTCGTCGATCATGAGGACGTCGTGGTCCTTGGCGGCGGCGATGGAGAAGCGCAGCCGGGCGGCCATGCCGGAGGAGTAGGTGCGCATCGGCAGGGTGATGAAGTCGCCCTTGTCGTTGATGCCGGAGAAGTCGACGATCTCGTGGTAGCGGGCCTTGATCTCCTCCCGGGACATGCCCATGGCCAGACCGCCCAGGATGACGTTGCGCTCGCCCGTCAGGTCGTTCATGAGGGCCGCGTTGACGCCGAGCAGCGAGGGCTGGCCGTCGGTGTAGACCCTGCCCCTCTCCGGGGGCAGCAGTCCGGCGATGGCGCGCAGCAGCGTGGACTTGCCGGAGCCGTTGGAGCCGATCAGGCCGACGGCCTCGCCGCGGTAGGCGACGAACGACACTCCCCTGACCGCGTGCACCCTGCGGACACCACGCGCCACGTCGTCGGAGCCCCGCTTGAGGATGCGGTTCAGAGCGGCGGTCGCGCTGCCCTTGCCGGTTCTGGCACCGTTGACGCGGTAGACGATGTGCAGGTCGTCGGCGATGACGGTGGGCACCCCGGCCCCGGTGTTCTGCTCAGCCACGGCCGTACCGCTCCTCAGCCTTCCAGAAGTACACGAACCCGCCGGCGAAGACGACCACGGCCCAGAACAGCGCGATGGCCCACACGTGCGGCGGGAGGTTGGACGTGCCGTAGTCCTTGATCAGGGCGAAGCGCATCAGGTCCATGTAGACGGCGGCCGGGTTCACCTGCAGGGTGCGGATGAACCATTCAGGGCGCCCGACGAGCATGCCGTGGATGGAGAACATGACGCCGGAGGTGTACATCCAGGTGCGCAGGATGAAGGGCATCAGCTGGGCGAGGTCCGGGGTCTTGGCACCCATGCGCGCCACGATCAGCGACAGGCCGGTGTTGAAGAGGAACTGCAGCACCAGGACCGGGACGATCAGCAGCCACGAAAGCCGCGGGTAGCTGCCGAACCCGATGGCGACGGCGAACAGCACGATCATCGAGAAGAGCAGCTGCTGGAGCTGCTGCAGCGCGAACGAGATGGGCAGCGAGGCGCGCGGGAAGTGCAGGGCCCGCACCAGGCCCAGATTGCCGGAGATCGCCCGGACGCCCGCCATGATCGAGCTCTGGGTGAAGGTGAACACGAACACGCCGGTCACCAGGAACGGGATGTACGTCCCGTGCGACATGCCCCGGCTGGCCTTCAGGATCAGCCCGAAGATGAAGTAGTACACGAGCGCGTTCAGCAGCGGGGTGGCGACCTGCCACAGCTGGCCGAGCTTGGCCTGGCTGTACTGGGCGGTGAGCTTCGCCTGCGAGAAGGCGAGGATGAAGTGACGCCGTCCCCACAGCTGGCGGACGTAGCGGACGAGTCCGGGCCGGGCACCGCTGACCGAGAGCCCGTACTTGGCGGCCAGCTCGGCCGGACTCAGCCCGCCATCGGCGGACGGGCCGGCGGTCACCGCGGCGCGCCCGTCATGCGTTGTCTCACTCACAGGTTGGCAAACTCTCCGTTTCGGGATGCGCGGTGGTTCCGCGCGCGGGTGGGGAGCCGAGATGTGGGTCCCTCCGCCGGCTTCCGAGTACCGAGCTTGTCAGATCACCGGGGGCCGTCCCAGTCGAGTGAGCCGCCAGACCGTACGCCACCGCATGGGCCGACGGGGTCCGCACGGGGTCGTCCAGCCCTCCCGGAAGCCGCCGAACCAGGCCCTCAGGGCGGCCCGCGAGGGGCGGCGCAGCAGCGTCAGGAGCATCCAGACACCCAGATAGACCGGGACGAGGACGGCGGGCAGGTTGCGGCGGGCGAGCCACACCCGGTTGCGGGCGACCATCCGGTGGTAGACCGCGTGCCGGGAGGGCGCGGTCGTGGGGTGGTACAGCACCATGTCCGACCGGTAGTCGATCATCCAGCCCGCGTCCAGGGCCCGCCAGGCCAGGTCGGTCTCCTCGTGGGCGTAGAAGAACTCGTCCGGCAGGCCGCCGACCTCGGCGAACACCTTCGTGCGGACGGCGTTGGCGCCGCCCAGGAAGGTGGTCACCCGCGAGGAGCGCAGCGGGTCGGAGGCGCGCAGCCGGGGCACGTGGCGGCGCTGGGTCTCGCCGGTGTCGGGATCGGCGATGCGGAAGCTGATGATGCCGAGCCGAGGGTCGGCGGCGAAGGCCGCCCGGCACAGCTCGGCGGTGTCGGTGCGGGCGAGCAGGCCGTCGTCGTCGAGGAAGAGCAGCACGTCGACGTCGGCGCCGCCGGGGCCGAAGGCCTCGATGCCGACATTGCGGCCCCCGGGGATGCCGAGGTTCTCGGGCAGCTCGATCGTGCGGACGCCCTCGGGGACGTCCGGGACCGGGGAGCCGTTGCCGACCACGACCACCTCGACGGGGTCGCCGTCCTGCTTGGCCACCGAGTCGAGGAGGGCGCGGAGCTCGGCCGGGCGGTTGCCCATCGTGATGATGACGGCCCCGACCTTCATGGCGCCGCCGGAGGTGGCACCGCCCTCGGCGGGGCGGCTCACCTCAGCCTGCTGGAGGCGAGGATGGACACGAGGTGGAGCACCGTCTGGAGCAGCGCGATGCCGGCCAGCACGGCCACACCGAGCCGCTCGAAGAACAGGTCCCCCCGCACCGTGTCCACGATTGCCAGGACCAGGATCAGCAGGGACGCCTCGATGCCCAGGATCAGCCGGTGGAACTTGAGCGCGGCGGCGGCCTTGCGGGCCAGGGCCATGCCGGAGGAGCGCATCTGAGAGGCGTCCTCCTTGACCGGCGGCTTGCCGGCCTGGTGGCGGGCGACGCCGACCAGGTCCGTCTCCGCCTTGATGAGGATGGCGCCGAGCGCGGCCAGCGTCCCGAGGAAGGCCCACAGCCAGTCGATACGGCCGCTGCCCCACGGGTCGGCGGCGCGCAGACCGAAGCCGACGAGCACGGCGGCATCGGTGAGGTAGGCGCCGACGCGGTCCAGGTACACCCCGCCCAGCGAGTACTGCTTCTTCCAGCGCGCGATCTCACCGTCGACGCAGTCCAGGAGTAGGTACAGCTGGACGCACACGACGCCGAGCACGGCGCCCCAGATCCCCGGCACGAGCAGTGCCGGGGCCGAGAGCACGCCGAAGACGGTCATCAGGTACGTGAGCTGGTTGGGCGTGACCCTGGTGTTGACCAGGTAGCGGTCGACCCGCAGGGACACCTCTCGCATGTAGAGGCGTCCCATCCAGTGCTCACCGCTGCGCCGGTCCTTCACCCCTGCGGGGTGGACGACGGGCCGGAGTTCAGCTACCGATGGCCTTGACATAGTCGGCGTAGGTGTCCTTGATCTGTTCGGGCTTCAGGTCGAGGTGTTCGAGGATCGTGTAGCGGCCGGGCCGGGTCTGCGGGGCGTACTCCACGACCCGGACGAACTCGTCCACCGTGAAGCCGATCTCCTGCGGCAGCACGGGCAGCCCGTGCCGGCGCAGCACCTGGGCCATGAACGCCGCCTCCTCGTGCGCCCCGCGCAGGTACATCGCGAAGGCGGCGCCCAGGCCGCACTGCTCGCCGTGGGCGGCCGCGCGCTTGGGGAACAGCAGGTCGAAGGCGTGGTTGATCTCGTGGCAGGCACCGGAGGAGGGGCGCGAGTCGCCCGACACCGACATGGCGATACCGGTGAGGACCAGGGCCTCGGCCAGGACCTGCAGGAAGCCGTCGTCGCCGATGCCGTCCGGGTGCCGCAGCACGGCCTCGCCGGCCTGCCGGGCCATGGCGGCGGCCAGGCCGTCGATCTTCTCGCCGTTGACGCGGTTGGACAGCTCCCAGTCCGCGACCGCGGAGATGTTGGAGATGGCGTCGCCGATACCGGAGCGCACGAAACGGACGGGGGCCTCACGGATCACGTTCAGGTCGATGACGACCGCGATCGGGTTCGGCACACCGTACGAGCCGCGGCCCGCGTCGTTGTCGAGGGTGGCGACCGGCGAGCACAGGCCGTCGTGCGCGAGGTTGGTGGCGACGGCGACCAGCGGCAGACCGACGCGCGCGGCGGCGAACTTGGCACAGTCGATGATCTTTCCGCCGCCCAGGCCGACGACCGCGTCGTAGTGACCCGACTTCATGTCGCTCGCCAGCCGGACCGCGTCGTCGATGGTGCCGCCGCCCACCTCGAACCAGGTGGCACCGGGCAGCGAGGGAGCGATCCGCTCACGCAGCCGGGCGCCCGAACCGCCGCTGACGGCGATGGCGAGCCGGCCGGACTGCGAGACACGCTCGTCGGCGAGGACGGACGCCAGGTCGTCGAGGGCACCCGCACGGATGTCCACAACGAGCGGCGAGGGGATGAGCCTCGTCAGTACCGGCACGCGATCTCCCGCCCCCGGGCCAGGTCGTCGTGGTTGTCGATCTCGACCCACGGGACGTCGCCGATCGGCGCCACGTCGATCTTGAAGCCGCGGTTGACGAGCTCCTGGTAGCCGTCCTCGTAGTACAACTGCGGGTCGCGCTCGAAGGTGGCCTTGAGCGCGTCGGCCAGCTCCTCGGCCGCCTCTCCCTCGATGAGGGTGACACCGATGTACTCGCCGGTCGCCTCGGCGGGGTCCATCAGCTTGGTGATCTTCTGGACGCCCTTGTCGGGGTCCACGACGACCTTCATCTCCTCGTCGGCGAGCGTCTTCACCGTGTCGAGGGCGAGGATGATCTTCTTGCCGTCGCCGCGGGCGGCGAGCAGGGTCTTCTCGACCGAGACCGGGTGGACGGTGTCGCCGTTGGCGAGGATCACGCCGCCCTTGAGGGCGTCACGGCCGCACCACAGCGAGTAGGCGTTGTTCCACTCCTCGGCCTTGTCGTTGTCGATCAGGGTGAGCTTCAGGCCGTACTTCTGCTCCAGGGCCGCCTTGCGCTCGTACACGGCCTCCTTGCGGTATCCGACGATGACGCCGACCTCGGTCAGGCCCACCTCGGCGAAGTTGCCGAGCGTGAGGTCCAGGACCGTGAGGCTGTCCTCCGCGCCCTCGGGCCCCACCGGCACCAGAGCCTTGGGCAGGGTGTCGGTGTAGGGGCGCAGGCGCCGTCCGGCGCCGGCCGCCAGCACGAGGCCGATCATGCGGGTTCTCCTTCATCGTGTACGGCGGGTGCGCCGCCCTTGTGTGCGGCCACCCAGAAGCGGATGCTCTCGACGAGCACCACGAGGGCCACGTACCCGGCGAGGGCCGTGAGGGCGACCTTGAACTGTGCCGCGGTGACAGTCGCGGCCAGCACCGTGACGAGCAGCGTCCGGCCCTCGTGCCCCCCGATCGCGCGCACCAGCCAGTGCGGCGGCGCGCCGGCGTCGCCGCGGATGCGGTACACCGTGTCGTAGTGATGGTAGGCGACGGCCGCCACCAGTCCGAAAGCCGCCGGTAGCACTCCGTTCACACCGGATTTCGCCGCGAGGACGAGGACGGTGCCGTATTCGGCGGCCCGGAAGAGCGGGGGGACGAGCCAGTCGAGGGGGCCCTTGAGGGTGCCCATCACGGCGATGGCGGACATCAGCGTGTAGCCGACTGCGCCCAGGACGGTCTGCCATCCGGCGCCCCACAGCACGGCGGGGCCCACCACGAGAACGCCGCCGACGAGGGCGGTGCACGGCGCCGTGTACCGGGAGGTGCCGCGGGCGGCACGCCGCAGCAGTTCGACGAGCGGGCCGCTGTCGGCGAGGTCGGCCAGGGCGATCGCAGCCCGGTCGGTGCGGCGCGCCTTGCGCGTCAACGACCGGAGCACCCGGCCCGCCGTGGTGTACGTCGCCGCGAACGCACAGCCGATGAGCAGCACGACGAAGGTGATGCGGGGGGTGGTGGCGGCCGTCAGGACGGCTATCAGCGCCCAGCGCTCCCCGATCGGCAGAACGATCATCCGGCGCACCCACACCGTCCAGCCGACGCTGTCCAGGCGGTCGGAGAGGGCCGCGGTGGGGCTGGTGTTGGCGGTCGCGTCGTGGTTGGCCTCGTTGAACGCGAAGTCGACCACGTGCCGGCACGTCTGCAGGACCATCGCGCCGAGCGCGAGCGCCCACACGTCGTCGCCGCCGCGGGCGGCGCCGAGGGCGAGGCCCGCGTAGTAGGCGTACTCCTTGACCCGGTCGAAGGTGGCGTCCAGCCACGCGCCGAGCGTCGAGTACTGCAGGGAGTAGCGGGCGAGCTGGCCGTCGGTGCAGTCCAGGACGAACGAAAGGATCAGCAGGACGCCGGCCGCGACGAACCCGCCGCGGGTGCCGGTGGCCGCGGCGGCGGCCGCGATCAGGGCGGTGAGCAGCGAGGCGGTGGTGACCTGGTTGGGGGTCAGACCGCGGCGGGCGCACCAGCGGGCGATGTAGCGCGAGTACGGGCTGATGAAGTGGGTGGTGAAGAAGCCGTCGCGGGCCTTGACGGCGCTGCGCAGCCGGACGGCCTCGTCGTCGACGGCGGCGACCGCCTGCCGTGCCTCGTTGCGGGACTGGGGGTCGGTGGGGACGGCGGCGACCAGCGTTCCGAGTTCGGGGCGGTGGACCGGGATCCCGTCGGCGTCGAGGGCGGCGGCGATGCGCTCGGCGAGGTTGTCGGTGACCACGGCCGCACCGCCGGCCGCGGCGGAGTTCTCGCGGGCCAGAGCACGGGTCAGGGCCTGGCGGGCGGCGGGCTGGGCGGTGACGGCACCGGGCACGGCGGCGGCCGGGAAGCGGGGGTCGGTCAGACCGAGGCGCAGCGCGTGCAGATGCCCCACGAGGCGGGCGTCGACGATCGCGACCCGCTGGCCCGCCGGCACGGCGGCGAGGAGGGCCTCGGCGTCACCGGTGCCGGTGGCGACCCGCACGTCGAAGCCGAGGGACCGCAGATCGCCTTCGAGCGACGATCCGGGGACCGGCTGTCCGGTGAGGATGGCGGTCGACAGACGAACTCACTCCCTGAAGGCCCGACGCGCGTCCGGGCGCCGGTCATGTGTGCGATGCGGTACGCCCGGGCGGGGCCGGGCGGCGTGTCGGCAGAGGCTATCGGATGCCTGGAATCCCGCGTTCACCGGGCGTTCAGGGGCTGATCAACCCGGTTTGCACGGCCACCGCCGCGATCATCATCGGGGATGGGACGGGCAGGCCACAAACCGCGGGTGCGGATCCACCCATTCCCGGCAGCCGAGCGGACGGGGCCGGACGGCGTTCGCCGGACGGGCATAGGGTGAGGCTCCATGACGTGGCTGACCACCGGCGGGGCCGGGTACATCGGAGCCCATGTGGCGCGGGCGATGGCCGCCGAGGGAGAGCGCGTCCTGGTCCTGGACGACCTCTCGGCCGGCGTTCCCTCCCGGCTTCCGGAGGGCATTGCGCTGGTGCGGGGCTCCTCGCTGGACGGCGAGCTGCTCAAGAGTGTCCTGGCCGAGCACGAGGTGACCGGTGTGGTGCACCTCGCGGCGCGCAAGCAGGTCGGCGAGTCCGTGGAGCGGCCGACGCACTACTACCGGGAGAACGTGGGCGGTCTGGCCACGCTGCTGGACGCCGTCGCGGAGGCGGGGATCAGGCGGTTTCTGTTCTCGTCGTCCGCGGCCGTGTACGGCGACCCGGGTGTGGACCTCATCACGGAGGACACCCCCTGTGTCCCGATGAGCCCGTACGGCGAGACAAAGCTCGCGGGCGAGTGGCTGGTGCGGGCGGCGGGCCGGGCGCACGGCATGGCGACGGTGTGTCTGCGCTACTTCAACGTGGCGGGCGCGGCGGCGCCGGAGCTGGCCGACACGGGCGTGTTCAACGTCGTACCCATGGTCTTCGACCGGCTGACCCGCGGCGAGGCCCCGCGGATCTTCGGCGACGACCATCCGACACCGGACGGCACGTGCATCCGCGACTACATCCACGTCGCCGACCTCGCCGAGGCGCACCTCGCCGCCGCCCGGCGGCTGGCCGGGGGCGCGACGGGCGACCTGACGGCCAACGTCGGCCGCGGCGAGGGCGTCTCGGTACGGGAGCTCGTCACGCTCATCGGCGAGGTGACCGGTGACAGCACGCCCGCGGTCGTCGAGCCGCGCCGCCCCGGGGACGCGCCCCGCGCGGTCGCGTCGTCCGCGCTCGCCGAGCGGGAGCTCGGCTGGAGGGCCCGGCGCGGGGTGCGCGACATGGTGGAGTCGGCCTGGCAGGGCTGGCTGCTGCACCACCCGGAGGCACGCCACGACTGAGCGGGATGCGAGCCCCTCGGCGGCGCACGCGGGGGCTGCGCCACGGGTACCCCGCCGAGAGGCTCGCAGGGTGCGCCCCGGGTGCGCGGCGCGTGCGCCGGCGGGGGTTGCCGCGGACGCGCCCCCGCGCGGTTCCCCGTCGGCGGCGACGGGCACGATCAGGTATCCGACCGCTTCCGGCGTCCTCTGCGTGTGGTCCCGGACCGCTTTCGATGCGTCCGTGGCGGGACATGCGGGGAGGAGCGAAGTGCCGGGAGTGCCGGATTCGTACGGCAGACTTGGGGCTGGACAACCGATGCGAAGGATGGGTATGCCGATCACACCTGCCACCGCGACGCACCGTTCGTCGAACGGCACCGCCGAAGCCATCATGCTGGAGCTGGTCGACGAGAACGGCACCACGATCGGCACGGCCGAGAAGCTCGCCGCCCATCAGCCGCCGGGCCGGCTGCACCGGGCGTTCTCGGTGTTCCTCTTCGACGAGCGGGGCCGGCTGCTGCTCCAGCAGCGGGCGCTGGGCAAGTACCACTCCCCCGGTGTCTGGTCGAACACCTGCTGCGGCCACCCCTACCCGGGTGAGGCGCCGTTCGCGGCGGCGGCCCGGCGGACGTACGAGGAGTTGGGCGTCTCCCCGTCGCTGCTCGCCGAGGCGGGCACGGTCCGATACAACCATCCGGATCCGGACTCGGGCCTGGTGGAGCAGGAGTACAACCACCTCTTCGTCGGTCTGGTGCAGTCCCCCCTGCACCCGGACCCGGAGGAGGTCGGGGCGACGGTGTTCGTGACCGCGGAGGAGCTGGCTCAGCGGCACGCCGAGGACAGATTCTCTTCGTGGTTCATGACGGTCCTGGACGCGGCGCGGCCCGCGATCAGGGAGCTGACCGGGCCGTCCGCAGGCTGGTGAAGCGAGGGTCCGTCCGGCCCGTCCGGACGGACCCGCACGGTCCGCGGATGCCGGACCGGCTCAGTGGATGGCCTTGCCGGCTCAGAAGACGCCCGTGGGCTTGAGCGGAAGCGCGGCCCAGATCACCTTGCCGCCGCCGGCCGTGTGCTCGACGTCGCACACCCCGCCGGCCTCCCTCGTCACCTCCCGCACCAGGAGCAGTCCCCGGCCCCCGGTGCGGCCGTGGTCCGCCTCCAGCGCGCTCGGGCGGTAGGGGTGGTCGTCCTCCACCGCCACCCGCACCCACTCGGGACCGACGGCGACCTCCACGGCGAGCATCGGCGACAGCAGCGCCGCGTGCCGGACCGCGTTGGTGACCAGCTCGGAGACGATCAGCAACAGCGCCTGCACGGTGTCGTCCGAGACCGGCACGCCCTGGCGGACGAGCAGGTCCCGCACGGCGTGCCGCGCCTGCGGCACCGAGGCGTCCACGGCGGCGGCGGCGAACCGCCACACCCCCTCGTACGGCAGCGGTCCCGTCGGCCCCACGCCATCCGGCGCCCTTCCGCCGCCTTCAGGGCGTGGGCCGGACCCTCGCCCTTCGTTCTCCATCGTCCGGTCGCCACCCTTGCGCTCGATTGTCACCACACCTCGAGTGTTGGGAATACGCTGGTCCGTCCCAAAAGACTGAACACAAGTCAGCAGGTATCGACGACATCTGACCATTGGCGTATGACACGGTCAGTTGTGTGACCGCTCCTGCTCCTTGCCGCGCCACCTTGCGAACTCTTCGGGTTGTAGGCGTCCGTCGAGCCTTCGGTGGCTGCGGATAGCATCCGGCGTATGGAGCCCCAGCTGCTGCACCGCGTCGCCGACGGGGTCGCGACCGTCGTCATCCACCACCCGGCCAAGCGGAACGCCATGACGGCCGGCATGTGGGAGGCCCTGCCGCCGCTGCTCGACGCCCTGGCCGCCGACCCCATGGTCCGGGCACTGGTGCTGACCGGAGAGGGCGGCACCTTCTGCGCGGGCGCCGACATCTCCACGCTGAGGGGGTCGCCGGAGCGGGCACAGTCGCTCGCGGTGCGGGCCGAGGAGGCGCTGGCCGCGTTCCCGAAGCCGACGCTGGCGGCGGTCCGGGGGCACTGCGTGGGCGGCGGCGCTCAGCTCGCGGTGGCCTGCGATCTGCGGTTCGCGCAGGAAGGCGCGCTGTTCGGGGTGACGCCCGCCAAGCTGGGAATCGTCTACCCGGCCTCCTCGACCCGGCGGCTGGTGTCGCTGGTGGGACCGGGCACCGCCAAGTACCTGCTGTTCTCGGGCGAGTTGGTGGAGGCGGAACGGGCGCTGCGCACCGGCCTGGTCGAGGAGGTGCTGCCCGAGGGGGAACTTGACAAGCGGGTGGCGGAGTTCACGCGTGTGCTGGCCGCACGCTCACAGCTGACGCAGGCGGCGGCCAAGGAGTTCGCGAACGGACGGACGGACCGGGACGCGTACTGGGCGGAGCAGGCGCGCGGCAGCGGCGACACCGCGGAGGGTGTCGCCGCGTTCCTGGAGCGCAGGCAGCCGCGCTTCGGCTGGACCACGTCGAGTTGACTCCTCCCCGCGGTGAACGACCCGGGTTTCCTTTCGTCGCTGGTCGCGCCTTCTGCTTCGCAGCCATGCCGGCCCCCGCGCTTCCCGGCGTACCGACCAGTCGGTAACCTGCCGGTCATGACCTCTCCCCTGCCGGAGCGCGCCGGGCGGCGCTGCCACAATGTGATCAATCCGCTGCACTCGACGCACTACTTCTCGCCGGATCTGAACCGGGAACTGACCGCCGTGGGCGTGTCCGACAGCAGGGCCGCCTACTTCGCGGTGCGGGCCGCCGCCATGGGCCCCGTGGGCGCGGGTGTGGTGACGGCCGCGTTCTTCAACTTCCACCCCGGGCTGGTGGCACGGCACGTGCCCGCCGTGTGGGAGACGGCGTCCCCCCAGGTGGTGCTCGCGGCACGCGCGCGTGCCGTCGACGCGACGCTGCGGCGGCTGCTGGGCGAGGAGACCGTCGCCGCCAAGGAGATGGCCGAGGCGGCGGAGCTCGCGCTGCGCGCGACTGAGGCGTGCACCCGGCACGCGCGCCCGCTGTACGCCGCGCACGCCGATCTGCCGGTGCCCGACGAGCCGCACCTGGCGTTCTGGCACGCGACCACACTGCTGCGGGAGCACCGCGGCGACGGCCATCTCGCGGTGCTGCTGGCCACGGACCTCGATCCGGTGGAGGCGCTGGTGACGCACACCGCGACCGGCAAGGGCATGTCCCCGAAGTGGGCGCTCCGCACGCGCGGCTGGAGCCCGGACGACTGGGACGCCGCGTGCGGGCGGCTGCGCGAACGTGGACTGCTCGGTGCGGACGGCGAGTTGACCGAGGCGGGCACCGCGCTGCGCGGGGAGATCGAAGCGGAGACCGACCGCCTGGACCGGGCCCCCTACGAACACCTCGGCGCCGCAGGCGTCGAACGGCTGACGGATCTCGCGGGCGCGCTGCTGACCAGGGCTCTTACGGCCGGGGCCTTCCCGGAGGGCATGATCGGCAAGGCATGAGGTACCCGGTCGTCACCCGATGGTCCGCACCGGGAGACGAAAGGGGAAGCTTGTGTTCCGTGCGATCGCAGACGTACTGCGCCAGATCGGCGGCGCCGTCGCGACCGTCGTGACGCTGCCGTTCCGGGCACTGGCCCGGCTGTTCGGCGGGGCTTCGGGCTCCGCCCGCCGGGCCTGAGCGGGCCCGAGGACCCCGATCACGGGGCGGCGGAGCCCGGCTCCGCCGCCCCGTGTCGTGTCCTGGGAGCCCGTGTTCCATCCCAGCCGGATCAGCGCGCGTGCCGGGCGGCGTGCGCCCGCCTGGGGGTGTGACACAGCCTGTGTGCCCCCGTTGTCGGTGCGACCTGCCACAATTGCCGCGCAACCTCAGTGGAGAAGGCGGTACGGGATCGTGACGACACCCGGGTCCCTCGGAGCAGGGTCCATCGAAGGCAGGATCGCCGAGGAGCTCGGCGTACGGGAGCGGCAGGTGAAAGCCGCGGTCGAGCTGCTGGACGGCGGCTCGACGGTGCCCTTCATCGCCCGCTACCGCAAGGAAGCGACCGAGATGCTCGACGATGCGCAGCTGCGCGTCCTCGAGGAGCGGCTGCGCTATCTGCGTGAGCTCGAGGAGCGGCGCACGGCGATCCTCGAGTCGGTGCGCGAGCAGGGCAAGCTCACCGAGGAGCTCGAGGAGCGGATCCGGGGCGCGGAGACCAAGGCACGCCTGGAGGACATCTACCTCCCCTACAAGCCGAAGCGGCGCACCAAGGCGCAGATCGCGCGCGAGGCGGGACTCGAGCCGCTGGCCGGGGGCCTGCTCGACGACCCGACGGTGGAGCCTCTGGCCGCCGCGGCCGCGTTCGTCGACGCCGACAAGGGGGTGCCGGACCCGCAGGCCGCGCTGGAGGGTGCGCGGGCGATCCTCACCGAGCGGTTCTCGGAGGACGCGGACCTGATCGGCGAACTGCGCGAGCGGATGTGGGTGCGCGGGCGTCTGGCGTCCAAGGTGCGGGACGGCAAGGAGGAGGCGGGCGCCAAGTTCGCCGACTACTTCGACTTCGCCGAGCCCTTCACCGAGCTGCCCTCGCACCGGGTCCTCGCCCTGCTGCGCGGCGAGAAGGAGGAGGTACTCGACCTCGTCCTGGAGCCGGAGGAGCCGACGGACGGCCCGTCGTCGTACGAGGGGATCGTGGCGCACCGTTTCGGGATCGCCGAACGCGGCCGCCCCGCCGACAAGTGGCTGCTGGACACGGTCCGCTGGGCCTGGCGCACCCGCATCCTGGTGCACCTCGGCATCGACCTGCGGCTGAGGCTGCGTACGGCCGCCGAGGACGAGGCCGTCAAGGTCTTCGCGGCGAATCTGCGCGACCTGCTGCTCGCCGCCCCCGCCGGCACTCGCGCGACGCTGGGCCTGGACCCCGGTTTCCGTACGGGCGTGAAGGTGGCCGTGGTGGACGCGACCGGGAAGGTGGTCGCCACGGACGTCATCCACCCGCACGTCCCGGCCAACAAGTGGGACGAGGCGATCGCCAAGCTGGCCCGGCTGGCCAAGGAGCACGCGGTCGAGCTGATCGCGATCGGCAACGGCACGGCGTCCCGCGAGACGGACAAGCTCGCCGGTGAACTCATCGCCAGGCACCCCGAGTTGAAGCTGACGAAGGTGATGGTGTCCGAGGCGGGCGCGTCGGTGTACTCCGCCTCCGCGTTCGCCTCGCAGGAGCTGCCGGACATGGACGTGTCGCTGCGTGGCGCGGTCTCCATCGCCCGCCGTCTGCAGGACCCGCTCGCCGAACTGGTGAAGATCGACCCGAAGTCGATCGGTGTCGGCCAGTACCAGCACGACCTGTCCGAGGTGAAGCTGTCCCGCTCGCTGGACGCGGTGGTGGAGGACTGTGTGAACGGCGTGGGCGTGGACGTCAACACGGCGTCGGCTCCGCTGCTCGCCCGGGTCTCCGGTATCTCCTCCGGGCTCGCGGAGAACATCGTGGCGCACCGCGACGCCAACGGCCCGTTCACGTCCCGCGCCCAGCTGAAGAACGTGGCGCGGCTCGGGCCCAAGGCGTACGAGCAGTGCGCGGGCTTCCTGCGGATCCGGGGCGGTGACGACCCGCTGGACGCCTCCAGCGTGCACCCGGAGGCGTACCCGGTGGTCCGGCGCATGGTGAAGACGACGGGTCAGGAGGTGGCGTCGCTGATCGGGAACACGGCGGTGCTGCGCTCGCTGAAGGCGTCCGACTTCGTGGACGAGACGTTCGGTCTGCCGACGGTGACCGACATCCTCAAGGAACTGGAGAAGCCGGGGCGCGACCCGCGGCCGGCGTTCAAGACGGCCAGCTTCAAGGAGGGCGTGGAGAAGATCTCCGACCTGTCGGCCGGGATGGTCCTGGAGGGCGTGGTCACGAACGTCGCCGCGTTCGGCGCCTTCGTCGACGTCGGCGTCCACCAGGACGGTCTGGTGCACGTGTCCGCGATGTCGAAGACGTTCGTCAAGGACCCCCGGGACGTGGTGAAGCCGGGTGACATCGTCAAGGTGAAGGTGCTGGACGTCGACATCCCGCGCAAGCGGATCTCGCTGACGCTGCGGCTGGACGACGAGGCGGCCCCGCAGAACCAGCCCTCCGGCGGCGCCCGGCAGCGCGGCGGGCGCCCCCCGCAGCAGCGCCAGGGCCGCCAGGGCACAGGCTCCCGTCAGGCGCCCCCGCCGGCCAACAGCGCGATGGCGGACGCACTGCGCCGGGCCGGCCTGCTCGACCAGAAGCCGGGGCGCCGCTGATGTGTCGGGGCCGGGGGACGTCTCCCCCCCCGGGTCGAGGACCTCTTTCCCCTCTTCTTGCCGTGGGGGGGTTTAGCGGCGAAAAGGAGTGGGTCAGGGAGTCCCCCTCTCC